>CAJXOL010000027.1 GCA_913057675.1 uncultured Pseudomonadota bacterium | reverse complement strand
CGAGATTTCTGCCTGTCTCGTGGGCTCGGAGATGTGTATAAGAGACAGCCTACATAGTTCCACATAAAACGTCTTAGTTCATCCCAATTGTGGGCAATAATAACTTCCTCGTCAGAATTTGTGACGCGACTTTCATCCCATTCGGCTACCGCCTCTAACTCGTATTGTTTTTGAGCAAGTATGTGTTTCGTCGCTTGTTCTGAAAATACCAAACACTCCAGAAGAGAGTTGCTTGCAAGACGGTTTGCGCCATGAAGTCCAGTGTGGGCAGTTTCGCCGATGGCATAAAGGCCGTTAATGTCAGTCAATCCATGAATTGATGTGTTGATGCCACCGCAGGTATAGTGAGCGGCTGGTACAACCGGAATAGGCTCCTTGGATGCGTCTATACCAAGTTCTAAGCACCGATTAAAAATGTTTGGGAAATGCTCTTTAATGAACGTTAACCCTCTGTGTGAAATATCCAAATAAACACAATCGACACCATGTTTTTTCATCTCTGCGTCTATACTCCTCGCTACGATATCTCGCGGAGCCAACTCTGCTCGCGTATCGTAATCAGGCATAAATCGGTGACCATTCGGTAGCAGTAATAATCCACCTTCGCCGCGAATTGCTTCAGAGATCAAAAACGACTTGGCTTCAGGGTGATACAGACACGTTGGGTGAAACTGAATGAATTCCATGTTGGATACATTGCAACCCGCTCGCCATCCAATTGCAATGCCATCTCCAGTCGATGTGTCTGGATTTGTTGTGTACAAGTAAGTTTTTCCCGCACCACCCGTAGCTAAGACTACATAAGGAGACTGGATTGCAACGACGACATCCTTGCTGGCATCTAAGACGTAAATTCCGCAGCAACGGTCTTTATTTGAGAGGGTGTCTCTTTTTGTAATTAGGTCAATGCCTACGTGATTCTCTAAAATGGTGATGTTGGGATGTGCGCGAACCCGCTCTTCGAGGGTGGTTTGAACTGCGTGTCCAGTTGCATCATCTGCATGGATAATTCTTCGAAAACTATGTCCACCTTCCATCGTTAAATGGAGTCCTGAAGACGTGTTTTCATCTTTCGTGAAATTCACCCCTTGATCAACGAGCCATTCAATGCCTTGAGCGCCTTTTTCAACAACCAAACGGGTGATATCGACATCACTTAAATGCGCCCCAGCAACCAGAGTGTCTGTAACGTGAGAGGCATGTGTGTCAAATGCGTCAACAACCGCTGCAATGCCCCCTTGAGCCCAGTTACTCGCTCCGTCCAGCATTTTTTTCTTGGTTACCACAGCGACTTTTCGATGCGGTGCGAGTCTTAATGCCGTAGCTAATCCGGCTAATCCGCTGCCCAAAATGACTATATCGAAACTGATCAATGGTTTAAATTCGGTTATTTTGTATATTTTGGCTAGAGTAACGCAATTCGTCAGGTTATATCAGTTTTTTAGGAAGATTTAATTTATTAAATTTTGAGAATATTTGGGGAACTCACGCTACAGTTTGGTGCTCATAGAGAAACACCATTAAAAAGCAGGGGTAACATTATGGACATGTCACTTAATACTCATTTAAATCTTCCTTCAAGTGCTATTAAGAAAGAACAATCTGGTAAGCTCGTGGTTATGTCGGAGAAAGAGAAGGACAATAGCCTCGTCGAGAGGGTTCAACGCGGAGATAAAGTCGCGTTTGAGATGTTGTTTACAAAATATCAACGTAGAGTAAGTCGTCTGGTCGCTCGTTTTGTGCGCTCTGAAGCGGAGGTTGAGGACGTTGTTCAAGAGTCTTTCATCAAGGCCTATCGTGCTTTGGCAAAATTTCGTGGCGACAGTGCCTTTTACACGTGGTTATACAGAATAGCCGTTAATACCGCTAAAAATCATCTTGTAGCAGCATCGAAACGGCCTATATCTTTGAGCCAATTCGAAAAAAATGATGATGATGACTTTGAAGAAGATCGATTTATCAGTGATAGTGCAACTCCAGAGGCAGAACTCATTACGAAGCAAATTGGTGAGGCTGTAAACAAAACAATGGATGAATTGCCGGCAGACTTGAGGGAGGCAATAATGTTGCGTGAAATTGAAGGTATGAGTTATGAGGACATTGCGGATGCTATGGGGTGCCCCATCGGTACCGTTCGATCCAGAATTTTTCGGGCTCGTGAGGCGATATCGCAAAAAATTAAGCCAATGCTAGATGTGGGAGAGGGTAAACGATGGTGAATAAAGAATATATTTCAGGCCTCATTGATGGTGAGGTTGGAGATGAGCAGGAGGCTGTCACTTATCAATCTCTAAAAAAATCTTCTCAGGCCAGGGATGTATGGAGGACTTACCATGTGGTTGGTGACGTCATTCGTTCTGAGGCCCGATCTGGTCTGTCTCAGAGCCGATTCCATGAGGCTTTGGATGCGGAGCCAACAGTAGTCGCCCCTCTAATGAATCGTGTAAAGAAGCCGATTGAACAGTCGTGGATGAAAATTGCTGCCTCTTTTGCAGTCATAGGTGTTGTGGGCTGGTTGGGGATTGCAGACAATAGCCCGTTTGATGTGAGGATAGCTCTGCGAGATTTTGTGGCGCAGGAGCAGCAGGTTGCTTTAGAAAACATCTATGACGAAGCAATTACAGAATATTTGGCCGCGCACCAACAGGTCAACCCTCGAGGGGTGGGTGCCAGCGTCCTAGTTAATCAAACAGACGATTAAAGAGAGAAACGCTAAATCCTATGCAGAAATTTTTGTTGATTCTATCCTTTGCTCTCGTAGCTGCTACTTCGAGCATTTATGCTCAAGCTGAGAGAGAAAAGTTGAGTCAGCCAGACGCTGCAGTTGCTTTGAAACAAGTCGCGTATGCAGGACGAACCTTAGATTTCACCGGCGTATTTGTAATTCAAAAAGGAGATCACTTCGAGACTTGTCGAATTACTCATTATGGCAGTGGTCCGAAAGAGTTGGAAAAAATAGAGCGTCTCGATGGTGAAGCTTTAGAGATAGCTCGAGTCGACGACAGCGTCTTGGTGTATCTGCCAAGCAAGAAATTTGTGAAAAGCAAATTCGGAGTTCAGGAGAGGAGTTTTCCCTCTTTAACTCCCAATCAAATTTCTACGATAGGTGAAAATTATGATGTTTTCATTGGCGATGTGGATAGAATCGCAGGTCGATTTGCAACGCATGTCTCATTAGTACCGCGCGATGCATTACGGTACAGACATGAACTTTGGATAGACCAAAAAACCGGACTTCAAGTTAAGGCACAGATGTACACCGAGCGTAACGAACTTGTGGAACAAATTATGTTTACCGAGGTGGCAATAGGAAATCACGTAACGGAGGCAATGACGCGCTCGGTTTATGAAGAGGTAGCACTGGCTTGGAAGCTGGATCGCGGCGCAAAAAAGCAACTTCGCACTGCAGCTTCTGATTCCGAATCGTTATGGTCGGTGAGTCGACCACCCCAAGGTTTTAAGCAAGTGATGAAGTCGGAAAAAACTATAGGTCAGCGAGGCTCAAGAGTACATTTGGTGTTTTCAGATGGATTTGCTGCTGTATCGATTTTTATCGATTCAAGCGGTACAAGCCGATTTAATGCCGGATTGGCTAAAGAAGGATCACTGAATGTCTACCGCTTAGTACTTAACGATCGATTTGTGACTGTTCTTGGTGACGTCCCAGCCAATGCGTTGAAGCAGATGGGGGACTCACTGGTGAAGAATTAATTGAATTCAAATTTAGAAGTTTAAAAGTCAACAGAATTATTGAGGGGGAAAGTAACTTGAAATTTGCATTCAAAATTGTTTTGGGATTTATTTCTTTGCTACATATTTCATTGGTTGCGGCCGTTGAATTGCCAAGTTTTGCTGATTTGGTCGACGAGCAGGGTGTGAAGGTAGTAAATATCAGTACTAAGAGTACGATTGATCAACCAAACAGTATTCCTGTCCCTGAGGATGATCCTTTTTACGACTTTTTTAAAAGGTTCGCGCCTCCTGAAGGTGCTCAAAGAGAGTCACGTTCACTCGGTTCAGGTTTTATTATAAGTGCGGATGGGTATATATTAACTAACTCACATGTGGTCGCGGCAGCAGATGATATAACTGTTAAGTTAAACGATAAACGTGAATATTCAGCGGAGTTAATAGGGGTTGATAAGCGAACAGATGTCGCCGTTATCAAGATTGACGCTTCAGATTTACCGTTTGTCAGTATTGGAGACCCTGACAAACTTCGTGTAGGTGATTGGGTATTGGCCATTGGCTCGCCATTCGGCTTTGAGAGTACGGTTACCGCAGGTATTGTGAGTGCAAAAGGCCGTTCGTTACCTCAGGAAAATTATGTCCCTTTTATTCAAACTGATGTGGCGATAAATCCCGGAAACTCGGGTGGGCCTTTGTTCAATTTGGACGGCGAAGTTGTTGGGATTAATGCTCAAATCTACAGCCGAACGGGCGGATTCATGGGGCTTTCTTTTGCGATTCCGATTGACGTCGCTGTGGATGTTGCAAACCAGCTAAAGACTGATGGTCGAGTCAAAAGGGGGCGAATCGGCGTCGTAATTCAGGAAGTGACAGCAGAGTTGGCTGATTCGTTCGGTCTTGATAAACCACGCGGAGCCCTCGTTAGCCGGGTCGAGAAAGGTGGTGCTGCGAGTAAGGCGGGGATACAAACTTCAGATATCATTCTTACCTTCGACGAAACTAGAGTAGAGACCTCAAATGACCTGCCTCGCATCGTAGGACAAACTCGGCCAGGTAAAAAGGTAGATGTTCAAGTGTGGCGAGAGAAGCGGTCCATGATTCTGAGCTTGACCGTTGGGGAAATTCCAGCCGATATGACGGCAGGATCTGAAAAACAAAAGAGTAAAGATCTATCCATGAATGTCGTCGAGGAACTAGGGTTAATGGTTTCCGATATTGATCCACAACAACTCAAGCAACTTGAGCTGAAAGGTGGGGTCAAGATCGACAGGGTGGCTGGCGCAGGTGAGCAAGCTGGGTTGCGCCCTGGGGATATCGTGCTCGCTTTAAACAATGATGACGTTGAATCAGTCTCTCAATTTAAATCATTAATGGAGAGATATACAAATGCTAGAAGCGTGGCATTATTGATTCAAAGGGGTGGCGGTTCACTGTATGTTCCAATTCGATTAAAGTCTAAGTAAGACGTGTTCAACCGTTAATACGTATCTAGAAAAGGGGGAATCCGGTAGAATTCTCCCTTTCTCTTTTGGTAAGCACAATTTTGTGCTGTCTTAATGCGGCATATCAGAAATTTTTCAATAATCGCACACATTGACCACGGAAAGTCCACCCTGGCTGACCGTTTCATTCAGACATGTGGCGGACTTAGTGATCGTGAAATGGAATCTCAGGTGCTAGATTCCATGGACTTAGAGCGCGAGCGTGGCATTACAATTAAGGCTCAAACCGCTACGTTGAGTTTTAAGGCTGATGACGGCGACATATATCAACTCAATTTGATCGACACACCGGGTCATGTGGACTTCTCTTATGAGGTATCAAGGTCTTTATCTGCGTGTGAGGGTGCGTTACTTGTTGTTGATGCGTCTCAGGGCGTGGAGGCTCAAACAGTAGCTAACTGTTATACCGCTATTGACCTTGGCATGGATGTGATTCCAGTTCTCAATAAGATCGATCTTCCATCTGCTGATCCAGATCGTGTGATTGAAGAGATAGAAGATATTGTAGGAATACCTGCGATCGGAGCATTAACTGCGAGCGCGAAAACAGGTCAAGGCATTTTAGAGCTCTTAAATATGGTGGTTCGTGATATTCCACCCCCAAAGGGCGACCCTAATGCACCGCTTAAGGCGCTTATTGTTGACTCTTGGTTTGATAATTACGTGGGTGTCGTGATGCTGATCAGATTAATTGATGGCGAGCTCAAAGCCAAAGATCAGATTATGTTGATGTCAAATAAATCGACGCACCAATGTGAACAAGTTGGTCATTTCACGCCTCGGTCAGTTGCCTGTAAAAAGTTGTCAGCGGGTGAGGTAGGTTTTGTGATCTCTGGAGTGAAGGAGCTTAAAGCTGCTAAAGTTGGTGACACGATCACCTCCGCCAAAAATTCTGCGACAGAGGCATTACCTGGCTTTAAAGAGGTTAAGCCTCAGGTTTTTGCTGGCTTATACCCAGTGGAGGCCAACGAGTATGACTCGTTAAGAGATGCGTTAGAGAAGCTCCAGCTCAACGATGCCAGTTTGCGTTTTGAGGCTGAAACATCCCAAGCGCTCGGTTTCGGCTTCCGCTGCGGTTTTCTGGGATTACTCCATCTAGATATCGTTCAGGAGAGGCTTGAGCGAGAGTACGGCATGAACCTAATTACTACCGCCCCGACGGTGGTGTATCAGGTGCTTATGAAAGATGGCTCAGTCTCAGATATTGAAAATCCTTCAAAATTGCCTGACCTTAGCAAAGTGGATGAAATTCGAGAGCCGATTATTACGGCCAATATTTTAATGCCTCAAGATTATGTTGGACCCGTCATGACGCTTTGTAATAACAAACGTGGCATACAGAAGAATATGCAGTATTTGGGACGACAGGTGATGCTATCTTACGAGCTCCCACTCAATGAAGTTGTGCTGGATTTTTTTGATAAGCTCAAATCTGTGTCTAGGGGATATGCATCGCTTGACTATGAATTTAAAGAGTACCGAGTAGATGATTTATGTAAATTAGATATTTTAATTAATGGTGAGCGCGTGGATGCTTTATCTTTGATTGTTCATCGGGGAAATTCTCTTTCCAGAGGTCGTGATTTGGCCTCCCGCATGCGAGCACTGATACCAAGACAGATGTTTGATGTTGCAGTGCAAGCATCTATTGGTTCGCAAATTATCGCGAGAGAGAACGTTAAGGCGCTCCGTAAAAATGTGTTGGCAAAGTGTTATGGCGGAGATATTTCGCGTAAGAAAAAACTGTTGGAAAAACAAAAAGCAGGTAAGCGCCGTATGAAGCAAGTTGGTTCCGTAGAAATCCCTCAAGAGGCATTTCTTGCTATCTTACAGGTGGATTGAAGTTAAAAGACACAAGGAATTTAAATGAAATTTGCAATCTTGATGCTCTCATTGCTTTTGATCACTGGCTTAGTCGTACTTATTGACCGCCTATGGCTAGCGAAGAAAAGAGCGGGAGTTAAGGATCCATGGTGGATCGAATACTCTAAGAGTTTTTTCCCCGTTATCCTGGCAGTTTTCTTGCTAAGGTCATTTTTAGTAGAGCCTTTTAAAATTCCTTCTGGCTCGATGATACCGACGTTACTCGTTGGTGATTACATATTGGTTACCAAATCTAGTTACGGTATTAGACTTCCTGTTCTGAACACGAAGTTGATTCCTACCGGAGATGTTGAGCGTGGGGATATTGTGGTCTTTCGTTATCCGCGAGATAAGACTCTGGATTACATTAAGCGTGTTGTGGGTGTGCCTGGAGACCGTTTGGAGTATCGAGATAAACGACTCACAATTAACGGCGAAGCGGTAGAAACCACACGTTTAGAGGATTACCAATATTCAGATAAAAACTCTTACGCGTCTGCATGGCAATTCAAAGAAAAATTTGAAGATGAAGAGCATTTGATATTAGTAGAGCCTGAAGAGCCAAGTGTTCGTTTGATCGGTGTAAGGCAGTTTAGCGGTCGAGATAAATGTGCCTTTAGTGATACGGGGTTTATATGCACGGTGCCAGACGGCCACTACTTCATGATGGGGGATAACCGGGATTCTAGTTCTGATAGTCGCTATTGGGGTTTTGTGCCCGACGATCATATTATCGGTCGAGCTTTTATGGTTGTTTGGAATGCTGGGGAATTTTCCAGGTCAGGCACATGGTTAAAATAAGTGAGTATTTTTCTAGTTTTTCGCAAAGGGTATAGATGCATGAGCTAGAGGTTAAGATCAAGTATGAGTTTCAAAACCCAAGACTTTTGAAAGAGGCTTTGACGCATCGGTCCTTCGGCTCATTAAATAATGAGCGATTAGAGTTTTTGGGAGATGCAGTACTTAATCTGGTTATTGGAAGATTTTTGTTCGATCGTTATTTAGGGTTGCCTGAAGGAGAGTTGACCCGAGTTAGATCTGTTCTCGTTAATCAAGAAGGGCTCACTCATGTCTCAAAAGACCTTGACCTGGGTAAATATTTGAAGTTAGGAGCTGGCGAACTAAAGACTGGTGGCAGCGAGAGACCCTCAATACTCTCTGATGCGGTTGAAGCTCTGTTCGGTGCTGTTTATCTTGACTCAGGATTTGAGGCAGTCGAACGCGTGATCACAGAATTGTATTCTGCCTACTTGGACAATACAGACCCTAGTTTGCTGAGTAAGGATCCTAAGACAAAATTACAGGAGTATTTACAGGCAAGACACGTACCCTTACCTGAATATAAAGTATTCGACATTCTGGGCGAGGCACATGATCAGGAGTTCATTGTTGAGTGTCAAATACCATCTATGGGATTGACCGCACAGGGTGGTGGTCGTAACAGACGATCAGCAGAGCAAGAAGCAGCTCGATTAGCTTATGATTTAATTAAACAAGAACCTATTGGAGACAGTCGATGAGTGAGATTTTAGTTTCCGATGACGAACACCAGAACTCACGTGTGTTAATTGGATCAACAGCTGTAATTGGTGTCCCTAATGCTGGAAAGTCAAGTTTGTTAAATGCGTTGTTGGGAACGAAGCTCAGCATTGTGTCTCGCAAGGCGCAGACAACACGGCATAAAATTCTTGGTGTTTATTCCGACGAAAAATCCCAAATTCGATTTCTAGATACGCCTGGATTTCAATTGACGCATACATCGATGCTCAATAGCGCCATGAATCGATCCGTCTCCAGCAGTCTTGCTGAGGTCGATGTGGTGATCTTAGTTTTAGAGGCGAAATTGATTCAAAAGGATGATCTGAAACTGATTGCGATGTTTCCTGAAAATGTTCCGGTGATTTGTGTGATCAGTAAGATTGATCAACTTTCTTCGCCAAACGATCTGTTACCCTTTATTGATCGCGTAAAGATGCTCTATACGTTTGCCGACATCATTCCTACGAGCTCCCGCCGTGGTAATGGATTGGACGTATTAATTAATGCGATCCAATCTAAATTGCCCGAAGGTCAGCCTATATATGAAGAGGACACCTTAACGGATAGACCAGAAAGATTTTTTGCTGCAGAAATTATTCGAGAAAAATTATTTCATTTGATGGGTGATGAAATACCTTACGGAGTCGCTGTTGAAGTTGAAGAATTTAAACTGAACAATGGGCTTCGAAGTATTCATGCGACGATTGTGGTCGCTAAGGCTGCGCATAAAGGAATGATCATTGGCGCGCAAGGAAGTAAACTTAAAGTCATTGGAACAAAAGCCCGGATTGAGATGGAGCATTTTTTTGATGGAAAAGTTTTTTTAAAATTATGGGTAAAGGTGAAAAAAGGGTGGGTTGATGATTCTCAATCCGTTAAGTATTTTGGTTATGAATGAAGTCTGATGTCGGATCAATCCCGAAGGACTGATCAGGAAGCATTTGTTCTGCACTCGTATTCGTACCGAGAGACCAGTCTAATTGTGGAGGTATTTACTAAACAATTTGGTCGAATCGGTGTCGTGGCTAAGGGAGCTAGGCGACCTAACTCTCTTCTACGCAGCGCGCTTCAATCGTTCCAACCACTTTATGTGTCATGGGGTGGCAGGGCAGAATTGAAGACGTTGTATGGTGCGGAACTCCGTTTTGGGCTGCCTCGTTTAAAGGGAACAGCCTTGATGAGCGGGTTTTATATCAATGAATTAATTTTAAAATTACTCATAAGAGATGATCCTCATGAACGTTTATTCGAAGTCTATGAGGGCGCGATTCATGCTCTTAGCGTAAAAAAGCCAGAAGTTGAGAAAATTCTGCGCCGTTTTGAGCGAATATTGCTCGCTGAGCTGGGTTATGGATTAACCTTAACGCATGATGTTAAAACACAAAAAGAGATCAAGGAAGGTGAGGTTTATACTTATATAATGGGTGTTGGGCCAGCTCGTATCAATCCTGATGCAAAGATTGATTTAAGATTGTCGGGTAGAGCAATCATGGATATCGCTAACGATAATCTAGATGATCCAGTAACGTTGTCGCAATGTAAATTGCTGATGCGTTCCCTGATGAGTCACCATTTAGGTAATAAGTCTTTGCATACGAGACGATTACTCATCGATCTGCAATCAAATTAGCAACTTTGGTTATGACTAAATTAAGTGTAAACGTTAATAAAATTGCTTTACTGCGAAATGCGCGGATGCTTGAACGTCCAGATATCGTACGGCTTGCTTATCTGGCTCTTGAATCTGGGGCTTCTGGAATTACTATTCACCCAAGACCGGATGAGCGTCACATTCGTTGCAGTGATGTTGAGCCATTGTCACGGGTGGTTGGACAGTTTCAAGGGGCTGAATTTAACATCGAGGGAAACCCCTTTCATCAACTCATGGAGGTTGTGCGGGCGGCCATACCCGATCAGGCTACACTGGTTCCAGATGATGCTTCTGCCGTCACGTCTGACCATGGTTGGGATCTTAGATTAGATGGAGCACGTCTAGAGCCGATTATTAAAGAGTTAAGGGACCTGGGCATAAGAGTAAGTTTGTTCATGGATCCATCACCTGATCAGATGATGTTGGCCAAAGAGCTTGGTGCTAATCGAGTGGAACTTTACACCGAAAGTTTTGCTGATGCTTTTGACTCTGGTGATAGGGCGAGAGTCACAGGCATGTATAGAGAGTCCGCTTTCCGAGCGGCTGAGCTTGGCCTTGACGTTAATGCTGGGCATGACCTTAACCTTGGTAACTTGTCGTATTTCTTGGCTGAGGTTCCTCACGTAAAGGAAGTCTCTATTGGTCATGCGTTAACGGCTGATGCTTTGGAATATGGAATGCAAAATGCCGTGCAACGGTACTTAGCCGAAATTAAAAAATCCTATGTCTAAATGATTTTTGGAATTGGATTAGATCTTTTGGATATGGCCCGAGTCGAGCGACTTTTCGATAAATATGGTGACCGGTTTGTTGATCATGTGCTTACCGCGGAGGAAAATCAGCAGTATCAAGGAGCAAGACGAAAAATTCACTATCTCGCGACACGATTCTCTGGAAAGGAAGCTATCTCCAAGGCGCTAGGCACTGGATTGAGAGCGCCAGTAACTTTACATTCGATTAGTATTATCAGTAACGAAATTGGAAAGCCAGACTTATTTTTTGATCTTAAGCTGAAGCAGTATTTAAATGAAAACCATGTCGGCTCCGTCTTTGTGAGTTTTAGTCATGAGGGAAGCCTGTTGAGCGCTTACGCTATAGCTGAGGCGTCAGGATAAGCATGACGGGCCGAGTTATCTTAGATGTTGCCGGCTTTGAGTTAAGCGATGCGGATCGTGAACGATTAGCTCATCCTAGATGTGCTGGCGTTATATTGTTTGCGCGTAACTTCAAAAACAAACCTCAGTTACAACAACTCACGCACGACATAAAAGCTATCAAACAGGATCCAATGCTTGTTTGTGTCGATCAAGAAGGTGGTCGAGTTCAACGCTTCCAAGCAGAATTTACAAGAATTCCTCCTATGGAGGTGCTAGGTCGTTTATGGGATCAAGATCAGAAGCACGCTTGTGCAATTGCTCGTCACGTCGGGATTATTCTTGGTTCGGAATTAAAAGATATGTGTATTGATTTAACCTTTGCTCCAGTACTCGACATCAACCGAAAGAATAGTTCAGTTATTGGTGATCGGGCGTTTCATTCAGAGCCGAAGGCGATATCTGAGCTCGGACATGAATTAGTAGAGGGTCTGAGGCTCGCAGGTGTTGCCTCGGTTGGTAAGCATTTTCCAGGCCACGGTGGTGTTTCAGCGGATACGCATCTAAATGAGGCGATAGACGGAAGGGATATATCAGAGATGATAAATGTAGATATTCGACCGTTCGATGCGTTAAATCCTTATCTCGCCGGCATTATGCCTGCTCATGTTACGTTTCCGAGTGTCGATGCTTCTCCGGCATGTTTTTCTAGTAAATGGTTACGAGAAATTCTTAGAATTAAACTTGGTTTCAAGGGGCTAATTTTTAGCGATGATTTATCTATGAGAGCCGCCACATTGATGGGTAGTGCGACCTTGCGATCATCCAAAGCCTTTGAAGCTGGATGTGATTTGATCCTCATGTGTAATGATCCAGCTGCTGCGGATGAAGCGCTAACGACTTCGATGGCTGAGGTATTTTTAGATGATCACGGTGTGGCTAAAAAAATATTCGATATCGTCGATATGCCAAAAAGCATTTTAATGGATTCTTCTTCTTACGAGACTTCATCCAAAGAACTTGTTCGAGCGCTAAAGGCGATTAGTTAGATCGCTCCATATACTCACCGGTGTCAGTGTTGACCTTGATTTTTTCTCCGGTACCTACGAACTGTGGGACGGCTACGGTGATACCCGTTTCCATTTTTGCTGGTTTATAAGATCCTGTAGCTGTCGCACCTTTAATGCCAGGTTCTGTATCGCTGATAGTTAAGACTACTGATGTTGGCAATTCAATCCCGATCGGCCGATCATTGTGCATATTGACTCTAACGTCGCAGTTCGGAACCAAATAACCTGCTTGGCCTTCTAAGAAATCAGCGGGCAGGTTGAGTTGTTCGTAGTTCTGTTGGTCCATGAAGACGAAATTGTCGCCATCTTGATAGAGATATTGCATATCACGTGTCTCTACAAATGCACGTTCTATTTTCTCATCGGTCCGAATTCGTTCATTACGTTTTGTGCCGCCTTCGACATCTTTAAGCTCTAGTTGCATGAAAGCTCCACCACGACCACCAACGTGAACATGGTACGATTTCACAATTCGCCAAACTCGTTTGTCGAGTTCAATTAAATTTCCTACACGAACTTCGGTTGCAAGGACTTTTGCCACGGTACCCTCGATTAAATTTAAGATTAAAGATGAGATTCTACATCATATCAACGATGGAACAGGTCCTTAAGCGCTAATGCAAATTTCAAAAAAAACCTTCAGTTTAGATTGTCGCAAGTGCCCACGGCTTGCAAGTTTCCTTGCTCAGGTGAGGGAAGATTGCCCCGACTATTATGCACGTCCAGTCCCATCCTTTGGCGATTTGAATGCTCGTGTGCTAATAGTGGGTCTGGCACCGGGAATGCATGGCGCAAATCGAACTGGACGTCCTTTTACAGGTGATCATGCTGGTGTTCTTTTGTATCAAACGATCTATGATTTAGGGTTCTCGACTCACCCTGTGTCTGAATCTGAATCAGATGGCCTTCAATTGAAAGATTGTCGAATAACGAATGCGGTACGGTGTCTGCCGCCACAAAATAAGCCGATTGGGTCTGAGGTGAATAACTGTAATCCATTTCTTTTGGAAGAATTAGAACAGGTGCCTAAACAAGGAATTATCATAGCGCTCGGATCAGTTGCTCATACCGCAGTATTAAAAGCCTTAAAACTCAAGCAATCGCTGTATCCGTTTGGCCATGAATCAATACATCAGCTCAATCCCGACTTACGCATGATTGATAGTTACCATTGCTCTAGGTACAACACGCAAACTCGCCGGTTAACACACGAGATGTTCAGAAGTGTTTTTGTGAGGACGAGAGAGTTACTCGATCAAAAATGATGAAAGTAAACAACGAATCAGATTTTAGTGGCCTGCCAGAGGCCAAGCGTCTACCGGGTCTTCCAGGTGTCTACCGTATGATTGGGCAGGGGGATCATGTTTTGTATGTTGGTAAAGCCGTGAACCTGAAAAAAAGAGTGATGTCCTACTTCAGAAAAGAGGGAAATTTGTCACCCAGAATCCAATTGATGGTGAAGCAAATTATTCGTATCGAGTCTACTGTGACTCGTTCAGAGTCTGAAGCCCTGCTCTTAGAGCACAGTTTAATAAATTCGTTAAAGCCAAAATATAATATTATTTTTAGAGATGATAAATCGTACCCCTACATTGTATTAACTAAGCATGCATACCCTAAAATCAGCTCGTATCGAGGTTCTGCTGTCACCAAGGATCGTTTTTTTGGACCATTCACAAACACCTATGCTGTGAGAGAGAGCATTCATCTGTTACAGAAGGTGTTTCGACTGCGCACTTGTGAAGATAGTGTATTTTCAAATCGGTCCCGCCCCTGTTTGCTTTATCAAATTCAGCGCTGTTCGGGGCCATGCGTGAAACAAATATCAAAAGAGGACTATCAAAGCGACGTGACGAATGCCTCGATGTTTCTACAGGGTAAAGAAAATGAGGTGATTCAGTCCTTAGAGAATGAAATGCTTCATTTCTCGGAGAATATGCAGTTTGAGCGCGCAGCAGTATTTCGAGATCGGATGCGTGCACTAACTAAGGTCCGAGAAACTCAATTTGTGATCGGTAGTGGAAATAGAAACGTTGATATCGTTACGGTGGCAAGTATCGATGGATTAGTTGGCATAAATCTAACAGTGATACGTGGCGGATCACACCGTGGTGATAAGGTGTTTTATCCAAAAAATGCATCGGATCAAGATGAAGGTGATGCGCTGGAAGCATTTCTCACGCATCATTATCAATTGGGTGACGTTCCTGATGAGATCGTAATCAATAAGAAAATTGATAAAGACGTGTTCATCAAACATTTTGAACAATCTTTTGAGCGGAAAGTTCGCATTAATGATAATCCTATTTCGGAGCGTCGAATGTGGTTAAAGATGTCAGAAAAAAATGTGGAATTATCTATTCAGCAGCAATTAAGAACAAAAGAGACTCAAATGGATCGCCTTGTGGCGCTCCAGAGAGCCTTGGGCTTAGAGGGGAACTTGAACCGGATCGAGTGCTTTGATATCAGTCATACCATGGGCGAATCAACGGTAGCTTCCTGTGTCGTTTACGATCGAGGAGAAATGCAATTTGGAGAGTATAGACGCTTTAATATTAACAACATTACGCCCGGTGATGATTATGCTGCTATGAACCAGGTTGTATCTCGTCGTTATCAACGTGTTATTACTGGAGAAGGAAAGCTTCCAGATCTCATATTGATTGACGGAGGAAAGGGGCAATTATCTTCTTCATTAAGCGCTCTTAGCGAGTTGGGTTTGGATGACCTTGCGGTAATCGGAGTTGGTAAAGGCGAAGAGCGAAAGGCGGGACAAGAGACACTAATAGATGCTCGAACGGGTGAGGTGATAAAACTCCATGCACATGATTCCGGTCTTCATTTAATACAGCACATTCGTGATGAATCGCATCGGTTTGCTATTCAAGGCCACCGAAAACGACGTGACAAGAAGAGAACTCAATCTCGCCTTGAAGATATTGAGGGTATTGGTGCCAAGCGCAGACAAAGACTTCTCTCCCAGTTTGGAGGGGTTAAGGAGGTTGCTGCCGCCAGTATTGAGGAGATTGCTAAGATTGAAGGTATTAGCAAAAAACTTGCGGAGCACATCTATCGGCAGTTACATTAATGACATATAAATGGCTGATACCAAAAGGATAGCGCAGTGACTTTATTGGAATATGGTCAGGAAGATAGAACCTTTCAGGCCGCAATAAACAGGAATAGTAATTAATTATGCGCATATCGCTACCAAATTTATTGACATGGGGGCGGATCTTTTTGATCCCATTGCTTATTTGTGTTTTTTATATCCCTGATTTGTTACTACCCTCGTCAGATAAAAATTTAACGGCTGCATTTATTTTTACGCTTGCCGCGATTACGGATTGGTTGGATGGGTTTTTAGCGCGAAAATTCAATCAAACAACTCGATTTGGTGCTTTTCTGGATCCTGTTGCAGATAAATTAATGGTCACGACAGCATTAGTGATTTTGGTGTGGTTAGATCGTGTGGGTATTTTTGCGGCTGCAATTATTATAGGTCGGGAGCTTGCCATCTCTGCGCTTCGAGAGTGGATGGCACTCATTGGAGAGAGCCGTGGGGTTGCGGTCTCATTCATCGGAAAACTCAAGACCGCGGCTCAAATGGTGGCGATTATCTTACTGTTTTTGTATGAGCCAGTTTACTTTATTCCGACCTACGAACTGGGTACTATTCTTGTTTATGTAGCGGTGGTGCTTACCGTTTGGTCAATGTTCTACTACATAAAAAGGGCATCATCAATCCTCGCAGCTAATTCTAAATAAGCTGTTAAAAGTCATTGGCTAGTCCGCTTATTTAGTTTTTTTAGACTTGAAGGATATAGGGCATACAAAAAACCTAAGTAGATCAATTACTTGTACTCTTGATTTGCATTAAGCGTCAAATGGTCCTAAAATCATCGCCTCTTAAAGCGGGAATAGCTCAGTTGGTAGAGCGCAACCTTGCCAAGGTTGAGGTCGCGAGTTCGAGCCTCGTTTCCCGCTCCAAGATCCAATCGGGGAAATGGATTTGATTGTGGCTTTAGTGTCGCAGAAACCGTTTTCCTTTTTTGGTTTTAACGCCTCACATTGAGCGTATTCAGTAAGATTTAGTTGATTACGTTGCTGAGAACAAAGGCGGGATGGCAGAGTGGTTATGCAGCGGCCTGCAAAGCCGTTGACGCCGGTTCGATTCCGACTCCCGCCTCCATTTCAGCGTGATAGCGTTAAGAGGTAATGGTGCGCCCGGGTGGCGAAATTGGTAGACGCACGGGACTTAAAATCCCGGGCCCCTTAAAGGCGTGCCGGTTCGATTCCGGCCCTGGGCACCAGTACTCCTCGATTGATCTCTGATCATGTATTAAAGATCGATTTGTCACAATTCCATGTGTAAATAAAATACTCTAGATGGTTACCTTAAACGATGGAATTAATTCGATCTTCTCAAAATAAAACGATTCAACGTGTTCAAAAGTTGATTAAATCTCGATCAGCTCGTCGTGACTCTGGGTTTATAGTGCTGGATGGAATTCATTTGGTTGAGGAGTGCGTTCGATACGATTACTTGGAGAACCTCCAAATTTTTGTTGAAGACCCCATAACAAGCGAAGAAATAAGTTTGCTTATTCAAGAGGCTTCAGAGAAGGTTTCAATTACTCTAGTTGAATCCCATATCTTTAAAAAATTATCAACGACTAAGTCCTCGCAGGGCGTTGTTGCGATAGGTCGATTGAAACAAAAGTTGAATTTAAATAAAGAAGCGAAGTTTGTGCTTGCAATAGATGGTATCCAAGATCCAGGTAATCTAGGTTCCATTTTGCGTTCTGCTGCTGCTTTTTCGGTAGATACTGTTTATTTGTCTGCAGGCACAGTTGATGCATATTCACCCAAATCTTTACGAGGTGGAATGGGCGCTCAATTTCGTCTCGCTATTGTTGAGGATTCAGACTTAAGCTCGCTCATTGAGGAATTTCCTGGAAGATCAATGGCCAGCTGTTCTTTGCGGGGAGAGACTATTGAGGATATTAATTTTTCTGGTCAATTGTTATTGCTGATAGGCAGCGAAGGGAATGGCTTAAGCGATATGCTGTTAGACAAGGTGGATGACATCGTGTCCATCCCTTTAGCGAATAATGTTGAATCACTGAACGTAGGCAGCGCGGCCGCGATCTTGTGTTTTCGCAAGGCGCAATCTGATTAAATAGTTGATCCATCGATTAGACCTCAAAAATTGAGTGGTCGCTAAAAGTTTTTTGTAATACTTTTCATCTCGAATGCATGAGCTTGCTATTGTCACATCAGATAGTGATTTTTTTCTAGAGATATTGTTGAAGAATTAATTTACCGTCAGATGCTAGACTCTTTAAGTGAATTTTTAGGGCCTAATGGTTAAACTAAGTCAGGGGGCATTATCTCGTCGCGCAGTTTCTTAGTGAATATTTGCTTGGTCGCATTGCTTATCTTCCCAATTGTTGGAATGTGTGATGAGGACTATGACGCTTGCGTTAATACCTTTGGATCGGATGGGAGTTTATCCTTTGACGCTCTCGAGCAGATTGCCAAGAGTGGCGTCACCGATGCACAGTATTGTCTGGCTGTTGTGTATCACGAGGGTAAAAATGTTCCGCGCGACCGTGCGAAGGCAGCTTCTTGGTATTTGAGTGCTGGGCAACGGGGCCATTTAGAGGCGCAATATTGGCTCTGTGTCATTTACCGAGAAGGTATTGGTGTTGAAGCTAATGCACTTGAGTCGCTGTATTGGTGCGAAAGAGCTGCTAACCAAAATCATCCAAGTTCTTTATATGCCCTTGGGCAGTGGTATTACGGTGGCTATGGCCGAAACAAATTTACGGATTATTTGAATGCGTACATTTGGTTCTCTAGAGCGGTCATGGCGGGTGATGATGCTGGAGCTGATATGATTCGATTACTTGAAGGACAGATGACTGACCTTCAGATCCTAGAAGCCAAAAAATTATTAGAGCGTGGTTTGCCTTAAAGTGACACATCTGCTGAAATATAGAAGGGCACGTGCCGCTGCAGAGTAACGGTCGTTTACTGTTTCTCCTACATTCTGAGGAGGGCTGGCGTAAAAATTTGCATTAAATTCGCCAGCGCACACGCCTCTTTTTTATACATAGTTAACATCGTAACTCCAGTGAGCTACGAAGAAACCTTTAAAAACTATCGTTTGTTGGTCGATCTCCGAATCTATTTGCGTCATCATCCCCAGGTTTTACTGCCCAGTAACATAACCATAGGAGGCCAACGATGGTGAATCCTAGCAATAGCCACCAAGCTGAACGGTTCACATCATGAAGGCGACGCACCCCCACCGCTAGCAAACAGATCGACATCGTCAAAGCAATAAGCATAAATAGCCAATCGAACCACAGTAGTGATACGAGGTAGTCCGGATTAAACGTAACTGAAATTGTGTCCATAATGTATCTAACAACAACATTGAACGAAACGAAAATCAGAAAATCAGCTCTTGAAGCTCGACCTGAAAAGTTTTTTAAATTTAGGAGACAGCGTTTTACCGATTGAATCACTGAAACCTTGCCCCCGTTGGCATCAAACTTGAGCCAGCGCATGACTGACATATATGAAAACATCTTCGTACTTCAGGAAATTTAGTCCGGTCTTCGCTAAGCTAATTTGACTCCCATTAGCATCAGCCTATTGGCTTTAGAATTTAAACGAAGCACACAGTACTACAGATCCCTACTCTTTAATATGCCTAAGGGGCCATAACTTAGTCTTTATGATAACTGCTGAAAACCGAATGTTCCTCATCAACAATTAGCAGGACATCAAAAGGGTCTTGACGGCCTTGGTACTGTGGCCCATCCATTCCAGGACTTCCCACTGGCATGCCAGGAACTGATAAGCCGAGTGCATTGGGTTTGAGTGCGAGCAGTTTTCGAATGTCATCAGCGGGTACATGCCCCTCAATGACATAACCTTGGATTATTCCGGTATGGCACGACCCATATTTTTGTGGCATACCCACCTGCGATCGAACACTATTGTTACCCGTATCATAGAGCACCACTTCAAACCCATTAGCTTGAAGGTGTGTTACCCAGTCTTTACAACACCCGCACGAGGGGCTCTTCCACACTTCAATGCGCAGTTCATCTTTTGCTGACGCCACACCCGATAGAAGTGGAAGACAGCTCAGTGACAAAAGTCGTAATGCATCTCTTCTTAACATTTTTCCCCCTTGGCGTTTTTAACTTGTAACTATATCTTTTGTTGATGCGAATGCTTGTAGTGCTAATGATCGTGAACTAGACAAGCTGATGATCGGTTTAGGGTAGGTGTCTCCAAGGATCACTTCGGCCAAGCTCAGAACGTCTGAGGGGGCCTCCCATGGATTACACAGATATTTGTTGGGTAACTTGGCTATCTCTGGAATGTATTTTCGAATGTATGTCCCGGTTGGATCAAACTTCTGGCCTTGTGTGACAGGGTTAAATATTCGGAAGTAGGGTGCCGCATCAGCCCCGCAGCCCGCAACCCATTGCCAACCCGCGCTGTTATTCGCTAAATCAGCATCGAATAGGCAGTCCCAGAACCATCTCTCGCCATGTCTCCAATCTAAGAGGAGATTTTTGACTAGAAAGGAGCCAACGACCATTCGAACTCTGTTGTGCATAGTCCCCGTTGCCCACAGCTCACGCATCCCAGCATCAACAAATGGAATGCCAGTGAGACCTCGTTGCCACGCCGTCAGATGATTTGTATCTGTACTCCAAGGAAATTTATCAAATTTTTTCTGCAGATTTACTGTTGGAAGATTTGGATTGTGAAACAGTAAGTTATGGGAAAACTCCCGCCACCCTAGTTCACTACAAAAGTGGTCGATATTCTCGTTCATAGGGAGATTACGAGCATCATGCCACGCTTGATTAGGTGATATCTCTCCAAAGTGCAGGTGTGGCGATAAACATGAAACATAATTCTCAGCTGGAAAATTGCGACCTTCTTTATATTTTTTGATCCCTGAGCCGATGAATGTCTTGAGCCGTTTTTGTGCACCGTTTTCCCCAATGTCCCAATGATCCATTAGGGATTCGTGCCAGGTGACTGAGGGCATGAGGTCTAGTGTGTCTACGGCGGTTGGCTCTTGGTGCTCTAGGAAGTTGATTTTTTGAGGTTTTGACAGTGGTTTCCTTGGTTCGGTGGCGCTGAGGCATCCCTTTCTAAAAAATGGAGTGAACACGCGGTAAGGAGTTTTATCAGATTTATGAATCTCCCAGGGCTCCCAAAGCAGTGATCCATTATACGACTCGACTACGATTCCAGAATCTTTCAGTAATTTCTTAAGACGTGTATCTCGCTTAATTGCCCAAGGTTCGTACTGGCGATTCCAAGAGACCTGTGTAATTTGATATTGAGCAACTAGGTTGGGTATCAACTCTAACGGGTCCCCACAAAATACTGCTAAACGACCGCCCAGGCTCATACTCAGGGATTGGAGCGAGTGATGCAGCCAAACACGACTGGCTGAACCGGGCTTTAAGTCCTCAGGATGAGTTTCATCATGCACGAAAATAGGCAAGATCGTACCAGCACGAACTGCGCTAAATAGTGCAGGATTATCTGATAGTCGCAAATCATTTCTAAACCACAAGATGGTTCTATGTGTACTCATTTAATTTACGGTGTGGTTCATTGGGTCTTAGCGGGTGATCAACTATAATTACGTTAATGGATAAGATTATCTCAAATGCGTGCATTGGGGCGTAGTAGGACCTTACTGGGTTACAATCCACTGATGATCCAGTGGAGATTGACCTGATTTGTAATAAAAAATTCAAATATATGACAATTTTTGTAACTGGCGGTTCGGGATTCATTGGTTCAAATTTCATTCGAATGGTGCTGCAAGGCTCCGATGAGCGAGTTGTGAACATTGATAAGTTAACGTATGCGGGTAACTCGGACAATTTGTCCGACGTGGCGCATCTCAGTAATTACACTTTTATTCATGCAGATATTGGTGATTCTGAGCTACTGGATAAGCTTTTATTAAAGCACAGACCTCAATCTGTTATTAATTTTGCAGCAGAATCTCATGTTGATCGCTCTATCGTCTCTCCGGAAGAATTTATATCTACTAATGTTGTGGGTCTATTTCGTTTGCTCCACGCGAGCAAGGATTATTGGAGTAAGTTGCCAAGCTCTGAACAAGATGTGTTTCGTTTTCTTCAGGTATCAACCGATGAAGTTTATGGTTCTTTAGGGCCCAATGATCCAGAGTTTTCAGAAATGAACCGGTTTGAGCCCAATAGCCCTTATAGCGCCAGTAAGGCTTCGGCAGATCATTTAGTTCGAGCTTACCATCATACTTATGGCTTTCCGACGCTCACAACTAATTGTTCCAATAATTATGGGCCGTTTCAGTTTCCAGAGAAACTCATCCCATTAATGATATTGAATGCGATAGAAGGGAAGAGATTGCCGATTTACGGGGATGGGCAACAGGTTAGGGATTGGCTTTATGTAGTGGATCACTGTGACGCAATTCAATGTGTTTTAAAAGGTGGAGTGCCGGGAGAAACTTACAATATTGGTGGTCAATCTGAGATGACGAATTTAGACGTGGTGTCGAAAGTCTGTCAGGTTCTCGGTGAGTTAGCGCCCCGTAATGATGGTGGTTCTTATGAGGATTTGATTGAATACGTCACTGATCGTCCTGGCCACGATCGTCGTTACGCGGTGGATATTAGCAAGATCACGCGTGAACTGAGATGGGTACCAAAACAGAGCTTTAACTCGGGTATCAAAGAAACCGTCCAATGGTACTTATCGAATCCCGGGTGGACAGATCGAGTACGCAGTGGCGCGTATCGAGATTGGGTCGCGCGACAATACGGATGAAGGTCCTAGTCTTTGGTGGTTCTGGGCAGGTGGGATCAGAATTAAAACGCATCATAGCGCTCAATGATTCTGTACGTTTTGTGGATCGGCTTGAAGCTGACTTTACTAAGCCTGAAATGATTGAGCGGCTCACTGAAGATTTTCAACCCACGCATATCATTAACGCAGTTGGATATACAGCTGTCGATCAAGCAGAGCTTGAAGAGTCCTTGGCATTATCGGTCAACGCCGAAGCGGTCAAAGTTATTGCGTCCTGTGCGACTAGACTCGATGCAATGCTTATTCATTATTCGACAGATTATGTGTTTGACGGCTCGAGTTCACGGCCATATGAAGAAAATGATGTACCAAACCCACTGGGGGTTTATGGTAAATCAAAATTATTGGGTGAAGTTCATATTAAAGAAGCAGGTTGTCGTTATATGATTTTGCGCACGAGTTGGGTGATATCGGCTACAGGGAAGAATTTTATTAAGACCATTCTTAAGCTCGCCAAGGATAAGGATCAATTAACCGTAGTTAACGATCAGATTGGAGCCCCAACATCTGCGAAGCTCATTGCTCGCGTGACCTGGGAATTGATCCAGAAAGATGCGCAGAATTTATTAAGTAGTGGGGTTTATCATTTGTGCTCTAGTGGTGAGGCGAGCTGGTTTGATGTGGCGGTACATGCGATTAATCGGGTGATCAATGCCGGAGTATTACTTGCGTGTGACTCAAATAAGGTGGCGCCTATTACAACGCTGGAGTATCTGGCGCGAGCAACTAGACCATTAAACTCCCGACTCAATAGTAACAAGCTTGAACGGTTGCTCGCAGCGCACATGCCGCACTGGACGGCTGGCGTAGACGGTACAATTGATGAATTAATAGAAAAAGGTTTTTTGAAATGAAAGAACGAAAGGGCATTATATTGGCTGGGGGTTCGGGAACGCGTTTGTATCCTATGACCAATGTTGTCTCTAAGCAGCTGCTTCCTGTTTTCGATAAGCCGATGATTTATTATCCCTTGTCTACATTGATGGTTGCGGGCATAAGGGAAGTATTGGTGATTTCAACACCAGAGGATCTACCTCGGTTCGAGCAGTTGTTGGGAACAGGTGAGCAGTGGGGCATTGAAATCCAATATCAACTTCAGCCTTCTCCCGATGGGATTGCACAAGCATTACTTATTGGTAAACAGTTTTTGGCCGATTCACCGGCTGCATTAATTCTTGGCGATAATATTTTTCACGGGTCAGGGTTCGGTGAGAAGCTCCAGGAAATATCGCATGATTTAACGCGAAATTTAACATTATTTGCATGTCAGGTTCATGACCCAGAACGTTATGGTGTTGCTGAAATTGCGCGTGATGGGCAGTTAATCGGCATCGAAGAAAAACCGAAAATACCTAAATCAAACTACGCTGTGACTGGCCTATATTTTTATGATGAACACGCTGCAAGACTCGCTGGAGAGCTAAAACCATCGGATAGGGGGGAGCTTGAAATTACAGGTCTGAATAATATGTACCTCAAACGCTCTACGGTTCATGTGGAGCGCTTGGATCGCGGGCATGCCTGGTTTGATACGGGGACGCCAGAAAGTTTGTCCGAGGCGTCACAATACGTGCAGGCGGTTGAGCACCGGCAGGGTATGAAAATCCACTGTCCGGAAGAAATAGCACTGCGTAAAGGATGGGTTGAACCTGAGAAAGTCACCCAACAGGCGACTCACTTCGTCAATAGTTCGTATGGGCGTTACTTGGCAAAAATGGTAGAGGATTTTAAACGTGAGAGTGAGTGAAACCGCACTACCTGGAGTACATTTAATTGAGCCGACAGTGTTTGATGATGAGCGGGGTTGCTTCTACGAGAGTTTTAACTTAGACCGGTTTCGCTCCCTTGTTGGTCAGCCTGAGATCAATTTTGTACAAGACAATCATTCCGTTTCTAAAGTTGGCGTCTTAAGGGGCATTCATTACCAAACGAACCCTATGGCGCAGGGGAAGCTCGTTAGAGTTGTGAGTGGAGAAATCTATGATGTTGCGGTGGATTTAAGGCGGGACTCTCGATTTTTCGGACGTTGTGTTGCCGTATCTTTGAGTTCTTCGAATAGAAAACAACTTTGGATCCCTGAAGGGTTTGGTCATGGCTTTTTAGCGCTATCCGAAAAAGTTGAAGTGTTGTACAAAACGACGAATTACTACTCAAGTGCCAACGAAGTTTGTATTCGTTGGGATGATCCCGATTTGAGTATCAAATGGCCTAAGCTTGAGCAGCCATATGTACTTTCTCAAAAAGACGCAAAAGGCGTGTCGCTAGGGCAAGCCGCACTGTTTTAATAGCGCACAATCTTGATTGAGTCTTGACTAACTATTCATCACGGTTGAATCTCTTGGCCATCCCAAGCGAAACATTTGCCAGATTCTGATGGTGTGAGCGCCGAGAAAACATTAATCAACTGAGTGGCGGCGACTTCTGGAGTAAAACAGTTTTTAGTCTGTCTCTTATACACATCTGACGCTGCCGACGATATGCAGTGTGTAGA
>CAJXOL010000026.1 GCA_913057675.1 uncultured Pseudomonadota bacterium | reverse complement strand
TACACACTGCATATCGTCGGCAGCGTCAGATGTGTATAAGAGACAGATAAAAAACAGCCCAAGATGCCGAGCAGACTTCAGGTTTACGTTTCACAACAATCATTTCAAAAAATATTAAAGCTCAACTTGAAACAAAGACGCACAGAAATCATCCAAGTATGAAAGTCCAAAATCCTAATAAAAAGTGGGTAAGCTTAATCATTATCACTTCGATAATCACATTAATCTTTATTTTATTTCGTGAAGATGCTTTAAATTTGCTCGCGCAATTAAATTTACAAGCACTCAAAGCCAACTACTCCGACCTACAAATTTACTTTAAGGACCACCCCGTCCAACTAAGTCTAATATATGCCTTAATCTATATCTTAGTGACAGCTCTTTCACTACCTGGCGCCGTGATATTGACGCTCGCCGGAGGAGCAATATTCGGCTTATTTTTAGGAACAATCCTTGTATCTTTTTGCTCAACTATTGGCGCAACGGCAGCCTTTCTGATCACCCGATATTTCTTTCGAAATCCCGTTCGGGCGCGCTTCGGCGACAAGTTGAAGATTATCAATGAAGGCATAAAAAAAGATGGGGCGTTTTATCTGTTCACGCTGCGCTTAGTTCCAATTTTTCCGTTCTTTGCAATCAATGCATTGATGGCCCTCACGCCAATTAAGACGCGAACGTTCTATCTGGTAAGCCAAATCGGAATGCTCCTCGGTACCATAATATTCGTGAATGCTGGGACCCAACTCGCAAGTCTTAACTCCACTAGTGAAATTCTCTCAGCAAATTTAATCATTTCTCTGTGTATTCTTGGACTTTTCCCCATTGTCGCTAAATTTCTATCGGACCTAATCATCCGACGCAGAGTGTATGCCAAATGGTCCAAGCCGAAACATTTCGATTACAACCTGATTGTTATTGGTGGTGGCGCCGCAGGACTTGTCTCCGCATACATAGGTGCTGCCGTAAATGCACGAGTAGCTCTAATTGAAAAGCACCAAATGGGAGGTGATTGTCTCAATACGGGATGCGTACCGTCGAAGGCGATAATCAAAACCGCTCATTTCCTTGAGCAAGCAAAACAATCTAATAAATTAGGTATCCACAAAGCTGACATAACATTTAATTTTTCAGACGTAATGAAGCGTGTACATAAAGTTATCAGGAAAATAGAACCTCATGACTCAGTAGATCGTTACACAAAACTCGGCGTGACTTGCTATCAAGGTAATGCAAAAATCACTACGCCATGGACAATAACAATTGAAAGCGCTGAAGGTGAAACAAACATCAGCGCGCGATCAATTATTGTAGCTGCCGGAGCCAGTCCGATCATCCCCCAACTCCCTAATATCAGCGAGATTAGTCACGTTACTTCTGACACAATCTGGAATTTAAATGAACTACCTAAACATCTAGTCATTATTGGTGGAGGTGCAATCGGATGTGAATTAGCACAAGCCTTCCAACGGTTGGGATCACAAGTCGTTTTGGTGGAATCTACTGACCGCATTCTTACTAAAGAGGACTCTGATGTCGCTGAGATGATCGAGAATCAGTTATCCGATGAAGGTGTTGCGGTGTTAGCCCGACATCGAGCCAAGGGATTCATTAGAAAAAATGGGGTACAAACACTAGTGTGCGAGAGCCCGAATGGTGAGGTGCAGTTAAACTTCGATCAAGTTCTTTTTGCTATAGGAAGACAAGCTAATTTGAAAGGTTATGGACTCGAAGATATAGACGCTATTTCCCCAGACGATATTATTTTACCCACGAATGATTTTCTCCAAACAAAATTTCCAAATATCTATGCGTGCGGAGATGTCACTGGAAGAATGCAGTTTACTCACGCCGCTGCGCATCAAGCCTGGTACGCCGCAGTAAACGCACTTTTTGGTACGTTTAGGAAATTTACTATCGATTTTTCATATATACCATGGGCCACATTCACCCACCCTGGCGTGGCAAGAGTAGGGTTAAATGAAGCTGCCGCAAACAAAAAAAATATAGCGTATGAAGTAACGACTTATGGACTAGATGATCTTGATCGAGCAATTGCAGATTCAGAAGACTATGGGTTCATCAAAGTTTTAACTCGGCCAAAATCAGATCAAATAATCGGCGTCACTATCGTGAGTGAACATGCTTCTGAAATTATTGCTGAATTTGTTTTAGCCATGAAATATAAATTAGGACTTAATAAGATCCTAGCAACTACTCATATCTACCCAACATTCTCAGAGGCAAACAAATATGTAGCAGGAGAGTGGAAAAGAAAAAATACTCCTCGAAAGCTGCTCAAAATCCTAGAAATTTACCATCGAATCGTACGTAGATAAGCACTGTGATCACTTAAACTTGTGACCGTGAAACTTTTACCAATAACCTCAGCGTTAATTATTTTCATTGCAACATCGGTAGCGAACGCCTTTGACCATTCACATAATGAATTTGATTTGCTACTTAAAAAGCATGTGGTTTGGAAAAAATATGGATTCACTAGTACTGTAAATTACTTTGGCTTTGAGCAAGACCAAGCTGCCCTGGTCAATTACCTAAAAAAAGTGGGAGCCATATCAGAGCAACAGTTCGAATCTTTCAACAAGCAAGAACAATTGGCATTCCTAATCAATGCTTATAACGCCTATACCGTCTTTTGGGTTTCGCAAAACCATCGAGATATAGACTCTATTAAGGAATTGGGAACCCTGTTTAAAAGCCCATGGAAAGCCAAGAGATTTGATTTATTTGGAAACATTGTTAGCCTAGACTTTATAGAGCACCAACTGCTAAGAGAACCGGGGCGGTTTGATGACCCTAGAATTCATATGGCGGTTAACTGTGCCTCCGTAAGCTGCCCGGCCCTGCGGCCGGAAGCTTACGACGCATCTCGTATCAACGAACAACTAAATGACAGCACCCTGCGTTTCCTCTCAGATAGAAGCAGAAATAGCCTTAAAAATAAAACATTATTTATTTCACCCATATTTAAATGGTATCAGACTGACTTCATGCGCAAATCCGGCTCGGTACTCCAATGGCTTCAAGAGTATGAGTTCACCCTTAACCCTAAGGGTGAGTCATTCAGCAGCAACAGCATCGTAATCAAATACACAAAATACGATTGGTCATTAAACAATGGGGATTGGGAGTAGTCACCTCACATGGCATTACAACACATCACCTTGTCAGTAATCATCCCGACCTTGAACGAAGAAGAATTGCTCCCTTTATTACTTAGGGAACTTCACAACAGAAAATCGGCTGAGACAGAGATTATTGTCGCTGACGGTGGGAGCACCGATAACACCTTGGATTTGATACGTGACAAGGCCGATCAAATTATCCACTCAAATCCAGGACGAGCAGCGCAAATGAACGCGGGAGCACTTTGCGCAAAAGGTAAGTTTTTATGGTTCTTACACGCAGATTCTTCTATTAGTTTTGAATTCGAGGAGGTCATTGAAGCAGCCCTTCACGAACACTCTTGGGGTTGGTTTAACATACAATTAAATCACCAAAAAATAATTTTCAGAATTGTTGAGTCGATGATGAATCTACGGTCAAGGCTCACTCACATTGCTACTGGTGATCAGGGAGTTTTTGTTCGTAAAGACATTTTCACAGGCATAGGATTTTTCCCATCGATTGAAATTATGGAAGACATAGTTCTTTCAAAAAAACTAAAAAATATTGGTAAACCATTTATCAGTCATGCGAAAATTAAAACATCGGTCAGGAGATGGAAGGAAAATGGCCCTCTACGAACTATATTAAAAATGTGGTCGCTGCGACTATTGTTCTTCTTTGGTGCGACTCCAAGCCGGCTAAAAATATACTACGATAAAAGATGACTAGATCTACCAACCAAGAGTCCGATACTTTAATTCAGGTTTTCACACGCACACCTGTTGCAGGGACAGTCAAAACACGACTCATTCCCGCGTTAGGACCACATAGATCGTGTGAATTACATCAACGTATGATGCTACACACCATACAAGTGGCTACAAACATGTCTTCAAACCTTGAGATTTGGAGCACACCAGATATCAATCATGGCTTCTTTTTGGCACTGAGCACTCATAATCAGCTGAAATGTCAAGCTGGTAAATCTCTATCTGAACGAATGAGTTTTGCCCTTAATAAGGGTTTAAAGAGTCATAAAAAGGTGCTGCTAATCGGGTGTGACTGCCCAACCATTGATCGGGTCATGCTAAAAAGAGCATTTCACGAACTCGATAGTCACGAATACGTATTCATCCCGGTTGAAGATGGCGGGTTTTCTTTAATCGGGGCACATACATTCTCTTCAGCGATATTTCACAACGTATCATGGGGTACTAACCAAGTAATGCATCAGATTCGATCTAACCTAAAAATGAAAAAGCATACTTGGTACGAATTACCAACACTATGGGACGTAGATGAAATTACCGACTATTATCGGCTTGAGAAATATATGCCTCAATTAACACGTGAACTTTAAAGCTTGACATGACCAAAGCCTTGTCAGCTCACACACCCCAATATTAAGCGCTAAGATATAGATGAAAAAACTTATACTCATTGGAGGTGGCCACACCCATCTGGAGACTATTCGACGACTGGGTGAGCAGTCATCTTTAGATGTTGCGGTAACGTTAATTAGTAGCGATAGATTCACTCCTTATTCTGGGATGCTTCCCGGCTTGATATCAGGTCATTACACATTTAGTGACTGCCATATTAATCTTGAAGACCTTTGTCATAAATATAGATTTAAATTTATTCAAGACACCGTAACTCGGATCACTCCAAGGGACCAACTGATCCATACCCCAAAAAATCAACATGGCTATGAGCTAGCGTCCATTAATATCGGATCAACACCAAATCTGTACTCAACAGTTGGTGTTAAATCTTGGGGCCTTCCAGTTAAACCAATTGATCAATTGATTCGCAAGGTCGATCGTTTTCTAAAACGAGTTAATAATGCTCCTATGAAACAAACATTTGACGTTGCCGTTGTGGGCGGCGGAGCTGCAGGAATTGAAATCATACTGGCTTTAAAACATCGAGCAGATACTTATGGTTATACCAACCTGAATTTTTCTATAGTCACTGGCTCTCAAGATATTTTAGACACACATTCCACTCTCATTCAGCGGAAATTTCACCGAATTCTTCATCAAAAAAATATCACGACATACTATGCTCATCCTGTTGTCAGCGTATCCAAAGAGTATGTTACGACTTCATCGGGGAAAATGATTAAATCTGACCTGACGATCTGGGCTACTGGTGCTGCGGCAAGCAGCTGGCCTAAACTATCCAACCTACCTACAACAGCAGATGGGTTTATCCAAACGGATCAATATCTCCGAGTTAAAAATATAAACAATCTGTTTGCAGTTGGGGACATTGGATCTATCGAGGATTTGCAGTATCCAAAGTCTGGGGTTTACGCAGTGAAGCAGGCTGCAGTTTTGACTGCGAACATTAAAAATCTAGTGAACGATAAACCACTTCAGCTATACACGCCACAGAAACATGCCCTAGCTTTAATCAGTGCAGGTAATAAATATGCCGTTGCCTCGAGGAATGTTTTATGTGCTAGCGGGAAATGGGTATGGCACTTAAAGGATTATATTGACCGCAGCTTTATGGGAAAGTTTCGGTAGAAGAATTACATGAAGAGAAACTTTTAAGCCAACCAGATTAGTTTAATTGGTTTCAAACATATAAAAAATACAATTGCATGTTGACTGAATTTACGACCTATCCGACGTGCCTCATTAGCACTTATATTTAATACAAAAAATCCTAATTCGACGGGCCAATCATCGGAGTCAGGAACACCTAACCCTAACAAGTATTTCATATTTCTTGCTTGCAAATGCCGCAATAACCTACCGCTTCTAGCCTTATTTCTTCGATCAGTTAATAAAATAGAGTGCGGATTTTCTGCGGAAATAAAAGCCCAACTAGTTACCCACTGACTCTTGACGAACCAACTTTTCTTCCCGCTCCTTTGATCGACACGGAAGTCTAGATAAGACTTACCCAGACACGCTCTATATGAGGTCTTTTTATAACAATCACCAAACACTTCGTCCGCCGGCATAATCAGTCTTTCACGACAAACTAATTGACCTTGAATTTTTTTATTACCTCTCTATTAACTTGGATTCCAAGTCCTGGAGCATCTGATATTTCTACCATTGCATTTTTATTTAGTGTTATTGGTCGATCTACCAGCTCATTTCTAAAGGGGTGCGAGGACCGGTCGTACTCAAGAATAGGCTGCCTAGGGTACAAAGAATGAACCGAATTCGGCAACGCTGCTAGAAGCTGAAGAGAGGCTGCCTGTGCGACTCCAGAGCCCCAGATATGGGGATTTACTTCTATTCCGTTGGCTTGAGCTAGTATCGCGGCATGCCTTGCTCCCGTAATGCCCCCGCAAGAACCGATATCCGGTTGCACAATATCGACCGCATGACGATTCAACAACTCACGAAAACCATAGATAGAGTGTTCATTCTCTCCTCCAGCGATTGGTGTCGTTAACTTGGCGCGAAGCTCAATATATCCATCAATATCTTCGGGGGGAACAGGCTCCTCATACCAACGCAGATCAAATTCATCAAGCACTCGCCCTAACCTTAAGGATTCAGTCCGACCATAGGCATGATTCGTATCCACCATGAGCTCAACACCTCGCCCCTCTAGCGCGCGGCCGACTTCGCGCATAACCTTAACATCATCATCAACGCCAAAACCTAGTTTAATTTTCATTGCGTTAAAACCGGCTTCGTTGTGTACGATGGCCTCTTCTGCTAAACGCCCCTCCTCATTTTTTCCATTCAATCGATAAAAACCTGTTGCATATGGTTGCACCTGATTTCGAAACCTTCCCCCTAAAAGTTGAGAGATGGGCACCTCAAAAAATTTTCCTGCAATATCCCATAATGCAATATCTATAGCGCTGATCGCCGACATGATGGATCCCTTACGGCCAAAGTCACGCGTATGGTTGTACATCTTATGCCAGAGGACTTCTACGTCCGTTGGATTGGAATCTAAGATCAATGGTTTGAGCGAATGTTCTATCGCTGACCCAGCTATTTGCGGAGATTCAAGGCCTTGCGCGAAAGCCTCACCCCAACCTACTAAGCCTTCATCAGTTTGAACTTCAACAATAGTCGACGACCTCACCTTGACCCACCCCTGGGAAAAGGCAAAGGGCTGATCTAAATTGCTTTGCAAAATATGTACTATAACGTCAGTAATTCTCATACAAGCCTCAATTCAACAGAGTAATTGATTAAACGATACCGAAGAACATACATTTATATTACTCAGTTATCGTGGCCACGTGGGATGCTAAAAAACAGAAGTACGTCTGATGCGTCCCAATTTAGAATACAACGCCCCTCTTTTTGATCTAATATTTATGGCAACCGAGGGTAGAAAGGGTTCGCAGTAGACATTTGGGACTTCAACCCTCAGCGGGATTGAAGCCCGGGTCTACCACTAATAGAGAGCTATTACTCTTTGTTACAGGGGAACCCCACTCTTAGGGCCTGCACTATCAAATAACGTCGCGGCCGAAAAAGATTCTCAGAGTTGTTTTCCAAATAATCTAAAACAGCTGCGAATGTTGTGTCCCGAATATTTTCCTCTGGAATACAAAATAGTCCGTTATTCCACTTCCGCCACACATCATCGATGAATGGCTGAGTTGCTTCGCGACCTTTAGGGTGCTGCATCATTTCAAGCAGCTCGTTACCGTCAGTTTCCGCTCTCAATAGAGTCGGCAGCAGCAACACCAAACATAATGCTAGATTTATACGTTTCATTGATTTCCCCTCGAGTATCCCGAAATTCTGTAGAGATTTTCACCATGGTTACGACAAAAAAATAATGTAGTACGCCTAATATACCAACTTATGTATATCACTTAACTTTCATCTAGTGAAAAATTCTTATGAATCTGACGCGCCTGCCTAATTAATCTTAAGCCGAAGTCCATCAATTAACACTAGATACTCCTGCCTTACTTGAGCCGGGAAATCACTAGCTAAACCTCGAACCCACCGCTCTAAAAAAACCACTCGTTCCAAAACGGACCACCGAACAAAAGGCAAGAATAAATGCTCAGCAAAGTCCCAATGATCCTCTAATAACCTAGACTCACCTTCGAATAAATTATTATGCATCCCAGTCATTCTTCCAATCAAGTAACAACCGTACTCTTTACCTTTAGATGCTTCGCTCTCAGCGTAAACCCAAATCAAATCCCCTAATGGAGTGCCGCAAACTCGTTGAAATCGATCTGCGGTCTTCTCGAGTTCAGTACTTGGTTTTTCTGTCAAACCATGAGTCATGATTTAATTTACCTTTTTTACTTAACTTAATGATAGTGATAAGCCATCTCGATTTTAAAGCCACATGCTCTGCGTGATGGATTCACTCCTCAACATAACAATATGAAATGGTGCTGTTGGGCAGAATCGAACTGCCGACCTACTGATTACGAATCAGTTGCTCTACCAACTGAGCTACAACAGCACAGACCGCGCATATTATACGAGCGGACGATAATAAAGAACATTATGGCAGTGAGGATTGGAGAATTTACTTATTCTTGAATTTTGGCTTTCTCTTCTCAGAAAACGCAGACATTCCTTCTTTTTGATCTTCCGTGGAGAAAGCAGAATGAAATAACCGCCTTTCGAAACGAATACCCTCATTGAGCGTCGTCTCGTATGCCCTGTTCACACTTTCCTTGGCCATCATTACAATCGGTTGACTTAAGTCGGCAATTTTTTGTCCCGTACTGACAGCCTCATCTACAAGTTCATTTAAGGGGACGATACGACTAACCAAACCGCTTCGCTCTGCTTCATTTGCATCCATTATCCTAGCCTGACCCAACAGAGCCATTTCCATAGCTTTTGACTTTCCTACAAACCTTGGTAAGCGTTGCGTACCTCCAGCCCCTGGTATTATGCCGAGATTAATTTCTGGTTGACCAAATTTGGCATTTTCTGCAGCTAGAATAAAATCACACATCATAGCCAGCTCACACCCGCCCCCCAAGGCATAACCCGCAACAGCAGCAATGACCGGCTTACGGCACCGAGCAATCCGCTCCCATTCGGCAGTAATAAAATCAGACATGTAAACATCCATGTAACTCTTCGTTTTCATTTCTTTAATATCCGCCCCTGCCGCAAAGGCCTTCTCACTGCCGGTAACGACTAGACATCCCACAGTTGAGTCTGGCTCCAAAATATCGACGGCCGAAGACAACTCACGCATCAGATCAGGTGATAGAGCATTTAATGCTTTAGGCCGATTCAATGTAATAAGCGCCACATTGCCTCGTTTCTCAACCAGTATATTTTCGTAAATCACTACAATTCCTTTCCATTTAATAGACATCATTTCGGACGTTTGCCCGAAAAAAAGACAAGCTAAAAACCATGTAAAACTAATATAAAGTATGCATCCGACGGATACGAATAACAATATCCGCACCCTCCATATCAAACCCCGATGGGATCCGCGGCAACTCGAAGGGTCCTACCTCTTCAGGACCTACGTCCGTCAACTCTCCCGCCTTTATGTCGTAAACGCGTGATGAATAGAGGTATTCGTATTCCAAAAAGCCTCATATTTATCAGAGACTAATGCTTTAATTAATTTTTTGTTTAAAAGTAAATTAAGCGTATTGTAAACCGTCGCTCGAGAAACGGTAGCATCCGCTTGCCTCACCATTTCCAGCAACTGATCCGCATTGGCATGGTGTTTTTTGCTAAAAAAAAACTTTAGCAGTAGTTAGTAGTTTCTTGATTGGTATAACGTCGCAACCCTTCAACTTATCGTTTACATCTAATCTAGCTGAATTGCTTCTATAAAAATTTTTTTATCACTTATTAACGATATTAAATCTTAAGATACCAGAAATTTTTACGCCTTTCTCTTTAGCGCTCCAGGAACATAAAAAACCACCTTCTCCTCTACACCAGAAGACTCCTTAACAACTTTAACTCCAAGTTTTTTTAAGCGCTCAACAACCGCAGTAACAAGCACCTCTGGCGCTGAGGCTCCTGCAGTTACCCCTACTCTGGCTACTCCGGTTAACCAGTCGGGTTCCAAGTCGGTTTCGTTATCGACCAAAAATGCTCGAACACCCTTGGTTTCTGCGACTTCCCTGAGTCGATTGGAGTTGGAACTGTTTGCTGATCCGACGACAATAATCAGATCGCAATGCTCAGCGAGCGATTTGACTGCATCTTGCCGATTTTGCGTCGCATAACAAATATCCTCTTTCGCAGGCACTTTTATCTTTGGATACTTGGCCACCAGAGCTTTTACAATCCTAGACGCATCATCCACACTGAGCGTTGTTTGAGTCACATAAGCCAATTTTTCAGAGTCTTCCACATTAAGAGTATGTACATCATCGATACTTTCCACCAATAAAATACCGTTCGAAACCTGACCCATAGTCCCCTCAACCTCTGGGTGACCTTTGTGCCCAATCATAATAACCTCAAGGCCTTTTTTTCGATGTCGAACTACTTCAGAATGAACTTTTGAGACTAATGGACAAGTAGCATCAAAAACTCGTAATTTTCTTTTTTCCGCCTCCAAACGAACCTGCAAAGATACTCCGTGCGCGCTGTAAATCAGAGTTTCCCCCTCTGGCACGTCATTCAGATCTTCAATAAATATGGCACCTTTTGACTTCAGGTCATCCACCACATATTTATTGTGAACGACCTCATGTTTGACATAAATCGGGGCGCCATACTTCTTGATAGCAAGCTCAACAATCTCAATGGCTCGATCAACCCCTGCACAAAATCCACGCGGGTTCGCTAAATGTAACTCAGCAGCAGCTGGTGAAGTAATCGTCATGATAGGGTTTTGTGCGTCTCGCCTCGTTTTCGAAAAAAACCATCGAACAGTAAAATACCTGCGCCTATAGAAATACAAGAATCTGCTACATTAAATACAGGCCACCGGAAGTCGCGCCAATAAATCAAGATGAAATCCACAACCGCACCAAGCATAACTCGATCGATCAAATTACCCAGAGCACCTGCTAGTATTAAAACAAGGCCAAACGACAATAATCGGTCTGCCGTGTTTCGAAATAGCATAACTAATAAAAGTGCCACCGCAATAATCGCGATAATAGACAGGAACCACCTTTGCCATCCCGATGCGTCCGCCAGAAGACTAAAAGCTGCTCCCGGATTCATCGTAAACACAATCGCTAAAAATGGAAGCACCTTCTCAAAGTCGAGGGGGCCCATCGTCTGGATAATCAATTGCTTTGTCATCTGATCAATACACACAAGCACCAATGCCAAAAACATCCACCGGACAAAACGTTTGACCTCGACCGAACGCAATAAACTAGACATATTGTCTCTGTTCGCCACCGCCGGACAGATTACTGACACATCGTCCACAAATAGTTTCATGCTCCACGATGGAGCCCACATCTGAACGATAGTGCCAGCAGCGTTCGCATTTTTGATGAGAGCTCTTATCCGCTGTTACAAGAAAATCTGGCGAATCACCTTTTATCAAATGAAACGAGGATGTTAAGAATAAATAACGTGAATCATCCTGAAGCGAGGTCAGAAGATCGTAGTCTTGTCCCGACGCAGTCGCACTGACCTCAGCCTGCAACGAGGAGCCGATATCACCGGCACTCCGCTTCTCCTCTAACTTTTTCTGCGCGAGCGCCCGTAAGCGCCTTAGATGATCCCATTTCGACAGTAACTGTTGATCAATCTGCGGAAACTCATACCAGGTATGCAATAACACAGAATCTTCATCATCCCGAATAAAAATAGGCCACGCCTCATCAGCTGTAAATGATAGGATCGGCGCCATCAAACGCAGTAGCGAATTTGTTATGTGCCACATCGCATTTTGCGCGGACTTGCGCTCAAGCGAACTCTCCCCGCTGGTATAAAGTCGATCTTTAAGGATATCCAGGTAAAAACCACCCAGATCTTCAGAACAAAACGTTTGAAATTTTTGAGTTACGAGATGAAATTCAAACTGTTCATAATCGCGTTGAATGTTCTGCTGTAACCGCTGAGACATTTGTACTGCATAACGATCGATCTCAAGCCAATCAGCCGGGTCGAGACGGTCCGACTTTGGATCAAAGTCACTGAGGTTCGCCAATAAGAATCTAAGTGTATTACGAATTCGTCGATAACTTTCGACCACTCGTTTTAAAATTTCATCTGATATCGTTAACTCTGCAGAATAATCTGTTGATGCCGCCCATAGCCGCAGTACATCAGCACCCAGCGTGTCAGAGATCTTTTGTGGCGCTATTACATTACCCATGGATTTAGACATTTTTCGCCCATTACCATCCACTACAAAACCGTGAGTAAGCAGACTCTTATACGGAGCCCGACCATCAATCGCACAACCCGTGAGTAGACTTGATTGAAACCAGCCTCGATGTTGGTCAGAGCCTTCCAGATACAAGTCCGCTGGCTTTTTCAAATCTTCGCGTCTGGCTAGAACGCTCCTGTGCGTGGTCCCAGAGTCAAACCAGACATCGAGCGTATCTTTGACTTTCTTCCAATTCTTTGCGTCCTCGCCTAAAAGCTCTTCGAGGTCAAGCTCGAACCATGCACTGATGCCTTTACTTTCTACCCGCTTGGCCACTGCCTCCATGAGCGCTGGCGTATCCGGGTGTAGCTCTCCCGTCTCCGCGTGAACCACTAACGACATGGGGGTTCCCCAACTTCTTTGTCTGGACACACACCAATCGGGTCGATTGCTGATCATTCCCTCTAACCGGGCACGGCCCCAACTGGGATAAAACGAGGTCTCTTCTATGGCCTTTGCCGCTCGACTCCTAATGGAATCCTCACCGGAATCAAGCCCAATAAACCACTGCTTCGTTGCCCGAAAAATAATTGGCGTTTTATGTCTCCAACATACAGGATAACTGTGTTTATAAGAAATCTCATGGAGCAATTTATGATTTTCACGAAGAATTTCAATAATTTTTTTATTTGCATCCCAAACCAACATACCCCCAACTATCGGAACAGAGGCATAGAAATTACCATCATCACCAACAGGGTTATCCACCTCAAGACCATAACGTAGCCCAGCCACATAATCATCAATACCATGTGCGGGGGCAGTGTGAACCAAACCTGTTCCTGCATCTAAGGTAACATGGTCGCCAGTAATCACTAACGATTTTCGGTTATAAAAAGGATGTTGAAGCCATAGCCCCTCAAGCTTATCTCCTTTGAAATTGCATAGTGTCTCAAACTCCACAATTCCATATCGCTGAACACAGGATTCGACTAGCTCGCTAGCCAATATGAGCAAGCCATCTGCAATTCGAACGAGCGAGTAATCAATATCCGGCCCGACAGCAACCGCCTGATTTGCTGGCAACGTCCACGGGGTAGTTGTCCAAATCACGGCGAACACAGGGTCATAGATGTGCGTAAACCCTAGTGCGGAAGCCAGAGCCTTTGTGTCTAAAACAGAAAAACCCACGTCTATTGCTGGGGATTTTTTGTCCTCATATTCGACCTCAGCATCTGCAAGTGCTGAGCCACAATCAAGACACCAATGGACAGGCTTGGCACCTTCTTGCAAAAATCCATTTTGTTGAATGCTTGCCAGAGATCGTATCGTATCCGCTTCAGCTCGAAACCCCATCGTTTTATAAGGATTCTCCCAGTCCCCTAGCACACCGAGGCGAATAAAATCTTTTCTTTGACGGTCTATTTGTTCCCCGGCGAACTCCCGACAAAGAGTACGAAATTTTTCAGGTTCTATTCCCTTTCCGTGCAATTTTTCAATCTGGTGTTCAATTGGTAAGCCGTGACAATCCCATCCAGGGACATACGGAGCATCAAAACCAGCAAGCGTTTTGGATTTAACAATAATATCCTTAAGAACCTTATTAACGGCATGTCCAATGTGGATATCACCATTGGCATAAGGTGGACCGTCATGCAAAATAAATGTAGGCCGACCCTTGGCCTTCTCTCGAATTTTTTGGTACAAGCCGCCGGTTTGCCATTGCTCAACCCAAAGCGGCTCGCGCTTCGCTAAATTTGCACGCATGGGAAATGGCGTATCAGGGAGATTTAATGTTTTTTTATAATCCATAGATTTTAGCAACTACCTCAAGCGGTCAAACATTAATGGTTACAAAAACCTGCTGCGCAACCATAGTTTTACGTAACGTCTAGTTCAAAATCAAGACGAGCATTTTTTTCATCTTCTTTCATAGCAGCAATAAGGTCACATGTACCGGCAAATGTCTCTTGATCACGAATTTTACGAACGAATGTGACATTGAGCATTTGGCCGTACAAATCACCAGAGAAATCGAGAATGTATGCCTCAATGCAAACATCCCCTTTGCTGGTCACAGTAGGCCTCTTTCCAACACTTACCAGTGCTGGCCTTTGATTCATTTCAGGGCCATCAACGTACGCCGTAAATATTCCAGAGAGAGGAAAAAACTCTCTGCAAAAATGTATATTTGCAGTAGGAAATCCCAACGTCCTACCAATTTGGTCACCTCGAACTACACGACCACACATATTGTAACGCTTGCCTAACAGTTCTTCCGCAAAGTTAAGATTGCCGCTCGACAAAGCACCTCGAACAGCAGTGCTAGACACACGCATATCTCTAATTTTAACGCTTTGATTAGCCTCTACCTCAAAACCTAATTCACGACCAAGATTCTGCAGCATTTGATAATCACCGCTGCGGCCCGAACCAAACCTAAAGTCATCTCCAACCAACAACCAACGCACCGACAACTCTTTCACCAACACATTGCGTACGAAATCTTCTGCCAACATCTGAGCGTATCTGACATTGAAAGGAAGTAAGCAAACTTGCTCAATACCTACATCAAGAAATGAGCGTACCTTCTCCCTAACGCCATAGAGCCTAACTGGAGCTTCAATTGGGGAAAAAAATTCTGCGGGGTGCGGCTGAAATATTAAGACGGAGGGAATGAGGTTTCTTTTTGCCGCTTCAGCTACCAAATATTCCAATATGGCTTGATGCCCTAAGTGCACTCCATCAAAATTACCGATGGTTAGGGCACGTCCACTCTTACTCCCTGGATCTCTCAGCGTTAAAACTCTCATTTAACAAATATTTATGGGGGATTGATTAAGACTCAATTCTATCGTCTTTTACAAAAGTCCTATGAAGTACCAATGTGACGGTCTATATCCTTAGTCAAAAAAACTATATAAAATAAAATTTGTATCCTTTGCAGTGCTGAAAAAAAGAATCAGCACAGTAAACAACTCAAACGCTTAAGCTATGAAACTACAACAGCTCAGATACATATGTGAGGTTGCAAAACACAGTCTTAATTTGTCAAAGGCTGCGGCCGAACTGTACACATCCCAACCCGGGATTAGCAAACAGATTAAAGCGCTTGAAGAGGAGCTAGGCGTCGATATATTTATCAGACGAGGAAAACGATTTGTTGGTATTACTGAGCCGGGTCAAGAAATTATCAAGAAATCCCAGGCTGCGCTGAGCGAATTAAGCAATTTAAAAACGATAGGCAGCGAGTTCTCGAAGGAGAAATCAGGGAGCTTAACTATTGCGACAACGCACACTCAGGCGCGATATGCCCTTCCTAGCATCATAAAACTATTTCGCGAAAAATATCCTCAAGTACGACTATCACTCTACCAAGGTAGTCCGTCACGCATAGTTGAAATGGCTTGCTCAGGAGAGGCAGACATTGCCATAGCCACAGAGGCGACGTCTTTAACCAAGGACCTCGCAATGCTTCCTTGCTATCAGTGGAATCGTTGCGTACTGACTCCGCCTCGACACCCTCTCTTGAAAAGTAAAAACCTTTCTTTGGAAGAGATTTGTTCGTACCCGATTATCACATATGATTTCACACATACGGGTCGCCCAATCATCAAACAAACCTTTGAAGCAAGCGGCTTGGAACCAGATATCATATTGACAGCCGTAGATGCGGATGTGATTAAAACGTATGTCGAGCTCGGGCTTGGCATTGGAATTGTTTCTATGATGGCTTACGACCCAGTGCGAGATACTAAAATCAGAGGCATGGATGCCAGCCATCTATTTGAGCCCAGCACAACCGGCATTGGCATTCGAAAAAACACCTACATGCGCGGTTATATTTATGATTTTATATCCATGTTTGCTCCACACCTTACTCGTAGCGCTGTTGACGCCATCGTCAGTAAGCAGGTACGTTAACAACGAGAATATGCTTAACTTTAATTGGGGCGCTTTACATCCAAAAGCTCCGTTAATCGACGGCCAAAAGCTTTTAAACTAAGTATGTAAACTAATAATCCAAGCAGTATTAAGCCTAGAAGCAATCCAGCTCTTCCCCAGGAATCAAACTGTAACCACTCAATATTGAGAGAGACATAAGAAACAATCAGAGTCATTACTCCGGCCGCAACCGAACAGTCTCTGCAAACTAATATCCAGTTATTACTGATTAAAAATAACCCTCGTCTGCGTAGACCACTGATGAGCATAACGGCGTTCAACCATGCGCCTCCAGAAATTGCCAAAGCTAGACCTGCGTGTTTCACTTGATCCGGCAAAAGAAACCAGAAAATAATGTTTAGTAACTGCGTAAAAATCACGGCCTTGATGGCGATTTGCACCGGCGTCTTGGTGTCCTTGTTGGCATAAAAAACAGGGGCGAGGAGTTTAATCATCACAATGGGAACCAATCCCACGCCGTACCCCCAGAACGCGACTTGCGTCATAGAAACATCTGCGAATGAAAACTGATCTCGCATAAATAGCGTCATAAGAATAGGTTCAGATAGAGCGACCAACCCCAACACGCTCGGTATAGAGATAACCAACATTAGGGTTAAACCCCAATCTAGAGTGGTTTGATATTCATCTTTTTTGCTGTTTGCGACCGAAACAGATAGTGCCGGCAAGATTACAGTAGCCATCGCTACGCCTAGCAATCCAACTGGCAACTCCATTAATCGATCCGCATAAGTTAACCAACTCACACTGCCTGTTTGCATTCTAGACGCTATATTTGTATTGATAACCAAAGAAATCTGAGCTGCGGAGACTCCCACTACGGCAGGTGCCATTCTCTTCAAAATTTGGATAACTCCTGAGTCAGTAGGATTCCAATGGAATTTTGGCCAAAGTTTGAGCCGCAATAAAAATGGAATTTGAAATAAGAGCTGAGCAGCCCCCCCCATTAGGATAGCTAGACCCAGCGCCATAATCGGTGGGTCAAAAAAAGGTGTCAAATAAATTGCCGAACCAATAAAGCTGATATTTAACAGCGCCGGAGTAAACGCTGGAACGGCAAAGCGACCCCAAGTATTTAGAACGGAAGCAAAAAGACTCGTCAAAGATATGAATAATAAATAGGGGAATGTAAAACGAATTAAATTTGTCGTTAACTCAGCCTGATCACCCGCATCGTTAAATCCAGTCGCAATCACGTAAACGAGGTAAGGCGCGCAAAGTACACCAAGTATTGAGATCACCAGAAGAAGCACCGAGAGCAAACTGGCAACATGGCCAATCAACAATTTAGCTCGCTCATCACCCTCACGCTCACGATATTCCGATAAAATAGGAACAAAGGCTTGCGCGAAAGCGCCTTCAGCGAAAAGCCTTCTCAACAAATTAGGAATGCGAAAAGCAACGAACAGTGCGTCGGTCGAAGCGCTGGCTCCAAACTTCGCCGCAACAACCATTTCCCTGACTAAACCGAGGATGCGAGAAACCAGAGTAAAGAAACTAATAACCGATAAAGACTTAAACAAACCCATGATTTTAAATAATTTCTAGGCGTTGGCGCACTCAATGTGAGTTGCATACCGCTTCACTTCCTTACCTTATCAGTTTTTCCTCCCTTAATCGTATAAAAATTTAACCAATATTGCGTAAACACGCAGGCGAGGTTATACTCTTTCTCTTTTCATTAGCCGCCAAGCGGGACCAAACAACATGCCAAATATTGCATCAGCCAAGAAGCGGGCTCGTCAAACCGTCAAACTAAATGCTCACAATGCTTCCTTAAGATCAGAGCTTCGAACCATGATCAAAAAAGTTCGAAAAGCAATAGATGCTGGTGACAAAAACGTCGCCGTAACCACATATGCAAACGCTCAGAGTAAAATTGATTCAATTGCGGACAAAAAAATAATTCATAAAAATGCAGCTGCTCGGCATAAGAGTAAACTTTCTCGTGCAATCAAAACGATGAGCTAACAATTGATGGTGGATTATTTGAAAAACCCGCAGCTGGTCCTGCGGGTTTTTCATTTGAGGCTATGTTGCTTAAAGAAATAAAGAGAAAAAGCAATATTTTTTAAAAATTTAAGGAGCTGACTAAGGAATAACTATGCGCCATGTCATGAAAACGTATGGGAGAAAATCAGTCGCATTTACCCATGGGGAGGGCGCCTGGATTTTTGATACGACGGGCAAGCGTTATCTTGACGCACTCTGTGGAATTGCAGTAACTGGGTTAGGCCATAGTCACCCAAGGGTCACAAAAGCGATCCAAGATCAGGCAAACACTTTAATTCACTGCTCGAATCTTTATCAGATTCCAGAGCAAGAGTCACTAGCAATTAAGCTGTGTGAGCTCTCCAACATGGATACTGTTTTTTTCTCCAATTCAGGTGCTGAAGCAAATGAAGCCGCCATAAAACTGGCCAGATTGTACGGACATAAACAAGGAGTAGAAAAACCCGTCATTATTGTCACCGAACAGTCGTTCCATGGCAGAACAATGGCTACGCTTTCAGCTACTGGAAACCGTAAGGTCCAAGCAGGCTTTGAACCTCTATTGTCAGGCTTTGCAAGAGTGCCATTTGGAGATGTTGAAGCAATACGCCAAGTTGCCCTCAATAATAAAAATGTGGTCGCTATTTTTGTGGAACCTATTCAAGGCGAAGGTGGTATTCAGATACCTCCCCCCTATTACCTGAATGCGCTCAGACAGATAGCCGACGAAGAAGATTGGCTTATGATGGTGGATGAAGTCCAGAGCGGCATGGGGAGAACAGGCGCTTGGTTCGCCCATCAACATAATAAGATCATTCCAGACGTAATGACACTGGCAAAAGGTTTGGGTAATGGCATTCCCATCGGAGCGTGTCTCGCGCGCGGAAAAGCCTCAGAAACTTTAACGCCAGGTACTCACGGTTCTACTTTTGGCGGAAACCCGCTTGTCAGCCGTGCCGCTATGGCAACCATTGAAGCAATCGAATTAGATGGTTTAATTGACCGTGCGACTTTTATTGGTAATGCAATTACTCAAGGCCTCGCAAACAATCTTAAAGACTTAGATTCTGTTATCGAAATCCGAAATAAAGGTCTTATGATTGGCATTGAACTGGACCGAAGATGCACACCCATCATTGACCTCGCCCTTGAGGCCGGATTACTGCTAAACGTAACCGCTGATAAAATCGTTAGACTTTTACCACCTTTGATCCTTGACGATGAACAAATACAACTTCTAGTGACTACACTCTCTTCAGTCATCAAACAGTTCCTTAACGAACCCAAATGAAAGAACTAAAACATTTCCTGAAATTTAGCGATCTCAATCAAGATGAACTCAAGTACCTGTTTAATCTAACTAGGGATATCAAGCAAAAATACAAAGCATTTGAGCCGTGTACAACGCTGCAAGATAGAACTTTGGTCATGATCTTCGAGAAAAACAGCACCAGAACCCGTCTATCCTTCGAGCTTGGCATGAGTCAACTGGGTGGAAGTTCGGTCTATCTGAATACCAAAGATTCTCAGCTCGGAAGGGGTGAGCCCGTCGCTGATTCAGCTCGAGTGATTTCCAGAATGTGTGATCTAGTCATGATCCGCACATTTGAACAAGAGATGATTCAAACATTTGCTCAGCACAGCACTGTTCCAGTAATCAACGGCTTAACCGATCAACATCACCCCTGCCAAGTTATTGCAGATATTTTTACATTTATAGAGAAAAACGGCTCAATAAAAGGTTCAACAGTAGCTTGGGTTGGAGACTCCAATAACATGTGTAACAGCTGGATTGAAGCTTCAGAAATACTTGATTTTCATCTGCATATATCCTCACCGCCAGGATATAAACCTAAAGACTTAAGTCATTTTAAACATGTAAAATTTTTCACAGATCCTGAGGCAGCCGTCCATCACGCTGACTTGGTAACAACGGATGTATGGGCTAGCATGGGCTTTGAGGAAGAAACAAAACTTAGGAGACATGCGTTTCAAGGCTGGCAGGTTAACAGTTCGCTAATGGCGCAGGCATCTAAGGATGCCCTCTTTATGCATTGCTTGCCTGCTCACAGAGGAGAGGAAGTATCCGCAGACGTCATCGATGGGCCACAAAGCGTTGTATGGGATGAAGCGGAAAATCGCCTGCATGTGCAAAAGGCGCTCATGGAATTTTTACTGCTCGGGGTAGTCGTAAGTTGAGACAAGTCAATTGACGCTCATTGAGGACTTCAATAGGTCTCTCGACTGATGTATCGTATGACTTGGTATGTCTTAATCTCTGAAATTTAACCAAGGAAAAACTCAACATGCTTAGACTTTTTGTTAGTATCACGATGTTAATTTTTGGCGCTTTTTCGGCTCATGCTAATGACCATGACATGAGGACTATTGCAGACGAGAATGGGTGCAAAGTTTATAACCCCATGCCCCAACAGGGTGAATCCATCAGTTGGGATGGGAGTTGCACGAATGGATTTGCCAATGGTTCAGGTACACTGCGGTGGTTTATAAATGGACAGCTCAAGGAGCATTTTGTAGGTGATATTCTTGATGGATGGGCTGAGGGGGAAGGTATGTATACCTCCCACGATGGCACTCAATACGATGGAACTTGGGTTCGCAGTCAACAGACTGGAAGAGGTATTCAATTGAATCCTGATGGAAGTGCGTATGATGGCGAATGGCTCAATGGCCGTCCTCATGGAAGGGGGCAACTCAGAACGCCGAGCGGAGAAGTATTCGAGGGCGAATGGCGTAATGGCGAACCGGTAGGCCAACCTGATGGCAGACGAATTTAAATTATTATTGAGCGAAAAGAGCGTATGGACAAAGTTGATAAAATTGTTTTAGCTTACTCTGGCGGTTTAGATACATCAGTCATTCTTAAATGGCTACAAGAAACGTACGAGTGTGAAGTGGTTACATTCACGGCCGACCTTGGCCAAAAAGAGGAGGTTGAGCCCGCTCGCAAGAAAGCCAAAGCTGCCGGTGTCAAACAAATTTTCATAGAAGACTTAAAAGAAGAATTTGTACGTGACTACGTGTTCCCCATGTTCCGAGCGAACACAGTTTACGAGGGCGAATATCTTCTCGGTACCTCTATAGCAAGGCCTTTAATTGCAAAAAGACTAGTCGAAATAGCAAAGCAAACCGGAGCTGATGCTATTTCTCATGGCGCTACAGGAAAAGGAAATGATCAGGTTAGGTTCGAATTGGGTGCCTATGCACTCATGCCAGACGTCAAAGTAATCGCGCCGTGGAGAGAATGGGATTTGTTATCTCGAGAAAAGCTCATTGCTTATGCCGAAAAACAGGGAATCCCAGTCGACTTTAAGAAGAAAAAAGGAGCTGCGCCCTACTCAATGGATGCTAATCTACTTCACGTTTCCTACGAAGGTGGGGTTCTTGAAGACCCGAATGTCGCTCCAGAAGAGAGCATGTGGCGAATGACAATCTCCCCTGAAAAAGCGCCGAATCGTGGGGAAAATGTACAGTTAACGTATAAAAGCGGCAATATCGTGGCTATAAACGGTAAAAAAATGTCTCCCGCTAATGTGCTAGGAGAACTCAATAGGCTCGGCGGTAAACATGGCGTAGGCCGACTCGATTTGGTAGAGAATCGATATGTGGGTATGAAGTCTAGGGGTTGCTACGAGACTCCGGGGGGAGCCATTATGTTGAAGGCTCACCGCGCCATTGAATCAATAACACTCGACCGAGAAGTGGTAGCGCTGAAGGATGACCTCATGCCGCGCTACGCGAGATTAATTTATAACGGATATTGGTTCAGTCCAGAAAGGCTCCTAATTCAAAGTCTAATTGATGAATCTCAGCTGCCGGTTAACGGATCGGTAGACTTAAAACTCTACAAAGGCAATGTTCAAGTTTTAGGACGAAAATCCATTCGGAACTCATTGTTCGATGGGCGTATTGCGAGTTTTGAAGATGACAAAGGTGCCTATAACCAGGCTGATGCCGAGGGGTTTATCAAACTTAATGCACTTAGGCTAAGGATAGGTGCAAAACAAAATTTAAAATTGAACAAAAATAAAATATGACCACGATTGCTGTAGTAAAAAAAAATAATCAAATAGCGATCGCAGCGGACACCCTTACAAAGTGGGGTTCAGGTAAAGAGAGTGCAAAATATATTCATAACTCAGGAAAAATTATTCAGGTGGGAGATAACTTTATCGCTGTCACAGGTAACGCAACCTTTAAATTAATCCTAACAGAATATTTTCATGAGACATCTGATGAGATTGCACTTCGGTCTATCGAAGAAATCTTTAGTACGTGGAATAAACTGCATTTAAAGCTCAAAGAAAAATACTTTCTGATACCTGAGGAAGATAAGGAAGATGCGATTGAATCATCCAGAATGGATGTGCTGATTGCAAACCCATTCGGCATTTTTGGAGTATCAGGACACCGCACAGTTCAGGAATTCACTCGCTTTTACTCTTATGGGAGTGGCAGCGATTATGCACTTGGTGCCATGTGGTCTATGTACGAGTCCTCGGAGATCAGTGCCGAAAAAATTGCAAGGAAGAGTATAGAAGCTGCAGCCGAATTTGATGACGGAACTGGGCTCCCGGTAGACTCCCATGAAATTAATTCAATTAAATTAAATTAGGATCACTCATGCCATCATTCGATGTAGTCACGGAGGTTGATAAGGTTGAATTGAGAAATGCAATTGACCAATCTAATAAAGAAATAAGTAACCGTTTTGATTTTAAAGGCTCTGATGCACGAATAGAGCTATCCGAGAATCAAGAGATAACAGTCTTTGCTGATGACGACTTTAAAATGAGTCAAGTCTACGACTTGATGATGGGAAAGATGACAAAAAGAGAAATTGATATTCGAAGCCTTACCAAGCAAAAACTAGAAAAAATAAGTGGTGACAAAGTAAAACAAATCGTGACCGTGCTTTCCGGTATAGACAAAGAATTAGGGAAAAAAATCATTAAAGCAGTAAAGGACAACAAACTGAAAGTTCAAGGCTCAATTCAGGGTGAAGTTGTACGTTTCTCAGGTACTAAACGGGATACGCTTCAAGAGGTAATTTTATTACTTAAAAATGAAATTAAAGACGTACCCCTACAGTATAAAAACTTTAGAGATTAACCCCTAATTTTTCACAATCATCGCATACGCTGAGTGATTATGGATTGACTCAAAATTTTCTGATTCAACAACATAGGAATCAATTCGACCAATCGCATTTAGCGCAGTTGCTACATCTCGCACCATATCTTCGACAAATTTTGGATTGTCGTAAGCTTTCTCGGTGACATATTTTTCATCTGGTCTTTTCAATAGACCAAATAATTCACAGGATGCCTGCTCTTCCGCCACACCAATCAACTCCTCAATCCAAACATGCGCGTTGGTCACGGCAGAAATAGTGACATGCGATCGCTGATTATGAGCGCCATAGTCTGAAATCTTCTTTGAACAAGGACACAAGCTGGTTACAGGAACAACCACCTTCATCTCTAACTTGTAATCCCCTTTAGTAACCTGCCCTTTAAATGTCACCTCGTAATCAGACAAACTTTTTACTTTTGACACAGGTGCAGATTTTTGAAGAAAATATGGGAAGGTCATTTCAATATAACCGGAATCAGACTCTAATCGATCTAACATTGTTCGGAGAATGGCTTCAAACGACTCAACAGATATTTCACGTTCTTGCTCGTTAAGAATCTCAACAAAACGGGACATATGGGTCCCTTTGAAATTGTGCGGAAGCTCGACATACATATTAAACATCGCGATAGTGTGCTGTATGCCTTCTGACTTATCCCCAACTTTAACGGGGTGACGAATCGCCTTGATCCCCACTTTATCAATAGCCAAATGTCGACCATCAATAGAATTTTGAACGTCAGGGATACTTAAATCTGTTGGTGAATTCATTGCTAATGCCTTGCTTTAAAAGGTTATATAAATTATACCTCAATCGAAATCTATACTTGTAGAAACTGACTTATTCCATACAAGCCTTAATTTGATCATAGATACCCTGTTCGTCTAAACCACACTCCGTAAGTAATAAATCCGTGTCTCCATGCGTCACGAATTTGTCTGGCAATCCAATCCGCAAGACCTTTAAATCTTTTTTTTCTAAGGCCTCACAAACCGCTGAACCACCCCCTCCCATCGAGACCCCATCCTCTACGGTCACGATGACTGAATTTTGTTCTGCTATTGTTCGGACCATATGGACATCCAAAGGTTTCACAAATCTCATATCCACAACAGTTGCATTTAATTGAGCCGCAACACGTAGTGTAATTTCAAGAAGCGGTCCAAACACGAGAATAGCGACCCCAGCATTTCCCTCTTTGACTAGCTCTGCTCTACCCATCTGGACCACTTGTCTATCACTATGAGTAGCAACAAGAGCATCGCCTCTTGGATATCTGACCACGGCTGGCCCGGGGTGTTGATAAGCCAAATTCAACATATGTACGCATTGAGTTGCGTCACTCGGCGTCATGACCACAACGTTGGGAATACACCGAAGATAAGCCAAATCAAATGCACCGTGGTGGGTTGGCCCATCAGCCCCGACCAACCCACTGCGGTCTAACGCAAAGGTTACATCAAGATTTTGTATGCACACATCATGAATCAACTGATCATAAGCTCTTTGTAAAAATGTTGAATATATCGCCAATACAGGCTTAAACCCCTCAGTCGCCAAACCTGCTGCAAATGTAACCGCATGTTGTTCAGCGATACCGACATCAAAATAACGCTCCGGATACTGTTGCGAGAACTTGACTAAACCAGACCCCTCACGCCTGTCTCTTATACACATCTCCGAGCCCACGAGACAGGCAGAAATCTCG
>CAJXOL010000025.1 GCA_913057675.1 uncultured Pseudomonadota bacterium | reverse complement strand
AGATTTCTGCCTGTCTCGTGGGCTCGGAGATGTGTATAAGAGACAGGGCCAAGACGGTGCGATAAGCGCTCAGCTGACAGCTGTATCGGTGTAAGAGGGTTTTTTATCTCGTGAGCAAGCCTTTCAGCAACCTCTCCCCAGAGAGCCAACCGCTGCGCCTGAAGCAAATGAGTCACGTCATCAAAAACCACGACAAACCCTGGGAACTCACCTCCACCTAATTTAGTAGTTCGAACCAGAAGTACTTTTTTAACGTCTCCAACCATGATATCAACCTGGCACTCCCATCGTGATTCCTCCGAACCCGATAGACCCTCTGGAATGAGCGCCCTCATTGACTCTAAGCCTGCTGAATTTGATGCGCCAGAAGGCAACGCATCGCCTAATGTCTGGCCAAGAATTTGCTCGGCGCTGGGATTGTAAGCGCGCAGGTTTAAACTTTCATCAAACGTTAATACACCAGCAGATAATGTTTCCAAAATGCTCGATAAGTAAGCGTTGGCTTGCGTAAGCGCTGTCTCATGCTTCTCTGCTACGTCTTTAGCTTCCGAGAGTTGGCCGGTCATTACGCTGAATGACTCCGTCAAAAACCCTAGCTCGTCCCCGCGACTTATAGGGGCTCTTTGGCTAAAGTCCCCTTTTGCTACTGCTCGCGTTCCCGCAGCCAAAAAACCCAATGGCGCAGAAAGGCGATTACTAAACATTACCGCCATTAGCACAACACAAAGGAGCGCAAGCCCTAAAGATAAAGTTAGCGCTAACGTATATAGGCGCTGAAGACCATAGCGTGATAACGATAATTCTTGGTAATCACGATAAGCCTGTTGAACCATCGCAGCATCGCGCGCGAGCCTCTCAGGAACAAATTGTATGACTTGCAAAATTTGCATTTCTTCTTCTAGGTGATTGATGGGAATGATCACCCTTAAGAGCAAACCGAATTCCCCATCCTCCTCAATTCCAGCATAATTTTGTTGGAATTGAGCTTGTCGTAACATTGCCTGAGAGGGAGCCCGAGGAATAAAGCTATCCGCTCCAGAATTAGAAGAAGCCATTACAGCTCCAGTAGTCGTTAACAGTGTCGCCTCACTAATAGCTGCTTGGTCTCTAAGACTATCTATTGATGCTACCTGAGTCGCAGCATTTTGATATGAGAGACTAACAGCCATAGAGTCCGCCTTTCTTTGCAACTCTTCTAACCCGTTCTCTAGGTTAGCCCGCCCAAGATTTAAACCGCCCTCAAGCGCACTATCCACGCGAACATCAAACCAAGACTCAATACTGCCCGCTAAAAACTGAACTGATATCCCATACATAACCGCGCCCGGAACCACTGAGACCATTACAAATACAAGTATCAACCGCACCGTCAGCTTGGACCCAAACACACCTGCTCGGTATCGCCTGACAGTTACCAAAACTTGAGCGCCCACCAAGATCATAAGGACCACAATAAGACCAACACCAACACCGAGAAGAACCGGTAACTCATTAAAGACATCGCTGGTTGTGGTGATCTGTGTCGATAACAAATACAGAAGATAGAAACCAAAACAAAGCGAAACCGTGATGATCACGCTTAACGTTGTTTTTTTAAGGTTTTTGATATTACCCAGCTTCATCGATCCATAACCCAACGATACCAAGGCGAGGATACTTCCCACTTGTCAGACTCTAAAGCCTCCAACTGAAGTGCGCTAGGCAAGGCGCCGGCCTCTAATCTCAGGCGAACCTGAGCCTCATAACCTATATTAGGTGTCAGCTGCTCCGCATTAAATACCGCCAAATCGACAATACTTCCCGCCGCATCCAGCGCATGCTCTAAAGTGTCAAAGCTCGCGTCACGCCCCCTCAATTTATCTCGTATGAGATATTGACGAGTAAGCACGTTGTACGAAAGTCGATATGGCAGGGATGCTTCCACCACCGTTTGATCCCAAACATTCCACCTTTGTCGAATAACATTAAAGTCGAGGACAAACGGTAATGCGACTCCTTTATGAAGCGCATCCTGAATAATTGGACTTAGATCAATATTAAAAGTCGCGTCCAGAGAAAAAGTCGCGTCCTGTTTTTCCAACTTAACGGATTGGACAATGATGCCGTCAGCGACAGCGTTCATCGCACACGAATAAATAATAATCGATCGCAAAACTACTGTGATCCAATTATATCTTGTCAAAAAGTGCATGAAAAAATCCATCATGACTGTTGTTTGGAAAAATCAAATGGCCATTATGCGCCGCGTATTCGGAATCGATCTTTGCGTTCAAATGCTCGTTCAAAAACCATTCAACTTGTTTTTCATTTTCTTCGGGAAAGATCGAGCATGTCGTGTACAACAACTTACCACCCTTAGCCAGAACCTTCCAGGTTGAAATTAATAAGGCGCGTTGTTGTCGCACAAAACTATCTATGTCTTTCTCTCGTCTTAACCACTTAACGTCCGGATGTCGACGCACCACCCCCGAAGCGCTGCAGGGGACATCCAGCAAGATGCGATCATACGGCTCAGCATCCCACCAACTATGTATATTAGACGCATCGGCCACTTGTGTTGTGGCGGATAGATCAAGTCTAGATAAATTCTCTTCTACCCTCAATAATCTTGTCGGATCTTTATCAAGCGCTGTTAAATGCACATCCTCTAGCTCGAGTATATGGCACGCTTTTCCTCCTGGTGCTGAGCACGCATCAAGGACTTTGAGTCCTGGCTGCAAGTCTAGTCGACTCGCCGTTGTCTGCGCGCCCACATCCTGGACCGACACTAATCCATCAAAAAAACCGGGAATCTTATGTACTGAAACTGGCTCGTCTAAAATTAATGCCGCATCCGCAACAATGTTGTCTGGTCGCCACCAACCCATTTGCTGTTGTTCTAATGTTTTCAAATATTGTTCTAGGGAAATGCGACGCGTATTTACTCTAAGCGCGAGGTTCGGATGTTTAAGGCTCGCTGCAAATATCTCAGCGGCATAATCAGGGTGGTCATAACGTAACTTGTCTATCCACCAAGCTTGATGTTGCAGACTTGCCTCATCGTCTTTTGCTGCGACAGCTCTAATATCTTCTCGCTGCCTAAGATAATTTCGCAGAACGCCGTTAACCAAGCCCGACAGCTTTTTGAATCCCAATTGTTTAGCCGCGGAAACGGATGCATTTACCACAGCATGGTCAGCCGAGCGAGTAAACTCAATCAAATACATCCCAACAAGAAGCAAATTAACAAGACCATTTGGTCTCTTAATAACCAACTGATCGAGCGCGAACTCCAAATATCCTAAATAACGCAGAGCACCGTAAACCGTATTTTTTACTGCCGCCTGGTCCGCCTTCGATTCTATTTTCCCCAACTCTTGAGGAAAAACGGTCTTAAGACTCTGACCTAACTTGACTCTCGTCACGCATGCTTGAGCGATAAGTTGAATGTCGATCATGATTCGACGCTATTTAAATTCATTGCCAATTTTTAGTCTGATGGCTCCAACATATTCAGCTGATGATGATTTTTTTCGGCCCGGCCTTTGAATAACTAGGATTTTTAACGATCCGCGGCCACAAGCAACGACAAACCCGTCTTGCGCTAGCGCAATCACTTTACCCGGGTCACCTAGCGAACCCTCTTGATCCAAAACCATAGTTTCCCAAATTTTAATTCGGCTCTTTTCAAAAAAAGTATGTGCTCCTGGAACAGGGTTCATAGCACGCACTAATCTGTCTATCTCTTCGCTGGAAACAGACCAATCAATCAAAGCATCATCGTTATTTACTTTGTGCGCATATTTAACCAGAGGCCCCTCCTGTTGACTTACCGGTTCTCGGCCAGGCAACTTCGACAGTGTATCAATAAGCGCCTTTGCACCAAGTTCAGCCAACGTATCATGTAATGATTTAGCCGTGTCATTAGCCTTAATTGGAATGCGACACTCTGAAAAAACAGGGCCGGTATCTAAACCTTCTTCCATTTGCATAATACAAACCCCAGTTTGTTCATCGCCAGCCATAATCGCTCGTTGAATCGGAGCCGCCCCCCTCCATCGTGGTAACAGTGATGCATGTACGTTGATACATCCCAATGGAAATACACTAAGTATTGACTTGGGCACTATCTGTCCAAATGCAACAACAATCATTACATCCGCATTTTCTCGATGAATTCTCTCGAAGACATCGGGAGATTTTAAAGATATCGGTTGATACGTATTGATACCAAGGCTTATAGCGGTTTTTTTGACCTCGCTAGGCATCATCAGCATACCTCGCCCCGCTCGTCGATCGGGCTGGGTAATAACTAATGGTATTTTATAACCAGCTTCTACAAGAGCCCTGAGACTGACAGAGGAAAACCCAGGGGTTCCAGCAAAAATTATATTCATAATACCTCTTGATAATCGAGGTTTTGTTGCTGCTTTTTTAATTTTTTAATAATGCGTCCTTGCTTAAGCCGAGATAAGTATTCCACAAAAACCTTCCCATCTAGGTGATCGATTTCATGTTGAATACACACAGACAATATCCCCTCAGCATCTAAATCAAATTCTTCACCCAATTTATCTAATGCTCGAACTTTGACTCGCTCAAACCGCTCAACTCGATCAAAAACACCAGGGACACTTAAGCAACCTTCTTCAAAAATTATAGTGCCCTCTTTTAGTATTATTTCTGGATTGATTAGGACTAAGAGATCATCCCTTGATTCAGAAATATCAATCACAATAACCCTCTCTTGGACATTAACCTGTGTCGCAGCGAGGCCGATGCCCGAGGCAGCGTACATGGTGTCACTCATATCTTCGACAAGCTTTTGAATCCTATCTTCAATCTTGGCTACTGGTTTTGCCGAATCGTGTAACCTTTCATCAGGATATTGCAATATATTTAGAATGCTCATTTATTTCAAAAAAAATTAACAGTAAAGACAGTAAAGAATAGATACGCTGAATTTCATATTTTAACAACATCATTGCTTTTATTAGATTCTATTTAAATTTAAAGCCATACCTTTCAATGATACTAAGATGAATCGACGTTTATTTATCTTCCATATATTGACTCCAAGTTTGCGATAGGACATGCTCTTAAAGCTAGATAAAGATATCGTTTAGGTCCGATAAACGGGAACTTAATAAACGATCCAACAACTAAGGAATTATATGTTCGACATACTATTTTATCTCGTCGAGAACTTCTTTCCGCACGGTACGCTCCCGGATAACGAAACAATCACACGCAGACTTTCTGATGCGGGTTTTGAAGATGAAGACATCTCCGAGGTTCTGGGCTGGTTACGTGGGTTTAGCTCATGTGAAGACCCCAGCGCCTATCGAGGAAACCTCGAGACGATCGATGGGTTTAGGGTTTTTTCGCCTGAAGAAATTAATGGTCTATCGACAAAAGCTCGTGGCTTCTTAACGTTTTTAGTGGAATCCGAACTAATTTCAGCTAGCCAACGAGAAATAATTATCGAGCGGGTCATTGCCCTGTCTGAATCTCAAGTAGGGGTTGATGAAATAAAACTTATCGTATTATTGGCGTTATGGCACCAGCAAGAGTCCATCGACGGAATGATGCTGGACCTGCTGGCTGCTCGCGATGAGTCTAGCTTGCAATAAATCTTATTGATTTGGCGTAAACCGCTAAGTCTTGTATGATCCCGCCAAAACCTTATCGGTAAATCATGGCTCAAAATCTTCTCATAGTCGAATCTCCGTCGAAAGCAAGCACACTCAAGAAATACCTAGGTGCAACATTCGACATCCTCGCATCTTATGGACACGTTCGAGACCTTCGGGCCAAAGAGGGTGCTGTTGATACGGAAAATGGCTTCGTACTTGACTACGAATTAGTCGCTAGAAACAAAAAACACGTTGACGCAATTAGTAAAGCCGTTAAACAGGCCGACACTATTTATTTAGCGACTGATCCGGATAGAGAAGGTGAAGCCATAGCCTGGCACCTAGCGGAAATTCTTCACAACAAAAAACTATTAAAAGGCAAATCTCTGAAACGAGTTGTCTTTTATGAGATAACCGAATCTGCTGTTCAAGAGGCCATAAACAAGCCCCGAGATATTGCGATGCCACTAGTTAATGCACAGCAAGCCCGGCGGGCGCTAGACCATCTAGTTGGTTTTAATTTATCGCCAATTTTATGGCGAAAAATCGCTAGGAATTTATCTGCGGGTAGGGTTCAGAGTCCGGCTCTCCGATTGATTGTTGAGCGGGAACAAGAGATAGAACAATTTGATAATGAAGAATACTGGTCTATCCATCTAAAAACCGCAAAAGGAAAACAATCTTTTGAAGCAAAGCTGGCCACCTTTAAGGATAACAAAGTTGAACAATTTTCGTTTCGATCGGAAACAGAGCAGCTGGCTGCAATTGAGGAAATAAAAAATGCTTCAAACGCCACTTTAACGGTCTCTAGAGTTACCCGAAAGCCTAGATCGCGATCAGCTGCTGCGCCCTTTACAACATCGACCCTACAGCAAGAAGCCGTTCGAAAACTTGGCCTGACCGCTAGGTCTACAATGAGTGCCGCTCAACAGCTATACGAAGGTATTGATATGGGTGGATCGCTTGAGGGCCTGATAACATATATGCGTACAGATTCAATGGCACTGTCGGTTGACGCTATCAGTGACATAAGAAAATATATCTCTAGCAATTTCTCGGCTAATTATCTTCCTACAAAGCCTGTCGTCTATAAGACTAAATCAAAAAATGCTCAGGAGGCTCACGAAGCAATACGTCCAACCTCAATCAGCCGAACTCCAGAATCTTTAAGACCGTTTCTTAGGGCAGATCAAGCCGCCCTTTATGAAATGATTTGGAAACGTACGGTCGCCTCCCAAATGTCTGCAGCTAAATTTGACACGACTAGCGTAGACCTAGAAGCAAAACCAACAGGGACAATATTTCGAGCTAATGGGCAAATACTAGTTTTTCCGGGTTTTATGTCCGTTTATCTGGAGGGTGCTGATGACGCTGTAGCAGAAAACGAGTCCAAACTTCCAGAGCTGTCTGAAAAAGACAAACTATCTATTGAGAATATTTTTGGTGAGCAGCACTTTACCCAGCCGCCACCTCGTTATTCTGAGGCAAGCCTAGTCAAAACCTTAGAGGAATATGGTATTGGCCGACCATCTACCTACGCAAACATTATCTCGACCCTTGTGGAAAGGGGTTATACCGTTTTAGATAAAAAACGATTTAATCCAACTGATGTTGGGCGTATCGTTAATAATTTTCTAACCACTCATTTTGATGCCTACCTGGATTATAGCTTTACAGCTGACTTAGAAGCAGAATTAGATGAAATATCTGATGGGAAACTTGATTGGGTAAAAGTCATAGGTAAATTTTGGAAATCATTTGGTAAACAAATAGAAACAAAATCTGGAGCCAGTAGAGGTATCCCGTTGCCCGGCGCAGAGACTCCGATTCGTGCTTGGAAAGCGTTTTCTAGACAAATTACAACATCAGAATGGACAGAACAAAAGAAACCGGAAGAATGCCCAAAATGCTCTAGCCCTGTTCTTCTTCAAAACAGTTCAAGAGGGCTTTTTGTAGGGTGTAGCGGATATCCAAACTGTGATTTCACAGAGCCATTCGGAACAGGCCCAATTCAAAAAGAACCGCTTTTGCTCGGTCAGGATCCCAATTCTTCACAGCCTATTTTTTTGCTAAGCGGGCCCTACGGGCCGTATGTGCAAATTGGGGAGACACCCGCTCCAGATTCAAAAGAAAAAAAACCAAAACGCGGTACGTGGCCAAAAGATGCGCCGTTTCCTTTTGAGGCAAGTGATGAAGCTTTTGCTACAGCACTCAAAGCACTCAGTTTACCGCGAAGCATTGGTCTTCACCCCGAAACCCAGAAAGCGGTGGAAGCAAACATCGGGCGCTTCGGGCCTTACCTCAAACATGATGGCGGATTTAAATCTATACCTAAGACCGATAGTGTGTATGACATTAAATTAGATCGTGCTTTAGAATTACTTGCTCAAAAAGGAACATCCAGTGGTCGGGCCTTAGGAGATCATCCCAACGACAAGAAGCCTATCTCAGTTAGAAGTGGTCGCTATGGACCATACGTTAAATGTGGCACTGTAAACGCAACCATTCCAAAGGAATTCGACCCAGATACCATCACGCTTGATGAAGCGGTTGTATTAATCAACCAAAAAATAGAAAAAAGTCCGCAAAAAGCCAAGTCTAAAAAACCGGCAACTAAAAAACCGGCAACTAAAAAACCGGCAACTAAAAAACCGGCAAGTAAAAAACCAGCGGCTAAAAAACCAGCGGCTAAAAAACCAGCTTAAACATCTAAGTTTCTAGCCCTAAGAGCGTTTGTTTCAATAAATGCTCGTCTAGGCTCGACCATATCACCCATCAATGTTGTAAAAATGGCATCTGCTGCTATGGCATCCTCTACCCTCGTTTTTAACAGAATACGTGCTGTAGGATCCATTGTTGTTTCCCATAACTGATCTGGATTCATTTCTCCCAAACCCTTGTAGCGTTGGACACCAATAATTCGCTTTGCGTCATCAAGCAACCAATCTAATACTTCTTTGAAATTGTCTGCTATATGTTCCCGATCTTTTCTTCGAACAATTGTTCCCTCTGTAAACATATCTGCGGTTAATTTCGACGTTGCAAGCAGCTGTCGATATTCTCCGCTCGTAACAAAGGCCTCATCAATTAATGTCTCATATTCATTGCCATTAGTGAGACGAATTATTTTAATAGCACACGTTACCCTTCCATTTTCATCTGGTTCGCCATCCATTAGTTCCACACGTTGTCCACGGAGTGAATCCGATATCTTATTTATTGTTTCTTTTGCTTCAATAGCATTGCCAATATTTATCTCTAAGCCGTTTAACACCGCGTTCAACATCGTTCGATCATATCTATAACTTAGTCGATCTACGATCGCTTCTGCTGCTATATAAGACCGAGCAATTTCCTCTATTGCCTCAATAGAGATGTTTTTACCATCGCTGCCGCTTACCTCAGCATCTTTGAGTGCGACAGATAAAGTGTAATCTTTAAGCTCTTGGTCATCTTTTAAATACCGCTCATCTCTACCAAGTTTCACTTTATATAGCGGCGGTTGAGCAATGTAGATATGGCCACCCTCTACCAATTCAGGCATTTGCCGATAGAAAAAAGTTAATAATAACGTTCTGATATGCGACCCATCAACATCAGCGTCGGTCATAATTATTATTCTGTGATAACGAAGCTTACTTGGGTCATAATCATCTTTTCCAATCCCTGTTCCTAAAGCGGTAATTAGAGACGTTATTTCTGTTGAAGATATAAGCTTCTCGAATCTCGCTTTTTCTACGTTTAGAATCTTTCCTTTGAGCGGCAATATCGCTTGAAATTTTCGGTCTCTACCTTGCTTCGCAGACCCTCCAGCTGAATCTCCCTCTACTAGATAAATCTCAGAACGCGCTGGATCCTTTTCTTGGCAATCTGCTAATTTACCAGGCAAGCCTAAACCATCTAGTACGCCTTTCCTCCGGGTCATTTCTCGCGCTTTTCTTGCTGCTTCACGAGCTCGAGCCGAATCAATAATTTTTCCGACTACCGTTTTAGCATCCACTGGATTTTCTAATAACCAGTCTGTTAGGCCTTGCGAGATTGCTTTCTCTACAACAGGTCTACATTCTGGTGATACTAGTTTGTCCTTTGTTTGTGAAGAAAATTTTGGGTCTGGCACTTTGACCGAAAGTACGCAAGTTATACCCTCCCTCATATCTTCTCCTGTTGTGTCTACTTTGGCTTTTTTAGCAAAGTCATTGGCTTCTATATATTGATTTAACGTCCTCGTCATAGACGTTCGGAGTGCGGCTAAGTGAGTGCCTCCGTCTCGTTGTGGAATATTATTAGTAAAACATAAAACTTGTTCCTGATAAGAGTCATTCCATTGAATTGACGCTTCGGCAGTAATCCCATCAATCTCCAAACTAGTATGAAAAATATTTTTATGTAATACGGATTTGTTCTTGTTTATGTACTCTACAAACCCGCTCACTCCTCCGTCATAACTGAAGAGCTCGTTTCGTCCAGTTTTTTCATCGTTTAATTTAATATTTACGCCATTGTTTAAAAAAGAAAGTTCTCTTAGGCGTTTTGCTAATATTTCATAATGAAATTCAATGCTTCCAAATACCTCTACACTTGCCAAAAAATAAATTTTTGTACCTGTTTTCTGGCTGTTTCCCATTCGCTTTAATGGGTTATCTGGCGCTCCATCCGAAAAAGACATCTCGTGCTCAAATCCATCTCGGCATATAGTTAGCGTTAATTTAGAGGACAATGCATTCACTACTGAAACGCCAACTCCATGGAGTCCGCCCGAAATCTTATAAGAGTTACTGTCGAATTTTCCACCAGCATGTAGCACTGTCATTACAATTTCAGGTGTTGAACGACCCTCTTCATCCTCTGGGTGGACGTCAGTCGGAATTCCTCGTCCGTTGTCAGTTACCGAAACGCCTCCATCTGAGTGAAGAGTAATATTTATTTCATCACAATGCCCCGCTAACGCCTCATCAATGGAGTTATCCACTACCTCAAAAACCATATGATGTAATCCAGTCCCATCACTGGTATCTCCTATATACATCCCAGGTCGTTTTCTTACGGCCTCCAAACCTTTAAGAACTTTAATACTGCCTGCTGAATAATCTTCTTCTTGTGCCATACTTTTTTCCTAAATCCTCATTGGCATGACAACATACTGAAATGTACTATCTTCTTTTATGGTCATGAGCATGCTGCTGTTGGAATCCCCTAAAATGCAATTGACGTCTTGAACTGCTAAGTTATTCAGGCAATCTAATATGTAATTCACGTTAAAACCAATGTCTAATGGTTCTCCTTCATAACTAACTTCTAATTCTTCTTCTGCCTCTTCTTGCTCGCTATTCGAGCAGATTATCTTAAGTAAATTTTTAGTTAAAACCCAACGCACACCTCTAAATTTTTCATTAGATAAAATAGAAGCTCGTTGGAGTGCTTCTTGCAGGGTTTCTCTACCTAGAATCAAGGTGTTTTTTAATTCCGTTGGTATCACCCTTTTATAATCCGGGAATTTTCCATCTACTAATTTTGATACTAATGTTACGTTTCCGAATTTGATAGTGATCTGTGTATCGGTTATTTCAAGATCTACAGTTTCGTTATCATCGCCCAATAATTTTACTAATTCGATTACTGTTTTTCGGGGTAATATGATTTCTCTAGAAGCAGCGTTAATATTTAACGTTGTGGACGCATGCGATAACCGGTGACCATCTGTTGCTACAAGTCGCATAATATCGCCATCTAAAACTAGTAAAAGGCCGTTTAAGTAATATCGTATATCTTGTTGCGCCATGGCAAATTGTACTTTTTGCAACATATTCTTAAGTACAGTTTGTTCAAGTGTTACCGTCTGTACGGTCGCATTTTCCTTTGGCGCAATTAATGGAAAATCACTCGATGGTAATGTCTGCAAGTTAAATTTACTTTTTCCACTTTTCAATATGGCTCTATTCTCAGATGCTTCTAATGTTATTTTAGTTTTGTCTGGTAAAGCCCTTAAAATATCTAGTGTTTTTCTAGCGGAAATAGTTAAAGTTTCCCCAGCATATTCTTGATCTAGAGCAGCACTAGTAGCAATTTGTATTTCTAAGTCGGTTGCTATTACTTCTAATCTGTTGTTGGTTGCTTTTAAATAAACATTTGACAGTATTGGCAATGTGTGTCGGCGTTCTACGATGCCGGAAACCATCTGCAGTGGTTTTAACAATATATCTTTATCAATATTTAATAGTTTCATATTAAACCTTAGTAGTAATAGTAGAGACGATCGTAATTGTTTATAAGTCGAGCAACCCTATGAACCAACGCGCTTTTCTTGTATTAAAAAACAGTTGATTAACAGTGATTAGTATAAGGATTTTTTGTTGATATATATTGTCTTTTTTGGTGTTGATTGATTTATCAAATTATCGCAAACCACTTATCCACAGAGTTATGCGTTATTGAATTATCGACGCAGAATTTGTATAAGGGCATTGAAATCTCTATTTGTGTTTGTGTCAGTAGCCCTTAATTCCGCTATTTTGCGGCATGCATGCAATACGGTGGTATGGTCCCGCCCTCCATAAGCGTCTCCAATGTCTGGCAGGCTATGATTCGTAAGTTCTTTGGATAAAGCCATAGCCATTTGGCGAGGTCTAGCAATAGATCGGGTTCTTTTTTTAGAGAACATATCTGAGACTTTCAACTTATAGTAATCTGCTACGCATTTTTGTACCGAGTCCATGGTGATAAATTTTGAATTGCTAGCTAAGAGGTCTTTCAGGGCCTCTTTAGCCAAATGCACAGATATTTGTTCTTTCGTGAAGTTGGCATACGCCGTTATTCGTTTAAGCGCCCCCTCCAGTTCCCGCACGTTCGATTGGATGTGGGTTGCTACAAAAAACGCAACTTCTTCTGATAGGTTTATATTGTCAATGTCGGATTTTTTTAACAAGATAGCAACGCGTAATTCTAATTCTGGTGGCTCAATAGCTACAGTCAAACCAGAGCCGAATCGTGATACTAAACGATCTTCCATTCCGGAAATTTCTCTGGGAAATGTGTCACAAGTCATGATGACTTGTTTTTTGGATTGCGTTAATGCATTGAATAAATAGAAAAATTCTTCTTGCGTTCTAGCTTTTTTAGCAAAAAACTGTATGTCGTCTATTAACAGCAAATCCAGCGAGTGATAAAACTGTTTAAATTGTTCGAATGATTTATGTTGATATGCGCTCACAACATCAGTTACGTATTTTTCGGCGTGAATATATAAAATCTTGGCATTTGGTGTTGAGCTCGCGATTACGTTACCAATTGCTTGTATTAAGTGTGTTTTGCCAAGCCCCACGCCGCCGTATATGAATAACGGATTATAAGCAACGGCTGGGTTATCACAGACTTGAATGGCGGCGGCCCTCGCAAGTTGGTTCCCACGACCAGTTACAAAGCTTTCAAAAGTAAATGCGGGATTAAGTTGCGGGGCGCGAGTAGATTTAGCTGGTCGATGTTCAGTGGTCGATGATGTAATGGTAGGTTCAATGTTAACAGGCCCACTTATTCTATCGTACTCGATAGGCGTAGATGGTTTGATCGAGAACACAATTGATAAATTAGTCCCATGTACTTCTTTACCCAATCTGCGAAAGTCCTTGGAATAATTGTCACGAGCCCAAACGAGCAGAAAATTATTTGGCGCTATGATTACAATGTCATTGTCAATAATAGAACCGTCTAATGGTTGTACCCAAGTCTTAAATTGCTGAGCGGAAAGCACAGTTTTAAAGTAATCAAGACAGTTATCCCAAAAAACATTCATTAATATGTACGGGGTAAGAGACAAAAACTCCTATTCGAAACGAAATAGGGAGGAGCGGTTGGCTATAAAAATTAACCTCAAGCGCTTAATGTAAGATTGTATAGCATCCAAGATGACTTATCCACAGGACATAGGACTCAAGCTCAATTTGACAAGCGGATTAAAAACCGTTGTAATAGCAGGCTTTTTTATCTTTATGTTACTTGGAGAACTTGGATGAAACGAACATATCAGCCGTCCAATACTCGACGGAATAGAACGCACGGGTTTTTAGTGAGAATGCAAACGCGCGGCGGTCGGTCTGTCATTAATGCTAGACGGGCCAAAGGGAGAGCGCGCTTAAGCGTGTGATTTCTAATAAGTTGCCTCGGGCATCTCGTCTTTATGGGGTTGCTAATTACACGGGTCGTTTTAAAGTAAAATTAAGAAGCGAACACTTTATTTTACTTTTAAGAGAAAATCGCACGAATACAAGCCGTATTGGTGTGGCGTTCTCAAAAAAATACGTTCCCCTGTCTGTTGTCCGTTCGAGGGTGCGAAGGCAAGTCAAAGAGTTATTTAGGAAAAGTAGGGGCCAAATTAAGTCTACAGATGTTGTTGTAAGGGCCACGCAAAAAATATTAAAAACCGATTTGAAAGACGCCAAAAATGAGCTAAAACAGCTCTGGGTGCGGGTATTGAAATGAAACGTGCGCTCCTATTTATTATTCGATGTTATCAGTATCTGCTTTCGCCGTTATTAGTTCCTAGGTGTCGTTTCTCTCCTACCTGTTCTGAATATGCTAAAGAGAGCATCGTTCGGTATGGCTGTGTCCGGGGCCTTGGCTTAACAGTAAAGCGGCTCTGTAGGTGCCAACCATTCCACGCGGGTGGATTTGATCCCGTACCACGAATATCACACGCTAAAAGGGAATCTTGATAATGGATAGCGCGCGCATCATCGCTACGGTCGTTTTTGTAGGGGCACTTATTTTATTGGGAGATGCTTGGTTGAAGAAAGACCAATCATTAGAAGTTGATAGCGCTTTAGTTGCAACAACAGAGCAAACGATTTCAACAATCCCGCAGGCGACAATTCGTGATACGGAAGAGCGATCTGATAGCCAGCCGTTCACGAGTACGGGCGGTGCGGTTTCCAGTGACTATATATTGGTTAACACAGACGTTTTTTCGGCGAAGATCGACAAACTTGGTGCTGGCATTAAGGAGTTAGTGTTAACACAACATCACAGCAAGGATAGCAAAGCGGAAGCGTTAAAACTGTTTGAGATTGATAGGGGTAGAACTTATATTGCCGAATCGGGTTTAATTGGTGATGGTTTGCCAAATCATAATAGTTTATTCAATTCAGAGCTAAGTGAGTACTCGCTACAAACGGGTGTTGAGCGACTTCGAGTTACCTTGGTTTCGGATTCTGATGTGTCTCGGGTAGAGAAAATTTATACGTTTCACCGTGGGTCCTATGCAATCGATGTTGAATATAAAATAAAGAATAAAACGAGTTCGACCATAATTCCTAGTGCATATTTTCAATTGTTACGTGACGGCGGGGGTGCCGATGGTGACACCAAGCTACAACCTACATATACGGGTGGTGCGGTGTATTCAGAGGAAGTTAAATTTACAAAAGTAGATTTTAAGGATATGGATCGTTCCAAGGTTAAATATCCCAAAGTAGCGAATGATGGATGGGTCGGTTTTGTGCAGCATTATTTTGTAGCCGCATGGTTGCCGGAGAATGGAGTAACACGTGAAAATTTCACTAGATCGCTTGGGAATAACCTTTATGCAATGGGTTATGTGCAGGGTATATCTGAAATTGGGAGTAAGGGCACCGGTTCAGTCAGCACGCGATTGTACGCAGGGCCGCAAGAGCAAGAGGTTCTCAAAAGCTTGGCTCCAGGCCTAAACTTAGTTGTTGATTATGGTTGGCTGACTATTATTGCCGCGCCTTTATTTTGGTTGTTATCTGCCATACATGGGTTGGTTGGTAATTGGGGGTGGTCCATTGTTTTCCTTACCGTAATTATAAAATTGGTATTTTTTCCCCTATCTGCAGCCGGGTATAAATCTATGGCGAAAATGCGAGTCATGGCGCCACGTTTAAAATCGCTGAAGGAGACTTACGGTGATGACAAACAAAAATTTCAGCAAGCAATGATGGAGCTTTATCGTAAAGAGAAAATAAATCCTCTGGGTGGATGCTTGCCAATTTTAATTCAAATTCCGTTTTTCATTGCTCTTTATTGGGTTTTGCTCGCCAGCGTTGAGTTGAGGGATGCGCCATTCATTTTTTGGATTACAGATTTGTCAGCAAAGGACCCATATTACGTGCTGCCTGTTTTAATGGCAGCGAGTATGGTTGCTCAATCGTGGCTTAGTCCGGCCCCACCCGACCCTATTCAAGCTAAAGTAATGAAGATTATGCCTTTGGTTTTCAGTATATTCTTTTTCTTTTTTGCATCCGGTTTAGTGCTGTATTGGCTTGTTAATAATGTTCTGTCAATAGCGCAACAATGGACCATCACTCGGGCCATAGAGGGCAAAAAGCCCAACAATGTCAAACAGTGACACGATAGCGGCCATAGCGACCGGACCGGGTTCTGGTGGAATTGGCGTGGTTAGAATCTCGGGCGTTGGGGCTCGGCAGATCGGGGAGGATATTCTGGGAGGCTTACCGCAAGCAAGAATGGCGACACACAGGACATTTAAGAGTGCTGGTGGGGCTGCTATAGATGCGGGTCTCGCCATTTTTTTTGAAGCACCAAATTCGTACACCGGGGAAGACGTTTTAGAGCTCCAGGGACACGGTGGGCCTGCCGTATTGCGACTGTTGTTGCGGAGCTGCATAGATTCAGGGGCGCGGCTGGCCGAGCCGGGAGAATTTACTCAGCGGGCATACCTAAATGATAAACTAGATTTGGCACAAGCCGAAAGTGTTGCGGATTTAATAGGCGCTTCTTCAGCGGCCGCTGTATTAAGTGCGCATCGCTCTTTAAGCGGTGATTTTTCCAATCGTACAGAAGCGATTAAAAACGAGTTAATTGAAATACGGGTTTTTGTGGAGGCTGCAATTGATTTCTCGGATGAGGAGATCGATTTTTTAGAAGATCATTCAGTGAATGATCGGATAAAAGAGATCTCTAAGAAATTAGAGTTATTAAGAGGCCTGGCGTCACAAGGAAGCTTACTTCGAGAGGGCGTAAAGGTCGTCTTGACCGGGGAGCCGAATGTGGGCAAGTCGACTTTAATGAACCTCCTATCAGAAGAGGAAGTCTCGATCGTGACCGAGCACGCTGGAACAACGAGAGATTCAATTCAACGCCACGTCGTAATAGGCGGCGTACCTATGTTAGTGATCGATACTGCTGGCTTGAGGGTGTCAGAAGACCCTGTTGAAGCTATAGGCATTGCTAGAGCGCTTACTAATGCAGGCGATGCGGACGTTGTTCTAGAAATGAGAGCGGCCGGGATGAAGGCTCGATCGCAAACGCTATCATTGGATGTTGATGAGGCGAAAAAAATCATTGTAGTTAATAAGATTGATCTGTTGGGTGAATCAAGCCGGCTTGGAACCAAAGAGGGCATTCCGATGGTTTTTTTGTCGGCAAAAACAGGTGATGGCTTAGAGATGCTTAAGTCGGCTTTGCTGGAAAAGGCTGGGGTCAGGCGCAGTGATGAGGCGCCATTTATGGCCAGAGAGCGACACTTAAACGCGCTTGAGCGCGCGGCCGAACACGTGAGCTTAGCGTTGGTGAATATAGCTGCTATCGAACTTTGTGCTGAGGAGTTGAGAATGGCCCAAAATGCAGTGTCTGAAATTACTGGAGAATTTGTAGCCGACGATTTGTTGGGTGAAATATTTTCAAGCTTCTGCGTTGGGAAATGAAGTTGTTAACAATGTTTCACGTGAAACATGTTTAGAGGTCAATAAAGGTTAAAATGCGGTTATTGTTGCGATTAACCGAATAAGTACACTTATGTTGTTTTCAAAAAATTATGATGTTGTGGTGATTGGTGGAGGGCATGCCGGCACTGAGGCGGCCCTCGCGTCGGCGCGTTCCGGCGCTTTAACCTTGTTGCTTACACACAGCATAGAAACGCTTGGGCAGATGTCCTGTAATCCATCCATAGGCGGTATTGGTAAGGGTCATTTGGTAAAAGAAATCGATGCGCTTGGCGGAGCAATGGCTGCCGCTGCCGATGAGGCGGGCATCCATTTCCGACGACTTAATTCGAGTAAGGGGCCGGCGGTTCGAGCAACGCGAGCGCAGGCTGACCGTTCGCTATACCGGCAGGCAATACGGACTCGTCTTGAGGCCCAGTCGGGGTTAGACATTTTTCAGGGTTCTGCGGTCGATGTGTTGGTCTCGGGGGATTCCGTTACTGGCGTCCTTACCAATATTGGCTTAACCATTAATGCCAAAGCAGTCGTATTGACTGCTGGTACTTTTCTGGCGGGCAAAATTCATGTCGGCATGGAAAGTCACGAAGCAGGAAGAGCTGGGGACGCACCTTCTAATGCGTTGGCTGCCAGATTGAGGGAGCTGCAGTTGCCCGCAGGCCGCTTAAAAACCGGAACACCCCCCAGGATTGATGGCCGAACTATTGATTTTTCAGTGTTGGAAAGGCAGGACGGCGATTCCATTAGGCCGATTTTTTCATTTTTAGGATCTCGAGATCGACACCCAAGACAAATTCCGTGTTGGATTACGCACACGAATGAACAAACACACGCGTGTATTCGCGCTGGGTTGGATCGTTCGCCGATGTATACCGGTCGAATTGAGGGTGTTGGTCCGCGATATTGTCCTTCTATAGAGGATAAGGTGGTTAGGTTTTCTGAGCGAAATCAGCATCAAATTTTTCTAGAGCCAGAGGGCCTAAATACACATGAGTACTACCCCAATGGGATTTCCACGAGCTTACCGTTTGATGTGCAAGTTCAAATCGTAAACTCTATTAAGGGGTTGGAGGACGCATATATACTGCGGCCTGGGTATGCCATTGAATATGATTATTTTGATCCGCGATCGCTTAAGCCAACCTTAGAAACTAAGGCTCTTAACGACTTGTTCTTTGCCGGACAAATCAACGGTACGACTGGTTATGAAGAGGCTGCGGCACAAGGGTTGTTGGCCGGGTTAAATGCATCTAGAAAAGCACAAGGAAAAAGTGGATGGTGCCCACGGCGTGACGAGGCGTACCTGGGAGTTTTGGTTGATGACTTGATTACGAGGGGCGTTACTGAGCCTTATCGTATGTTTACTAGCCGAGCTGAGTATCGATTGAGTCTCAGAGAGGATAATGCTGATCTGAGATTGACGCCTGCCGGCCGAGATCTAGGGCTCATTGATGATCGCCGATGGGCTGCTTTTGAGCTTAAGCGTGATTTGATTGAAAAAGAGACTAGCAGATTGGAAAAATTATATGTTGGTCCCGATAGTAGCGATCAGGATGCGATAAAAACTATAGTGGGCAAAAAACTGGATCATGAATATTCCGCGATTCAATTATTGAAGCGCCCCGAGGTGAGCTATGTGGAATTGATGGGTTTGGTTGGCGTGGGGCCTGGTGTGGGTGATGAGGTTGCGGCCGAGCAAGTGGAAATTCAAGCGAAATACCAAGGTTATATTGATCGACAAAAAGAAGAGGTAACAAAAATGGCAGGGCTGGAGGGTATCCAGATACCTGAAGCAATGGATTATATAAATGTATCCGGATTGTCTACCGAGGCCAAACAAAAATTGACTTTTGGGCGGCCAAGCACGTTGGGTCAAGCAAGTCGAATTTCTGGTATTACGCCGGCGGCTATCGGTATTTTGTTGGTTCATATCAAAAGAGCAAATCAAACTTCGCAAGTAAGGGGTGACCGCCCCCGAGTGGTGGGCTGATGTCGATAAGCACTACTGCTGTTTCTTCGGCTGCATTACAAGCAATGGGTGTGGAGGTGAGTAAAAAAGAAATGGAAGCGCTTAGCGCATACTTGATCTTATTAGACAAATGGAATGCAGTTTATAATATCACTTCGGTAACGCCAAAATCTAAGTGGGTAAGTACTCACTTATACGATTCATGTTCCATTATAAGCCTGATTCCAGAAGGGTCCCTGCTTGATATTGGTACGGGCGGTGGTTTCCCAGGGCTGCCTATAGCAATTTTACAACCGCAGCGAGAGGTGTTTCTTTTAGATCGTAGCCATAAAAAAACAGCATTTTTACGACAGGCTATTATTGAGCTTGGTATAAAAAATGTGACAGTTGAGACGACTCGAATTGAGCGCTATCAGCCCGCCGCACAATTCAGTGTTATTGTTTCTCGGGCATTCAGTGAGCTAAGGTTATTCGTCCAAATGGCATCAAAATTTTGTAAGCCAGATGGAGTGTTAGTGGCAATGAAAGGACAATACCCGACTGCCGAACTGGAGGGAATTCCCGCCGCCTTGGTACGAAAAGTCACGAAGCTTCAGGTGCCGTTGCTTGACGCGGAGCGTCACGCCATTGAGCTATCCCCAGATGTTTAACGCTTGGACCATAGGGTAAATGCTGTGAGTCGTATTATTGCCGTTGCAAATCAAAAAGGTGGTGTAGCCAAAACCACAACCGCGATTAATCTTGCAGCGGGAATTTGCGCAAGCGGAAAGCGAGTCCTTTTGGTTGACTTGGATCCCCAAGGCAACGCTACCACTGGAAGTGGCCTGGAAAAATTAGAAGCGCAAGCCGGAATATACGACGTTTTGAACGAGGCTGCGACGATTATAGATGTCAAAATGTTGAGCCCAACTGCTGGTTATGACGTGTTGACGGCCAATCAGCATTTGGCCGGTGCGGAAGTAGAGTTGGTGGGTGGCGAGGGACGTGAAATGAGGCTGAAAAAGGCCTTAGATGCGGCAGCTGAAGACTACGATTTTGTCTTTATTGATTGTCCGCCGGCCTTAAGTTTACTCACGATTAACGGGCTTACGGCGGCACATTTAGTGCTTATTCCGATGCAATGTGAGTATTACGCGCTTGAGGGCCTCACCGATTTGGTCGATACGATTAAACGCATTAAGGCGCATTTAAATCCAAATCTTGAAATTGGAGGCGTCATTCGAACGATGTTTGATGGGCGTAACTCACTGTCTCAAGAGGTTTCAGATGATCTTGATAAACATTGCGGGGATAAGCTGTTTAAAACAGTGATCCCTAGAAACGTTCGTGTAGCGGAGGCGCCTGGTTATGGTAAACCTGTACTGGTTTTCGACAAGATGTCCAAAGGCGCTGTCGCTTACCAAGCATTGACAGAAGAGTTTCTTAAGAGGTTTGCTTAAATGTTAAAGGTTAAAAATTATGGCCAAAGCTAGAGGGTTGGGTAAAGGGCTGGATGCCCTTTTCACGAACGTGAAGCTGGTGGAGAGTGCCCCTAGTGAGACATTAACACTGCCAGTTAAAGCATTAAGGCCAGGACAATTTCAACCGCGCACCCTCATGGATGAAGAGGCTATTACAGAATTAAGTGAGTCTATTCGCTCGCAGGGGGTGATACAACCGCTGATCGTTAGGCTGCTCGCGAGTGGAGAGCACGAAATAATTGCTGGGGAGCGCCGCTGGAGGGCGGCGAAAAAGGCGGGTTTAGACCGGGTGCCGGTGGTTGTTAAGGAAATTGATGATAAGGCTGCCATGGCTATGGCGCTAATAGAAAATATCCAAAGAGAGGACTTAAACGCAATCGATGAAGCTCTCGGAATTAAGCGACTTACTGAGGAGTTTCGTATGACGCATGAGGCGGTTGCAAAGATTCTGGGTAAATCGAGAAGCGCGGTTACCAATCTGCAACGTTTATTGTTGTTGACTCCGCCGGTACAGGAAATGTTGCGAGAGCAAAAGATAGAGATGGGCCACGCCCGCTCATTACTCGGGGCCGATCCGGCCCGGCAGCGTGATCTGGCAAAGCGAATAATTGCGTTGAACCTTACGGTACGAGAGACGGAGAGCCTAGTCAAATCAGGAACAGCACGCTCTGACGGACCGATTAAACTCAGGTCGGGTAGTTTGAATCCTGACAAGGACACAGCAAACCTTCAGGAGCGTCTGGCTGAAACACTAGGAATCCCAGTGCGCATCCAACACAAAACACACGGGGCCGGAAAAATTACCCTTTCTTATTCAACATTGGATGAGTTAGAGAGCCTTTTGACGAAATTGCGATCGTAGAAACTCATCACCTAAAGCGTAACTGTCATTGACACCATTTCGTCAAGTCCCTAAAATAACGACCTTTTCGTGGGTTGGAACCGCTAATGGGTTCCCAAATGTATTTTCGGCATCATGAGTAAGGTCGTTTTAACAGGGTCTGTGCGCGTTTTGATTTTGCAGGCTTTAGTAATAACGGTTGTTACCGCTGGATTCTTGGGGGTCTACGGCTTTTCCGTTGATAGTAAGTCTGCGCTGGTTGGTGGCATGATTGCACTAGTACCTTCATGTTTTTATGTGTGGAGGTCCTCCAGAGTAAAGTCAAAAACCCCGCGGAGTTTGGTTAAGGCGCACTATAGGGCTGAGTCGGGCAAGTTGGCATTAACAGCAGTTTTGTTTGGTGCGGCGTTCACCCAGTTAAGCCCGATAGCAGCATTGCCATTGTTTGCCACTTATGTCGCGACTTTGTCGAGTTACTGGGTGGCGCTTTTGCTAAAAAGTTAACATTATTTTAAGAGCGACGCATGGCTACATCGGGAGTACAAACATCGGGCGAATATATTTCCCACCACTTGCAGAATCTGCACGTGGGGCAGGGGTTTTGGAGCTTGCACCTAGATACACTTATAGTGTCAGGGCTTTTAGGGTTGCTTGCTTTCGGGACGATGATGCTCTTGGCGAGAAAGGCCAGTAGCGGCATACCCACGGGAGCGCAAAATTGCGTAGAGATGGTGGTTTCGCTCGTTAATGACCAGGTTAAAGATACGTTTCACGCGAAAAGTGACTTAGTTACACCTTTGGCCATTACCATCTTTGTCTGGGTGTTTTTAATGAATGCGATGGATTTAATCCCCGTGGACTTCTTACCTTTAGTGGCGTCTTCTGCCGGGGTGGACTATCTGAAAGTCGTTCCAACTACGGATCCAAATTTGACCTTTGGGATGTCAATAGCCGTCTTTTTTATAATGATTGCTATGAATTTAAAATTTAAAGGGGTTAGAGGACTGCTCAAAGAAGCGCTAACCGTTCCTTTTGGGAAGTACTTGTTTCCAGTAAATCTACTATTTCGAATTATTGAGGATCTTGCAAAGCCAATATCTCTCGCGCTTCGATTGTTTGGAAACATGTATGCGGGAGAGATGGTCTTTATTCTCCTCGCTGTTTGGATGGGCGCATCTTACTGGTGGGTCCCAGCTGGCGTCGCACTTAGTCTTGCTTGGGCGCTCTTCCATATTTTAATAATCACTTTGCAAGCCTTTGTGTTCATGATGTTGACTGTTGTTTATATGAGCATGGCGGCCGAGAGTCATTAACCGTAATTTAATTTATTTTTAACAACTTAATATTGTACTAGGAGAGAAATATGGAACTCGCATCCGTGCTAGGTATGACAGCAATAGCAGTAGCTTTGCTAATTGGTATGGGGGCCTTAGGGACCGCCATTGGTTTTGGTATTCTTGGTGGCCGCTTTCTCGAAGGCGCTGCACGACAGCCCGAAATGATACCCACGCTCCAAGTGAAAATGTTCATTGTTGCTGGCTTACTGGACGCAGTGACCATGATTGGTGTTGGTATTGCTCTTTATTTGCTGTTTGCAAACCCATTCATCGCGATTGTTGCTGGTTAATGATTAACATAAATCGAGGTTTAAGCCGCAGGAGGCAAGCGTGAATATTAACGCAACACTTTTAGGCCAAGCTCTCTGGTTTGCTTTATTTATATGGCTAACGATGAAGTATGTTTGGCCGCCGCTTCAAAAAGCGATGCAAGACCGTCAAAAGCAGATTGCAGACGGTTTGGCGGCAGGCGAAAAAGGCAGACAAGAGTTAGCAGCGTCTGCTGAAAAGGTTAGTCAAGAGCTCCAGAAAACTAAAGAGCAGGCAATGGAGATTATTTCTCAAGCTGAAAAGCGATCGGGTGAGCTTATAGAAGAAGCAAAGAATCAAGCGAAACTTGAAGGTGAGCGAATCGTTACTGCGGCTAAGGCGGAGATTGAGCAAGAAGTCAATCGAGCTAAGGAACTTTTGCGCGCGCAAGTAGCATCGTTGGCGCTAGCCGGAGCAGAGCAAATATTGCAAAAAGAAATTAACGCGGCCGCACATGGTGACATGTTGCAACGTTTAGAGTCGGAGCTTGGTTAAAAACTTATGGCTGAAGTAATCACATTGGCTCGACCCTATGCTCAGGCGCTATTTTCGCTTGCTAAAGAGACCGCTGCCTTAAACAAATGGTCGGATTATTTAGATTTCCTTCAAAGTGTTGCTAACGACGATAACTTCCGGTCGATGATTGGGGCTCCCGATATAAAACTAGATGATATTGAAAGTATTTTTTTGACAATTTGTCGCGATCAAGTCCCCGAAGAAGCATGCAACTTCATGCAGCTTTTAGTTAGAAATGGGAGACTCTCGGTGCTCAGCGATGTAGTAAGGCAATACGAGGCGCTGAAAGCAGAAGACGAAGGCGTTGTGAGCGCAGATATTCAGTCCGCATTTGAATTGGATGACGCGCAGGTAAAGAAAATAGCGGATATTTTTTCGAAAAAACTCGATAAAAGAATTAGTCCATCGGTCACCATTGATCCGAGCTTAATCGGCGGAGTTAAAGTTCATGTGGGTGACAAGGTGTGGGATGCGTCCGTAAGAGGTCGTCTTCAACACATGGCGGTCACATTAACGAATTAATTATTAGGAGCATTGATCCATGCAGTTGAATCCATCAGAGATTAGCGAGCTGATTAAGGGCAAGATTCAAAATCTTGCATCAGGAACTGAAGCAACAACACAGGGCACCGTCGTGTCCGTAACTGACGGGATATGTCGAGTACATGGCCTTTCGGATGCGATGCAAGGTGAAATGCTTGAGTTTCCTGGAAATACGTTTGGTCTCGCGTTGAATTTAGAGCGCGATTCGGTTGGTGCTGTGGTGTTGGGCGAGTACACGCACATTACAGAGGGCGATACGGTTAAATGTACCGGTAAGATTCTTGAGGTGCCAGTAGGCCCCGAACTTCTCGGTCGTGTTGTGGATGCGTTGGGGCAGCCGATTGATGGTAAAGGTCCAATTAATGCAAAGGAAACCGATGTTATTGAAAAAGTTGCTCCAGGGGTTATATGGAGGCAATCGGTTGATGAGCCGGTGCAAACAGGATTAAAGGCCATTGACGCAATGGTCCCAGTCGGCCGAGGCCAACGGGAGTTGATTATTGGCGACCGACAAACGGGAAAAACAGCAGTAGCAATAGATACAATTATTAATCAGAAGGGTAAGAACCTATTCTGTGTGTACGTAGCAATCGGTCAGAAAGCATCAACAGTTGCTAACGTGGTTCGAAAGCTTGAAGAGCATGGCGCAATGGAATACACAGTGGTGGTTGCTGCAACAGCTTCTGAGTCAGCTGCCATGCAATTTATCGCACCTTATTCTGGCTGCACAATGGGTGAGTACTTCCGAGACCGTGGCCAAGACGCCTTAATTGTATATGATGATTTAACAAAACAAGCTTGGGCATATCGACAAATATCTTTGCTGCTCAGACGCCCTCCCGGACGAGAGGCATACCCTGGAGACGTTTTTTACCTGCACTCTCGTTTACTAGAGCGAGCAGCCCGTGTGTCAACCGGTTGGGTTGAGCGTCATACTAAAGGAGAGGTTAAGGGTAAAACCGGATCACTCACAGCGCTACCTGTCTCTTATACACATCTGACGCTGCCGACGATATGCAG
>CAJXOL010000024.1 GCA_913057675.1 uncultured Pseudomonadota bacterium | reverse complement strand
TACACACTGCATATCGTCGGCAGCGTCAGATGTGTATAAGAGACAGGTGCATGGCGTTGCAATTACAGTGACAAGTGCTCCAGACAGAAGTGGGGACCAGCGCCCAAATATTCCATCGATTTCACCAACACGCTGCAAACTGGTACCGATCTCAAATAAACCCGACATATTTAACGCGAGCACAAAAAACAAAACTATTAATCCCAAAACCATTTCCGGAGACTGCAATTGAAAGCCCCAACCAATCTGCTGCCCAGCCGACCTCATAAGCAGTAGAACTCCGCCTATCAGACAAAACGTTAAAATAATGCCAAGGGAAAACAAAACCGTATCACGATAACGCGCAGATACAGGACGCTCCTCTTGCCCGACCAATGACACTAACTTAATCGCCAAGACAGGAAGCACACAAGGCATTAAATTTAAAATCACCCCACCTATCAACGCAAAACAAATTGCCAACCAAAGACTGGAAATAGATTGTGTCTCTGAAGAACGAATTGGAGACTCAAGAACCACAAGTTCCTGTGGAGTCTGACGAAGGTCATAACTTAAAATCTTGCCGTTCTTTTTATCCGTAAGCACCAAAACACCCTCGAAGGAATTTTTAGTGCTCACATAGTTAGGGGACAAACGTCCACGCAAACTCATACCTGACGCAACTTCCACGAGGGACTGCGGAGCTTGATATACGATGACCTCACTTTGAGAAGGAAAGAACTCCCCCGAGGTCACAGTAGATTCTAGACGACTTAGATTGAGATCCCATTGTCCATCTTGACTAACGGTTACATCGAACCAGCCCTTCGGCGCTGCCTGTGGCATTGATTGAAGGGCGATATCAATAGCGCTCGCATCCGCGGTGGGTATCCCAAAATCACCCACTTGAAGATCCAAGAAAAGCTCAGTATCTCCAGGGATACACAAGTCTTTACAAATAAGCCAGGACACCTTTGCAGAAATGACCTGTTGACCAACCGGTGCGTCTTCACTGACTTTAAACAGAAACGGAAAGATGACTGTCCGGCTGTAACCAAAGTTGACAAAATTCTCAAGTTTAAAGCGACTGGGAATTGGCCATAACATAGGCTCTACAGAGAATTCGCTGGGAAGTACCCAATCAACTTGCGTGGGTAGACCGGTGTCGCCTGGGTTTTTCCAATAGATGTGCCAATCTTCATCGAGTGTTACACGGACGCCGAGATATAACTCCTGGCCTGGAGAAACTCGATCAAATTGCGTGATGAGCTCGACCTTAGCGTACTGGGTAGATGCACTCGTCCGATCAGTCGCATGCGCTGGAAAAAAAACCGACACAACAACCACTAAAAGCCAGACAATGGCAAAAATATAAATCTTAGATCGCATGGCCAGCAGTATAGTCTACAAATCCTGTCCTATTGTTAAAGGGTCTGAGACTCATAATCAGCACACCCAATCAGCCCCGGACGATTACAAACCAATCAGTAGAGAAAAGGTTTGGTTTCACTTGAATGTTGCATCCCCGGGATTTCCTCTTTGGCATCAGGTAAATTTTCATCAGGAGCTAATCGCTTTTCAATAGCCATAAATTTATCCTCTAAAAGTTTCAACTGATCCACATCCTCAGCCATCACTGACTGTCGATACAAGAACTCACTCATGCGGTCTCTCAGAGAATTTTGATCATCTAAATTGAATTGGACAATTTCTAACTCATCAACTCTACTCAACACCGCGCTTAAGTCCTCTGCAGTCAGCCGAGAAATATCGTCGAGTTTTTCTGCCTCACCTTCGATTCTAAGAAGTTCAGTCTGAAACAAATGGAAGTCTGTCGCAAGTTCTTCAAGCCTAGAGCCAATATCATTTATTACAAATATTTCTTCGTCTAATTTAAGGTCTTTTGCAGCAAGCATATCCAACCGATCGGAAAGGCTATCAAGGCCTACAATTTGCGCTTCCAACTGTTCAACTCGGCGTAAATGCCTCAAGGCGTCTTTATTGGCTAATGCCAATCGGTCAGCATTATCGATGATTTGTTCGCCTAACTGCTGAATAAGAGCCTCAGAAGCCTGAAAGCGCTGAACCAACGATTGGTTTGCGTTCTCAAGATAACCAATACGCGTAAGCAGCTCCTCTTTGCTCAACTCAAAATCTGTCTTTTGAACATAATCCGTACTAATATTCTGTATCCTGGCCTCCAACGCATCAAGTCGACTCGTTTGACCTTTGATCTGCTGATCGATCAACTTCCCATCCTCTTCGATCTGAGCTTCAGCTTGGGTCAATCGAGTCTCCGCATCACTGATATCTCGACTCCACTGAAGCAATTGACTGCCACGGTTATCAAATTCATTACGTAATTGGTTTAAAGGCTTATTAAGAGAATAAATTTTTTCCATAAGTTCTAAGTTTTTTTGAGAATTTGCATTCTGCGACTCTAAGCGAGCCGTGTTGGCCTCGGTAACCGCTATTTCCAGTTTAAGAAGGTTTTTCTGAAGCTCGTCAATCTCCTGAACCAGCTGCATGAAACTGGGCCTCGCCTCTCGAATTTTTTTAGTAGTTTCTATTGGCGCACTTGGCCTGTTTTGAGCGTATGTTGCCGTTGTGCCACTCACGATAAGGACTAGGATAAGTATAATTCTGATCATCATAGATAATAACTTTACTTTAAAGAAATAATTTTCTCAAACAAAAAAGGGGCGTATAAACGCCCCTATTTGAACCTACAAAATATAGCTAAAATTAATACACAAAGTCAGCCCTTCTATTTTGCTGCCAACTAGACTCATCATGACCCAGCGACATTGGCTTCTCCGAACCAAAACTGGTGATCGTAATACGACGTCCCTGAACACCAAGCAGTTCTAGCGCTGCCTTAACTGCAAGCGCTCGTCTATTTCCTAGTCCAATGTTGTACTCGCGACTACCCCGCTCGTCACAATTACCTTGGACTTCAACCTTCAGATCAGGGTTAGCACGAAGATATCCAGCATGAGACTGAATCACATCATCAAATTTTGGAAATATGAAACTCTTGTCGAAATCAAAATATACGGAGCTGGTGGGCACTCCCATTGGAACGTTGTCATTAACAACGCCTTTTGTCCCTTTCGCTGCTTCAGCTTCAGCTCGCGCTGCTTCAGCTTCAGCTCGCGCTGCTTCAGTTTCAGCTCGCGCTGCTTCATCACTTTCAACTTTGATAGCACGCTCTTCGGCTAAAGCTTGGGCTTCACGAGCTTTATCGGCTTCCACTTGAGCTTTTACCAACTCTTCCTCAAGACGCTCTTGCTCAGATTGAGATTCAGATTGAATGTACTCAAAATTATCCGTGGACTCTTCAACAGTCTCCGCAGTTTTATTCGTTGTCTGACAAGCAACCAACGTAAATGCAGCTCCAATTATGAACGACAACCTAAAAAGATTAGTAAAGAAATTCATTTGTTCATCCTAAAAGAAATTAACAAACCGAGTTTAACGGGATTTTTAAAAAGAAAAGCTTAACACAGTAAGCAAATGATTTTTATAAAAAAATATTTTTTTTCTTACGTTTATAATTAATTTTAGTTCACAGATATGGGGGCATTTTATTGATCCATGCTGGTTTCTGACTACATCAACCCCACATTTTATAGTACTTAAATTCCAATATGGCTAGAAATAATCCTTTTAAACGTGAGCGTTTCCTGCATTTTCAAGCCATTCCGACGCGCTGGATGGATAACGATGTGTACCAACATGTGAATAATGTTGTCTATTACTCATTTTTCGATACCGCGATTAATCAATTCTTAATTGAACGAGGTGTACTCGATATCGAAAAAAGTACAACTATTGGCTTAGTGGTTGAAACGCAGTGCCAATATTTTTCTCCAATCACATTTCCAGATGTCGTAACCAGTGGTATCCGGGTAGATAAGATTGGCAAAAGCTCAGTTCATTATTCGATCGGGTTATTTCGAGAAGCCTGTGATTCAGCATCAGCCCAGGGCAGCTTCGTACATGTTTACGTCGATGCGATAACACGCCGACCGACCCCAATATCTGAAGAAATGTTAACGGTACTCTCACAAATATCTGCACCCAATTAATAAAATTGCTGATACGTCGTTAATATCTGTAATAATAAGTTTTAAATTGTCAAGACGCGCTGGGTCAACAACAACCAAACGGGCAGACTTACAAAAACACGCAATGAACGCTAATTTTGAAAATTTCCTTAGGCTGACGTTAATCTCCCTAACAATTGTGATCCCAACATCGAGCTCTTGGGCAAATGGGCATTGGAGTAATAACCTTGAGCCAATATCTGAGGCCGATTGGGACTATGCTAAGGCTCGTCACCTCATCGAGCGTGCTGGCTTTGGCGATAACCCTGAGGGGATCGAAAGACTCGTCAAAATTGGCCCAAGAGCTGCGGTTCGAGAACTGATTTACTTCGAAAGTATTCCAGATACCCTGCCTGAATTCGATCACTCAGGCATACACGACCCCGGCATTGAACCGTTCCCAGCCTCGAGGCCGGCAGCTACAAAAATCGCACAAGAAACCGGTGAAGCCATAGGAGTCAAAGTCAAACCCAGCGGGAACCGACGACTACAACCCGTGGTCGATCGCTTCTTTTACTGGTTACGGGCCAGTATGTTAGAAACCCGACGCGTCTCCAATTGGTGGGCAAATCGCATGCTTCTTACCAAGCGGCCTCTAGAAGAAAAGATGGCGCTCTTTTGGCATGGGCACTTTGCCACGAATGAAGAAAAAGTGCGTGATTATCGAAAACTACTGAATCAAAATCAGGTTTTCCGTGAACACGGAACAGCAAACTTTAAACAGTTACTGATCGAAGTCTCTCAAGATCCAGCAATGCTCTCTTTCTTGGATGCCGGCGTCAATATCAAAGGTTCGCCAAACGAAAACTTTGCTCGTGAAATCATGGAGCTTTTCACAATGGGTGTGGGTCATTACACGGAAGAAGATATTCGAGAGGCCGCCCGTGCGTTCACCGGGTGGAATTACGTTGATCTCCAATTTGTCGTGAATGCCGATGAACACGACTCCTCCGATAAAAAATTCTTTGGTAATACCGGTAATTGGGATGGGCTAGATATCATCGATATGATCCTGGAAAAACCTGTTACTGCTGAATACATTTCCGGGAAGCTCTATAAATTCTTTGTGCGTGACAACGTTGACCCGAAGATTAGAAAAGAACTCGGAGCGGTTTTACAACGCTATGGGTATGACATCAAACCATTATTGGAGAAAATATTCCTCTCTAAGGATTTTTATAGTCCGACATCCATGGGGACACATATAAAATCACCTGTTGAACTCGTTATTTCGACTTATAAAAAACTAGAACTTGATGTTATTCCTGGAGTTCCAGACTTCTACGACACGACCGAATCGCTTGGGCAAATTTTGATGTTTCCGCCCACTGTTGCCGGCTGGGCTGGGGGACAGAGTTGGGTAACACCAGGCTTACTCCTGGCGCGAGGTAATTTTGTGTACGACACAGTCTTTCCAGACATCGAGTTCCTGCCCAGCGATCGATATCCAGATAATTACCAAATTGGAGTCGTTGCAGAGAGACTCGCAGCAGGCGCTGATATCGCAACCGCGACGCAGCCTGAGGATGGGTACGCAACCTCAGCATCTAATAACATGGTGGACCGCGATGAAGAATTTAACACACGCCTGGGCAGTTATCGCGGATGGAGAAATGCAATAGAAAAAGTAAAGCCCATCAGCAGAACACCCGCCCGATTAAATTTAACAAAACTCGTTCTCGACGCCAACTGCAAAACATCAAAGGAAGCAATTAGCTATTTAATCAAAAGGTTTTTCTCGGTTTCTATCGATGAGCGCACGAGGCAGAAAATCGCCGATTTCCTCACGCACCAACTCGGCACCGACAACATTTCCGAAGCGCAGACATTCTCAGAAGAAGCACTGCGAGAAACGTTTCATTTGATTTTATCCCTACCGGAATACCAACTCGGCTAACGAGGACTGTCAATGAGCAAAAAATACAAGTTCGAACGGAGAGATTTCCTCAAGCTTATGGGTGCAGGAGCAGTTGCTACTGGCCTGCCTGGTCCACTTCTTTCACAACTCTCCCCATTAGCTTTTGCGAGCGACAATCCGCTCAGTAATAAAATTCTTGTTGTACTGGAACTCTCAGGTGGGAACGATGGCTTAAACACATTAGTGCCCTTTGGCGATGATGCGTACTACAGGCACAGGCCAACACTTGGGATTAGACCTGATAAAGTCAGAAAAATAGACGATCACTTTGGTTTTAACCCAGATATGTTGGGTATGGAGCGTCTGTTCAAGGACGGAAACATGGCTATATTCCATGGTTGCGGTTATGACCAACCGTCTTACTCACACTTCACCTCAATGGCCTATTGGCAAACTGCAGCTCCAAATAGTGGTGAATCTTTAGGTTGGGTTGGACGACTTGCTGACGCCCTAGATCCAAACATAACGCCAAATTACCTCGTGAACGTGGATGCAACACAATCATTGGCTGTTGTAGCCAAGAACCATGTGCCTGTTGTTTTTGATGACCCAAAGGAATTCGGTCGCAAAGGTTTATTCCAATCAAGACCGCTATTGGATACGGATCGTGTCGCCACCGAAAATAGCACCTCTGCACAAAGACGTCTATTAGACCTTGCCAAGAGTGCCCGACAAGCTTCAGAGAAAGTGAAATCCGCTTGTGAGAGCTACAAGACACCAATCGACTATGGTATCTCTCCGCTGGACCTCAACAAAATAGCCGCACTGATCGATTCTGATATTAATACGCGTCTTTACTACACCTCATTTAGACGCAATGCATTTGATACGCATGTTCAACAGCCAAACCTGCACCAACGTTTGTTAACATACTTCTCAGATGCGGTTTCTGGATTTTTCACAGATATTAAGCGTATCGGAAGGGCAGATGATGTTGTCATGCTTGTATTTTCTGAATTTGGGAGACGCGTGGCTCAAAATACCAATTTGGGCACTGATCATGGCACTGCGAACAACATGTACCTCATTGGTAATGCAGTTAAAGGAGGGCATTATGGTGAACTTCCCAGCCTGACCAACCTCGAAGACGGGAACATGCTTCACACCACCGACTTCAGGCAAGTCTACGCTACAGCCATCAGCGGATGGATGGGACTGGACGCCCATGAACAAGTACTCAGGAACCGGTTTAATAGCTTTGCAGCATTTGGGTGAGCTCGCGAAACAGAAGTAAATCGCTCAACAAACACCAATCACCGTTTTTATAATGTCCTACCCGTAACCGGAAAATCAGGATCCGTATATCCAGGCGTTGAAGGATGCCCTGGTGCGACAAGCTGATCTACAAACCGCTCATCATCAACATCGATTTGAATAGTTAGAGCCCCATAATAATCTTCCCATTGCTCGAATGTTCTAGGACCACCAATCACACTCGTCACCATCGGGTTCGCTAACACCCATGCCACGGCAAACTGTCCCGGAGTGACGCCTTTTTGTTGCGCATAAAGAACAAAGTCCTTAGCAAGCTTGATAGACTCAGTACGAAACTCAGTTTCCATCATTCGTTTATCTTTCCTACCCGCCCGCGTCCCTTTACTCGGCTCCTGCCCCACCTGGTATTTTCCTGTCAACACACCCCGTGCAATAGGACTAAACGGAACAACTCCGATGCCAAATTGCTTACATACAGGAAGAATTTCGACTTCGGGCATTCGATTGACAGCATTGTAATAGGGCTGACAAACAATGGGAGGGGGCACACTAAACTCTTTGCAAAGCATTAACACTTCAGCAATCCTCCAACCTCGAAAATTAGATAATCCGAAATGGCGAATCTTACCCGCTCGAATCAAATCACCCATTGTTGTAACTGCCTCGAGCAAAGACTCCGGTTCGTAGTCACGATGAAGGTAAAATACATCGATATAATCCGTTCCCAATCTGCCTAGACTCTGATCTACAGATTGAGTCAGCCATTTTCTTGAAAGGCCACCCTGATTCGGAAAATCGGCAATTCTTTGTCCCGCTTTTGTCGCCAAGACCCACCAGTCTCTCGACGATTTAATAAGCTCACCGACAATCCGTTCAGACGCGCCTTGCACGTAGACGTCAGCGGTATCAATAAAGTTAACCCCATTATCTTTGGCTGAGGAAATAATTCGATTCGACTCGGACTGGTCTGTTTGAGCACCGAAAGTCATCGTCCCAAGACATAGTTTCGATACTTTAAGCTGACTCGCACCCAGTGAACAATACTCCATCGATGGTTACCTCCCAGATATTTAGCTTTTGATTAAAATCACCTTGATCTTATCTAATCTGTAGAATCGTTGTCTACAGACTTACGTACTCGTCATACCTAATAGGACTCCCAATGCAGCAGTTACCAAAAACAATGCGTGCCATCGAAGTAACCAAACCAGGCACACCCGATGTTTTAAAGTCAGCGAAGCGGCCCATTCCACGAATCACTGAGGATGAAGTTCTTATTTGTGTTCACGCCGCAGGGATTAATCGACCCGACATCATGCAACGGTCAGGCCTTTATCCACCTCCACCCGGAATCACTGATATTCCCGGCTTAGAGGTATCAGGGATTATTGTTGGAGTAGGTGATCAAGTTACTCAATGGAAAGTTGGTGACCCAGTCTGCGCCCTTGTCGCTGGTGGAGGGTATGCAGAGTATGTTGGCGCACCTGCCGCACAATGCTTGCCAGTTCCTAAAGGGCTTAGCTTACGGGAAGCTGCATCTCTGCCTGAAACCTACTTCACAGTATGGTCCAACATATTTGACCGAGCACGACTTATCGAACGAGAAACTATTCTCGTTCATGGTGGATCGAGCGGTATTGGAACAACAGCGATACAACTATGTCGAGCTTTTGGAAATGAGATATTCGTAACCGCTGGCTCAGATAAAAAATGTCGCGCTTGTGAAGATATTGGTGCGACTAAAGCAATCAACTACAACGATGAAGATTTCGTGGAACGCGTGATGGCTCTTACGAATAATAGGGGCGTCGATATTATTCTCGACATGGTTGCCGGCGAGTATCTACAACGCAACCTCCAATGCTTAGCCGATGATGGTCGACTAGTAATTATCGCTTTTTTAGGAGGCGTTAAGACCGAATTAAATATGACTGATATTCTTAGAAGAAGATTGACAGTGACGGGTTCCACATTGCGCCCAAGATCCATGTCATTTAAAGCAAATATCGCAGAATCACTTTATCAAAAAGTTTGGCCACTACTTGAAAAAAAAGTTATTAAACCAATCATCTTTGCCTCCTTTTCACTCGAAGAGGCAGCTAGGGCACATCAACTCATGGAATCAAGTCAACACATAGGAAAAATTATTCTAGACGTACACTCTGCACAATGATGAGAAGAACCTATTGATAGGTGTTCGGAGGCCTCAACTTTAAATGAGGCGCTAACTCCATCAATGCCTTCCTGTACACATCTCGCTTAAACTCGACAACCGAGCCCAGTGGAACGAAAAATGAATGCCAGCGCCACGCGTCAAATTCTGGGACCTGAGCTTTTCTCAATGAGACATCGCTGTCGGATCCCACCAAACGCAATAAAAACCATATTTGTTTTTGACCTTTATATATAGCTCGTGTCTCCCGGCGTACAAACTGCCTGGGAACATCGTAACGCAACCATCCACTCGTCCGCCCGATAATCTTCACGTGGTGAGGCTCAAGCCCGACCTCTTCGTCCAGCTCTCGGTACATCGCCTGCGCAGGGGACTCGCCTTCTTGTATTCCACCTTGCGGAAATTGCCACGCATACTCCCGCACGCGCTTTGCCCAGAAAACCTCATTACGTTTATTACAAAGAATAATACCCACGTTCGGACGGTAACCATCTCGATCAATCATGATCAAAACCCCCCGTCGAAATCAATAATATTCGTATTTTTACATACTTATGGGATTTCTAGGTGCTCATATGGAAAGTTTTTTTGCCTGGAATGACTGAAATGATCGAATTCGATCAATCATGGCATCAAAATCTAAGCCTAACGACCTCCTCAAGACCCGCGCCAATGGCTCAATCTTAGATAATTGCGCGGTGGTAGGTGCGGACTTAAAAGCGAGTGCCACTATATTGCCCCCCTTAGGGGTAGGTACTAAAGCAATCTGATCAAAAAATGTTTCAATTTGGTGAATTCTTGATTTTAACTGTGGGTCACTTGACCATAAATTCTGGATATAAATACCATTTTGAACTATGCGATTTTTAACACGTTGAGTAAACTCATCATCAACAAACCCTCCAGGCACGCCTAATGAGTCGAATGCATCAAGCATAATGACATCGTACTGCCCAGCAGTATCAATCCATTCCAACCCATCCGCATGAATTACAGATAATCGCTCATCATCATCGGGAACAAAAAAATATTGACGTGCTGCATTAATGACTTGATCGGATTTTTCAATCACAGATATCTTAACGTCAGGTAGATTTTTCCAAATAAATTTTGGTATCGATCCGCCACCCAAACCAATACAAGCCACATTTTGTACGCGGCCATGAAACAACATAAATGACATCATAGCTTGGGTGTAATCAAGAACTAGCTCATACGGGTCGTTCAATTTCATAGAACTTTGAACTGTACTGCTGCCCAAAAATAAGCTTCGAATGCCTCGAGACTCACTGATATCAACCTCGGACTGATGGCGATTATTTCGAAAGAATCCCATTCTTCTTAACATATTGATCTCTACCTATTAACTGACTATTCATTGTACGGCCAGTTTAACTACATAACTTTTTTCCATCGGGATAGAATATGTATTCCCTATCCAAAAAATTAGTCAAAAATGCGTTTAACTCAATTTTTCCTCAATACTCTGCGAGAAGCTCCCGCTGAAGCAGAGCTCACTTCCCATCAGTTAATGGTAAGAGCAGGCCTCATAAAGAAACTAGGTAGCGGTCTTTACTCATGGCTCCCTCTTGGCTTGCGAGTGCTTAAAAAAATTGAAAGGATCATAAGAGAAGAAATGGAACGAGCCGGCGCTCTGGAACTACTCATGCCTGCGATCCAGCCCGCCGAACTGTGGTCGGAATCTGGGAGATGGGAGCTTTTTGGCGCACAGATGCTAAAAATCAAAGACCGTCATGACAGAGATTTCTGCTTTGGACCTACGCATGAAGAAGTCATTACGGATATCGCGCGACAAGAGATTAAATCTTATCGACAGCTGCCCGTTAACCTGTTCCAAATTCAGACAAAGTTTAGGGATGAAATTCGACCTAGGTTTGGAGTGATGCGTGCACGCGAATTCATCATGAAAGATGCTTACTCGTTTCATACTGACTTTCCTGACCTTCAACGTGAATATCAGAATATGTTTAATACTTATTGTCGTATTTTTGAACAGATAGGCTTGCAATATCGTCCGGTAGCTGCGGATACTGGCGCAATCGGCGGCACCGGGTCGCATGAATTTCATGTCCTAGCTGATTCTGGAGAAGATACAATTGCTTACTGCCCTCAATCTGAATACGCTGCAAATATTGAGCTTGCGGAGGCGATCGCGCCGATAACTAATCAGGTTGTAGATATACAATCGATGAGCAAAATATCAACTCCTGACGCAAAGAAGTGCGAGCAAGTAGCCAAAACCCTAAATGTTCCGCTATCTAATGTTCTCAAGACGCTTGCAGTGATAGCAAACGAGCAATTCGTCCTACTGCTCCTCAGGGGGGATCACCAACTGAACGAGATAAAGTTAACAAAGATCAACGGCATGGAGAAATTTCGATTTGCAACCGATGAAGAGGTAGACGAACACTTGGGCTGCCCTATCGGATTCATAGGTCCCGTAAATGCCAATCTAGAGATTCGAATCATTGGGGATCGTGCTACTCAGTCAATATCCAACTTTTCCTGTGGCGCCAATGAACCGAATTTTCATTTGACTGGCGTTAACTTAAAAAGGGATATTCAAAACAAAATAGAAATTGCAGACATCCGAAACGTCAAAACAGGGGACCCAAGCCCAGATGGCAAGGGAACATTAGAAATATGTAGAGGCATTGAAGTCGGTCACATATTCCAACTCAGAACGAAATACTCTGAAGCTCTGAAGTGTCATTACCTTGACAAAGACGGAAAAAATAAGCCAGCTGAAATGGGCTGCTACGGCATTGGTGTGTCCCGGATAGTGGCGGCGGCAATCGAACAAGGTCATGATGAAAAAGGTATCGTGTGGCCACAATCGATTGCCCCATTTAGCGTTGCCATCGCCGCCATTGGATATAAGAAAAGTGAATTAGTTAAGAATTTTTGCGATGAACTTGAAAAGGAACTATTAAAACAAGGTGTAGATGTTTTACTTGACGACCGCGGCGAGAGGCCAGGCGTGATGTTCGCCGATCTAGAATTAATCGGCATCCCCTATCGCTTAACGATAGGAGAACGAGGAATTAACAATGGAGAACTCGAATGGACAGATCGAAAAACTGGTGAAACCTCGCCCCTTCCTAGCGCTAATGTATTGGACAAGATCATTGGTAGATTAAATCAAACTACTACTTAAGAGACGACCGAGATTATAATGCCCGAAATCCTTGTAGTGTATTACTCTAGAAACGGAAGCGTGCAGCAAATGGCGAAACTAATCGCCCGGGGTATCGAGATGGTACCTGGCGTCTCTGCACGGCTAAGAACCGTCCCGCCCGTGTCTTCCAATATTGGAGAAACAGCAATAGCAATTCCCGAGGAAGGTTCGCCTTATGTTGAAATTGATGACTTACGCGCTTGTATTGGAATAGCACTGGGGAGCCCCACACGCTTTGGTAATATGGCGGCACCTATGAAATATTTTATAGATCAATTGGGTAGTATTTGGCATGATGGCGTGCTCGTCGGAAAACCGGCAACAGTATTTACATCCTCATCTTCTATGCATGGTGGACAAGAAATGACGCTTGCAACTATGATGTTCCCGTTAATTCATCTCGGAATGGTCATTACAGGAGTGCCTTACTCTGAACGTGCATTGCACACGACAACTACTGGCGGAACTCCTTATGGTTCCAGCCATTTCACAGGGCCAGACGGTAAATTACCCATCTCAGAAGAAGAAAAGTCGCTTTGTATTGCGCAAGGAAGACGACTAGCCATCATTGCCCAAAAACTAGATAGCCACGAAAAGAATCTTCTAAAATGATGCGTCCACACCAACTTCTTTCAAGCGGCGGGCTCATCGTATTGAGTCTATGGTGCCTAATTTGGGAAGGATATGCGGCACCACTCACCCCAGAGGGTTCCTGGTTAATACTGAAATCCGTGCCGATTGTCTTACCCCTACTAGGGATCCTACGCAATGATTTACGTACACATCAATATACCGTTCTAATTGTTTTCCCTTACTTCATTGAGGGGGTTGTTCGAACATATGCTGAAACCGGTATCTATAGATTTATGGCGGCTGGAGAAATAATACTGTCATTACTTGTTTTCACCGTCCTACTTAATTCGGTGCGCACCATACGCGTGCAAGGGCAATAGACCTCAAAGATGTATGTTGGACGTTTTGCCCCGACCCCATCAGGTCCGCTGCATTTCGGATCCATTGTTACCGCGATTGGTAGCTATTGTGATGCCAAGTTTAACGGTGGACGATGGATAATTCGTATTGATGATTTAGATGAAGAGCGAAATGTTTCTGGGGCAGATAGAAACATCCTTCACACTCTAGAGTGCTTGGGACTGTACTGGGATGACCAGCCAATTTATCAGAGCCAACAAAAAAGTTACTACGAGGACTGGCGTGATGTCCTAAAAAAAAAATACGACATATATCCCTGCAGTTGCAGCAGGAAAACGCTGCGAGAACATTCCGTTATTAAGGGTGGGGACTGGATTTATAGCGGCCACTGTAAAACTCACTTCTCTAAACAAAAGCCCATCAGAAACCACCGTCTTAATCTACGTCAACCATGCACAATAACCATTAACGATATCGGGCAGGGTCCAATCACTGAAGATTTATGTGTCACCTCAGGGGACTTCGTGGTGTTTAAGGCTGATGGAACTCCTTCATACCATTTGGCCAGCGTGCTTGATGATTACAGATTAGGTATTTCTCATGTGGTTAGGGGACGTGATTTGTTACGCTCCAGCATACGACAAGCAGAATTGCAACGAGTGCTAGGACAATTAACTCCAAGCTTTTTGCATTTACCTCTAGTGACAAACGAGAAAGGACAGAAACTCTCAAAACAAAATAAAGCGGTGCCAATAAACTTGAAAGTGCCACAAAAAGTAATAATTAATGCCTTAAAATTCCTTTCTCAAAACCCACCATCGGAGCTGAGTAGTGCGAGCTCAGAAGAAATCCTAAACTGGGCGAGTGAACATTGGGACAGATCGGTCTTTCAATCGAAAGACTAGAGTCGAGGACTCAATTCTTCCCACTTGCAATCGAGTCGACTAACCATCTTTTTTAGGTGCTCGAACGCTAAATTTACGACACACTCATTACCTTTTACTCCCAATTCAACACGACGTTTTTTATCAGCCGTGATGGTCGGCAAACTAAACACTTTGCATCCAGAAAATAAATCTAGACACTCAGTCATCAATGGAATGAGAGTACTCTCTGGCACGTCAAAAATAAGTATTGATCTTTCGATATCACGATCTTTCACATGTTGATCTGCATAATCGTGATCTAGTACCCACTCCATCATGGACCAAGCCATTGAGGGAAATCCAGGTAAAAAATGGTGTCGCTCAACACTGAACCCGGGAATACGGTTAAAAGCATTGGGAATGATTCTCGATCCCTCTGGAAACATACCCATTTTGATTCGATTCGGATAAGCATCTTCACCAAACTGAATCTCAATTTCCTTCTTCGCTTCGGGATGCACGATGACATCCACAGCGAGCGCGTCAGCGACAGATTGCCTTGTATAGTCATCTGGCGTAGCACCGATACCACCAAAACTAAAGATTACATCACTCGAACTCAGAGTCCGTTGGAATGTTTGCGTTAATAGCTCAGGACTATCCGGCATATAGCTAACCCAGGCAACCTTGAGCCCACGCGCGTGCAAAATCTCAATGGATTTTTCGAGATGTCGGTCCTTCCGTCTTCCGGAAAGAATTTCATCGCCAATGATCACTAATCCTATATTCATAATAAGCTCGCTACTAGTATCCTCAAATTGATTCTGACGGTATGGTGTCGTGATCTACGGTTTTACAAAAACAGTCGAAAACCAATTTCGACGTTGTACTTAAATGAAAACGCTGAGTTATCGCCCCAAAGCGTAGTTCCTGGGCGAACATAAAGCATTGTTGACGAATTTACAAATCGCCCATACTCTAAATCAAGTGTTCCAGTCGACTGCTCATCCCTGGCATGATCCCAAGCGAAAAATGGATCCACGAAGAAATAATAACGATTAGGAAGCTTTTTTAACATTGGTAATTTGAATGAGGTGAAATTTACATCCGTTCTACTCTTGTCACCACCCATTGTGAAAAATGTTTGGACCTGAGGAAACGCAAGAAGTCCCAAACTCGGCACTTTTAAAAACCCAAAAAGCGTTGGCGCCGCTCGGTTCTTGCCGCTGCCCAAAGTGACATCTGAGGCCGTATCCCACTTAGTCTCTAATGCCAAAAACCAAGGTGAGCCACCATTAGTAGTAAATGTTTTATTAGCGACGCGCACCGTTATATCACCCATACCCGTTTGTGACTCTGCGCCAGAAACGGGGTTACGGTACTTGACGGGAGCCTGCAGGCGAACTGACCAATCGTTATTTATTGGAAAATCGTATAAAGAGTCAATGACAGAAGTCTCATTGCCTGCCTCGTCTTCCTTAAATTCATATCTACTAAAAAATTTAGTCTTGGGGCGGCTTGGATCTAAGGCCTTCGACGTATCGACGACAGATGTTTTTGCTTCCTCTGCAACTGAAACTTCTGCTGACAAAAAGAACACAAAAAATATTAAGAAAGGTCCTACGAATCTTTTTAAAATCATATTTATCGTCCCAAATCCGGTGCCTTAGAGTATACCGAATTCGAGATGTGAATACTCTACAGATAGCCCACAGGATACCGCACTTGAATTTGATGCTTTGTCAGTGACGACCGGAGACTCGCGGCGATATTTAAAGCCTCATCTCCATCGCCATGGATACAAATTGTGCCAGGAGCCACCTTATAGTCCACACCTTCTTGGCTAGTGACTAAATTGTGCTCAATGAGTTTGAGCACCTGTCGCTCGGCCTCCAGTACGTCAGTAATCAATGCATATTGATTGACTCTAGGCAAAAGTTCGCACCCTGAAAGGTAACGTCTGTCAGCAAACGCCTCCTCCACGAGAATAAGTCCGAAAGCATCAGCAGCCTTCACCCAGCATGAGTTAGCCAAACCAAAAATCAATAAGCTAGAATTAAAATCGGCTATCGTTTCACAAATAGTCATGGCCATGTTTATATTGAGTGCAGCCATGTTGTAAAGCGCTCCGTGTGCTTTGACATGAGTCATGACAGTGCCAACAGCCAACGCGTGATTTGCGAACTCCTCGATCTGACGACGCACTACCGCTCGCAGCTCCTCTTCGCACAAAACCATAGCCTTACGACCAAAGTTATCTCTATCAGGGAACGACGGATGAGCTCCAACACCTAGGCCATGTTCCACAGCCCTGCGAACCGTTGCTCTAATAGAATGGCGATCTCCAGCATGCCTTCCGCAAGCAATATTTGTCGAGCTGAGATAGGGCATTATCGCTATCTCTTTTAGCTCTTCTTCATAAGAGCTATATTCTCCGAGATCGCAGTTTATATCAATATATCGCTCCATTAGTTCAACTCAAGAATCCGATGTTCAATTGAACGAATAAGCGCTGACATTGCATTGTGTTCTCGGAGCAATGCACTTTGTGCAGCCTTCACCGAAATCTCTACGAACCGTATATCATCTCCAGGCTGACTTTGAACCAAAATCGAACGGTCTACGGAGGCCACAACACCAATGGATGGATAACCACCAATCGTCTGTCGATCGACTGATAAAATAATTGGTTGCCCACTGGGCGGCACTTGTATCGTACCCAAGACGACGGGCACAGAAGACTCGCATTCAACTTTCTGTATGTCAACACTCTTGCCAGATAGCCGAACCCCCATGCGACTCGATTGAGGAGTCACCCGATACGTACTCAAAAATGTATTTTGTCTTACTGCTTCTGATGAATCCATCCATCTTTTGGATGGCAAAAATCTAAGAATCTTTCCTTTATTTCCACTGACGCTAAATAGTCCGTTTGCCCCCCAATTGGGAGCAATAAAAGGTTGTTCTCCTTTAGTTCTCATCCGTTTTAATTGAGAAAATTTATCAGACCTGTCATTAACGACCAAAACATCCCCTCCTTTCAGAGGCCTTCCCTCGACCCCTCCGAATTTGCCGCCGGTATCTGTCGCCACACTACCCATAACCACATTAATGTCCAAAATCCCAGAAATGGCCAGATACCCAAAGGCGCCATTCAACGATCGGCCACCTGTTACCGTAGCTCCCGCATAGATCAATACTGGACGCCCGAGGGGTATCGCACTTCCGTCAATGTTAAACGAGAAATCAGCCCCACTGAATGCGACAACACAATCGCACGAAAACACCAAAGTAGGACCAATCATCACAAACTCTATGATTGGTGCACCTGGTCTATTTCCCACTAAAGCATTAGCAACAAGCATGGCATTTAAGTCTGCCGCCCCAGAAACAGAAACCCCATGATCCTGCCAACCCACTCGACCTCTATCCTGAATAGTCGTCAGCACTCCTGGCTTCACAACATCAATTGAAGCTGAATAATTAGTGCTCAAAAGTCACTTTCTATCGCCTCATATGCCTCAACGGAAATTATCTCGAACTTAACTTGATCTCCAACGCTCAACAATGACCCGAAATCACCTTCCTTTTGAAAAAAACTCCTGCGTGTTCTACCCAAAATATGCCACCCACCCGGCAAGGTTGATGGATAAATCCCGCTATAACCAGCAGCAATGGCAACGCTTCCAGACGGAACTCGGGTGCGCGGCGCATCTCGACGTGGAATTTTTAATGCAGGGTCTAAACCTTCAAGATAGGCAAATCCTGGAGCAAACCCAATCGCTCCCACGGTATAAACAGCAGATTGATGTAAATTAATTACATCATCGATAGAAACTCCTAACGTCAAAGAGATATCCGATAAATCCAAACCCATCTTTAGATCGTAACAAACAGGAATACGTATTAATTGGGGTTTCGTTGCAATCAATATGGGATCTTCCGTGACTAAATTTTTCTCCAAATACTGGACGATAGTCTCAAATGGAGAGAGGGAAGATGAAACCCACATATTTGGGTCGTAATGAATCGCAATTCGGGAAAATGCCGGTACGATATCAGTTATACCTTTAAGCTTATAAGCTTTAATCTTTCGAGCTAGCGCAGCAGCGGACATCGAATCATCCTCTTCTGAAACTCCAGATTTGACCTCAATAAGTACAGCCCGGTCTCCCAGAGCAGTGTATGTATGTTGAGAGATCACACTGAATACCTCCAGAGGCTAAATACTACAGAATCAAACAAAATGGATTCCCCCTCCAAAAGCTCCCAAAGAAGTCAATTTTAACCTTACCGTATATATAGTAGACCAAAATCTATTTCCTCCGCATTTAGAGGACCAAAAGATGTGTTTGAATATATTATTAGTAATAAGATTTTAGAACAGTTATTTCAATGTACTGGTAACGGTTTTTTTTTCATGATAGATTGATTCGTATGAGACATATAACGACGCGTATATTTTTATTAAGCATTTTAATGATGGGTTTCTCATTTGCTTTCTCTGCTGAGGAAGTTCGCTTACTGTCTTCAGAAGCTAGATTAACCAGTAATTTAGGTGGGGCGCAGGATGCTCGCGCAGATTTTGATTTTGGGGCAATTAAGGCTTGGTTAAAAGGAGATGGTCACTGGCAAATTGAAGGAGACGTAATGCATCGTTCCGGATTCTGCGGGACATATCAGCTAGGCCTTCAATTTGGCACTGGGAGTCCCGGCTGCGCCAACGTAACGTGGCTTACTGCCCCTATTTATGTCACCAAACGTTTGCAATGTAATAGTGCTGGAGCCTTCCACTCCGGAGGTCACTATAGCTTTTCGGTAAAAAACAACTTCAGTGACATCAATTGCGCTCAAAGAGCAATCAAATGCAACGGAAAATGTAATTAACCTGTTCCTGACTTAACCAAGCGAGCTACCTACTCAATCATTTCAAGCCGATAATAATTATCTCGCTCTCGTTGAATACTGATTTTTATTGCGCGCATATCTCTAGCTCCCGGAACAACCAAGCGAGACACATTGCTCCGGCTAGATCCGTTGACCAAGAACGGTTGATCCCACCGATACCTATGCGTATCGCCATGGACAATCAGAACATTTTTTTCCGTTTTATGCGCCATTCCAAACAGTACTGACCTTATCGTCTGAGAAAATCCGGGATGCATTAATGACGGCTCAGGCATCATCCAGTCTACAAATGGATCCCCGTGAAACAGGACAACAATATCACGTATTTTCTCACTCTCGAGCCGGTCAAATGCTTGTTTAATCCAATGTGTATTTGCCCTCTCTCTAAGAGAGAATTCGTACGCGCCGGCTGGAGTTCCGGATTCCATATTGTTGTTACTCCCCACGATATGTACCGACACAAATAGCGTTTCAGAAAAGACCCACATTTGATTTTCAACAAAGTTAGGGAACCTTCCATCCACCCTCCCCTGAACATCCAATTCTAAAAGTGCATTTCTATCAAAATAAGCCGAATCAAAGAAAACCTGTCTTAGCTTTTGAAGTCGCTCCAATGGATCATATCCGCCATTGCTCTTTCGATGGCAATCGGTCCATTCATTATCTCCGGGTGTATAGATCAACGGTGCTACAAACATTGAGAAGAGAGCCTTCTGACGGTCGTATGCTTCATCGGAACAAAGCGTAGAGCCGCTCTTAATATCTCCAAGATGCGCCACAAAACCGACAGATTCTTTATTAATTTGTGTTATCAACTTGCGATAGCTCTCCTCAATTTTAACCTCAGTGCCGTACGGCATATCACCAAGGACAACGAATTCAGCGGTATATGCGGGCATCCAAAAAAAATTAGAACCCAGAGCAAAACCAAGCACAAAAAGATTTAGTAATTTATTTTTCATCATTTGTAACCACGCAATATGTAATATATGTATGTACTTATGTTCAAGTTTCAACAAGCGACTCAACAATAGACTTTTCAATTCGCTTGAAGGACACCGGATACAGGGTCTTAAGTTGCTGCGCCCATAAAGATACTCGTAATTCTTCTAGTGACCATCTAACCTCAATAAGTTTTCGCCTCTGCTGAGGACTTACACTAAGCTCGACTGACTTGTCTATCTGCTCTTCAAATATTGATATCTGGCTCTGCCAAGACTCATCTCGACTCGGATCAGACCGCACCTTTTCGATGCGACAATAGATGGATTCTAAATAGCGCGGGTAATGTTTTAAATAACCATATGGTGTATTCGCAATAAAATCCGGGGGCAATAATGAATCGAGATGTTCTTTGATATTTTTTTTAAAATTTTTCGACTTCAATAATTTATCAGAACTAAGGCTCGCGCGAACCTTGGCATACAACCGAAATATCGTGATCACAATCTGATTGATTTCGTTCGCAACAACGACAATTCTGGGCTTTGCTTTTTTCACCGACTCCACAAAATCTTTCTGAGTACGAATCAACTCGCCATCAAAAAAAATTGCACGCGCACTGGTCGCTGCTATTAACTCATCGCTCAACCTATGCTGAACCGAAGAACCACCAGACGTGACACCTGCCTCATTGAGCAGCATCGAATATTGAAGTGACATATGGGAAAGCTCACTCCAACCTTTAGAAATAAATTTAAATTGGTCTTTCATTGTTAATTGAAACAGGCGCTGAATGCCCTTCTTTGAAATGAGGTCTGCTTCTATCTCTGTATCGGCAAGGACAATAGACACTGAATCTTTCTCATCTTTAAGGCAAGGAAATCCAACCACAGTTTTACCTTGAATAGACATTTCAATAATTTCGGGGAGATCCCCAAAGCTCCAGGTTTTCAATCCTATTTTATTGAACTCTTTAGTTGTCTGAGCTGTGAACGTCTCAGTTGCCTTAACGCCAAGTTTTTTCCTAAGTCCACCTAAATTCCGACCCGAATCAATATCGAGACCGTCTTCATCTACAATTGAAAAGTTCATCCGGAGATGATTAGGCAATTCGTTCTCATTTACGATTTCACGGGTCACCAATTCTCCGGAGGACGTATTAATGAATTTAATAATCAAATCGTACAGTGAGATGGATTTTGGGTTTAAATCGCCGACAATGTCGTCAACGAACGCTTTGATCGGAAATATTTTTCTCCTAATAGACTTTGGTAAGCCTTTAATAACCTCAGCTACTTTCTCCCGAATCAAACCCGGCACAAGCCACTCAACTCGAACTTGATCTATTTTGTTAAGCATTTCAATCGGGATCTTGATGGTCACTCCATCCAAAATGTGGCCTGGCTCAAAACGATAATCAAGCTTGAACTCATATCCATTCATAATTACGAAATCAGGATATAGCTCAAATGTTTCGGATTCGATGTCTTTTCTAACTAAAAGCGCTTTTGTCAGATATAAGCACTTGGGATCTTTCTCTTCCACTTGCTTGCGCCATTTCTCAAAGTCGACCCAACTGCATATATTTTCAGGGACCTTGCTCTCAAAAAACGAGTACAACACAGAGTCATCCACAAGCAGATCGTAACGTCTAGATCTTGCCTCAACGGCTTCTAACGATTCAATTAAGTCTAGATTGTATTTTAAGAACGTTGGTGGACTTTTTACCTCACCTTGAACTAGAGCACTGCGGATGAATATTTCCCGAGCTTCCCTAATATTAAGGGGGCCATAACTCACCTGCCGTCTGGGAACAATCACTAAACCATACAATGTCACTCGCTCTGTCACCACTACATTTCCTGTGGCTTTTGACCATCGTGGCTCATGGTAACTTGAGTGCGTGAGATGCTTAGCCAATGGCTCAATCCAGAGAACGTCAACTTCAGCAACGCAACGCGCATACAACCGTGATGTCTCAACTAACTCAGAAGCAATGATCCATTTAGATTTCCCAGCCCTCAAATCAGAGCTGGGGTGTATCTGAAATTTAATACCTCGAGCTCCGTGATAAATTCCCTTCTCATCACCTCGAAATCCAATATTTCCCAACAACCCAGTCAATAATGCTCGGTGAATATCGGATCTCTTACTCGGCTGACCGTTAATTTTAAATCCCATCTCCACGGACATCGATTTCAGCTGATGGTAAAGTTCACGCCACTCGAACATTCGCACCAGTGACAAATGCCTGCGCTGACACAATTCTTTTAACTGTTTCTTCCCTGGTTTTTTTTCGAACACATCTCGAAACCAATTCCAAACGTCTAATAATGATGAGAAATCGGATTTGTTTTCTGCACCCCCATTCAGCGTAGGCGCGCCAGCTGAAGTAAACTCTCTCTCTCTAGGATCCTGTACTGACAGGCCTGAAGCCAACTTCAATACCTCATCAAGACATCCAAACTCGCTACTTGCCAGAATCATGCGTGCAACTCTCGGGTCGACAGGTATACGTGCAAGTTTTCTACCAATGCCTGTCAATTGACGTTCCCGATCAATCGCTCCTAATTCCTCTAACAACTGATACCCATCTGCGAGCGCTCTTGGTATTGGGGAGTCAATGAAAGGAAATTTTTCTGGCGCTTCGAGACCAAAAACTGCCATTCTGAGAATCACTGAAGCTAATGATGATCTTAAAATTTCCGGCTCAGAGTGCACGAGGCGCTGATCAAAATCAACCTCAGAATATAACCTCACGCAGACGCCATTCATCACTCGGCCACTTCTGCCGGCGCGCTGATTGGCAGATGCCTGTGACACTTTCTCGACCTGTAACATCTCCACCTTATTCCGGTAGCTATATCGCTTAACACGTGCCAGCCCAGAATCAATGACGTATTGTATCTTAGGGATTGTTAGTGACGTTTCGGCTATATTGGTCGTGAGTATTACCCGCCTGTTATGGGAAGGTGCAAAAATTTTATTTTGATCTTGAATAGACAGCTTTGAATATAGTGGCAAAGCTTCCCATTTAGAGCGCCTCAACTTAGATAGAAAATTCTTGTTGATCCACTCAAGAGCATGTCTAATTTCACGCTCGCCAGGCAGAAAGACCAGCACATCTCCATCCCCTTGCGCAACGTCAATATCTTCCATTACTCGACTCAAGGCATCGTATAGATTTTCCGCATCTTCGAGGACACCCTCATCACCCGGAGGCTGATAACGTATCTCCACAGGATACAACCGACCTGACACCTCAATAACTGGCGCATGACCGAAATGAGATGAAAACTTCTCCGCATCAATAGTCGCGGAAGTAATAATTAACTTTAGATCAGGTCTCTTCTTCAATAATCGCTTTAAGTATCCAAACAGAAAATCGACGTTAAGATTTCTTTCGTGCGCCTCGTCAATAATAATCGTATCGTAACGAGACAAATATCGATCGGTTTGCGTCTCTGCAAGCAAAACTCCATCCGTCATGACCTTAATGAGGTTCTTCGGGCTAGATCGATCGGAGAAGCGAACCTGATAGCCAACAAGGTCTCCAATTTCCGAGTTCAGCTCCTTCGCCACTCGAGTTGCCACCGAGCGAGCCGCAATTCTTCTTGGTTGGGTGTGCGCAATTTGTCCACATACGCCTCGACCAATTTCCAGCAGCATTTTAGGTAACTGTGTAGTCTTTCCGGAGCCTGTTTCTCCACACAAAATAACGACCTGATGCTCAACAATCAGGCGCTCTATCTCATCTCGCCTCTCTACAACCGGAAGCTTGTCCATAAAAGAGATATTCGGAATTCTATTTTTTCGATTACGAGCTTTAGTAACTGATGCAGTTATTTTTGAGCGTAGTAACTCAAGATCGACCGACTGATCAGTATGATTTTGTTTCGCAATTACCTGGTTAAGCTGTTTTCTAAAGCTTTGCTGATCCTGACTCAGACACGAGACAATCTCTTCCCGTAGTACTTTGCTATAGTTTTTATGTTCGCCAGTCATAGTTGGAGTGCAATTCTTCTAGACCCTAAGTTTTATAAGAAGGTCTTCGAAAGATCAGGTCAAATCTAGCCGAAACAAAACCCTAAGAACTAAGACCTTTAAATGGAGAATGTCTTTCGCACCAGGCTGCGGTTGCCAAAAGGTAATTATCCTCATCAACTGCACTTATTATTTGTAGCCCCAAAGGCAATCCGCGAGGGCCCAAGCCGGTAGGTATAGTAATGGCAGGAGCACCAATTAACGTCCAAATCGAGCAAAAACTAGGGTCACCAGTCACATGAAGCGAATCAGGGGCTTCTCCGGTTGCTGGAGGAGTAATAACTGCTGAATAACCTCGGTCCATAAAAGAAGCAAAACTATTTTGCAGGGCATTCTTTTTCTTGACCGCATCCCTAAACTGGGTTTCAGTAACACGATCTCCTTCTTCCAGAGCATGAATTAGAAAATCCGAGAAGTAGCCTCGGAATTCACCTCTTACCGCTCTCGAGACACGTGCAGCCTCATAAAGCATAATTGTTCTATGCACTTTGTGCGCACGGTCAAACTCACCAGGAAGCTCGATGACATCTACAGACGCGCCAGCATTTCTGAGTCGCGAAATATCAGATGCAAATTGAGTTCTGGCCTCGGGCGCAGCGAGATACCAAGAGGGCGATCTCACTGCAGCCAACCTAGGCGCATTCTTAAGAGGTGAAGCATTTGGCGATATGCCAGCACGAGGGCCGGCAAAGCTAGATGCTAGTAACGCAGAGTCGGCAACGCTTCTGGCAAACACGCCTGGCTGATCGAACATCGGTGAAAAAGGCATAATCCCGGTTAATCCGATTAGTCCTCTTGTCATTTTGTACCCAACGACACCGCAATAAGCAGCGGGTCGAATAATTGAGCCATTTGTTTGAGTCCCCACTGCGCCTGGGACAAATCCGGCCGCGACGGCAGCAGCAGACCCACTGGAGGAACCACCGGGCGTATGTTGAACATTCCATGGGTTGCGGGTTTTGGACGGCATCATAAAAGCTGCCTCCGTAGTAACTGTTTTACCGAAAACAAATGCACCAGATTTCTCAATTCTCTTCACTATATCCGCAGACTTTTCTGGCACATAATTTTGGTACAAACAGCAGCCCATTTCAGTGGGAATACCAGCGGTATAGATGTTGTCTTTAACGCCAATAGGGATGCCATCTGTC
>CAJXOL010000023.1 GCA_913057675.1 uncultured Pseudomonadota bacterium | reverse complement strand
CGAGATTTCTGCCTGTCTCGTGGGCTCGGAGATGTGTATAAGAGACAGGCCATTGACCAAATACTTGGGTGTAGGTTTGATTCTGACTCGATTTTGGTTGAATCCCTTCTGGCGGATCAAATTTGCCTACTCCGTGATAAAGAATAGCGTCTTCTTCAGCGCGCTGATAACCCTTCCCTTTTCTTGTGACGACATGGAGAAATTGAGGCCCTTCAAGTTTTCGCAAGTTACGTAACGTCGCACATAGAACATCTAAGTCATGTCCATCAATTGGGCCAATATAATTAAACCCGAACTCTTCGAATAGAGTCCCAGGCATAACCATGCCTTTCACATGCTCCTCGGCACGCCGCGCTAATTCAATAACTGGAGGAATTTTTTTAAATACTGTCTCTCCAGCCTTCCAGGCCGCAGAATAAAAACGACCAGATAAAAGTCTAGCTAGATAATTATTCAGTGCTCCGACATTCTCTGAAATAGACATATCATTGTCATTGAGAACAACAAGAATGTTTGCATCCATAGCACCGGCATTATTAAGCGCCTCAAATGCCATACCCGCCGACATGGCCCCGTCTCCGATAATCGCCACGACCCTGTTCTCATCACCCCTCAATTGCGCGCTAACCGCCATTCCTAAAGCCGCACTGATCGAAGTACTAGAATGCGCCGTGCCAAAACTGTCATATTCACTTTCTTCTCGACTTGGGAACCCAGCAATACCTCCAAATTTTCTCAGAGTAGCCATCTGGTCACGGCGACCAGTGAGGATTTTATGCGCATAAGTTTGGTGTCCTACATCCCAAACCAGTCTATCCTTGGGTGTATCAAAAACATAATGAAGCGCAACAGTTAACTCCACTGTTCCTAAATTAGATGCGAGATGGCCACCAGTCTTAGAAACGCTATCAATAATAAATTCTCTCAACTCAATAGCAAGTTTACTCAACTCTTTTTTATCAAGTGCTCTCACGTCCTGAGGAGTGTTGATCGTCTTAAGTAATTGGTACATATCCACCGGCAGTCTTTCTAATAAACACGATTAAAGACGAGTTTAGCAATCTCACGTAAGTACCCACCACTTCGTGGAAGGCACAACAAATTCTCTTCTGTACGTTCCGCAAGCTCACGCGCTAACTCTTGAGCACGAATCAATCCAAAAGAAGTTACGTAGGTAGGTTTGTTATCCCTCAGATCTTTACCAGCAGACTTTCCTAAAACTTCCGAGGGTGAACTTGCGTCGAGTATGTCATCAATCACTTGGAAACCCAATCCTAAATCACGAGCACAACCACGCAAGGACCCCTGATACGACTCCTCATATGCTAAGCCACACAAGGCACCAATCTCAGCACTAGCTAGAAACAGAGCTCCAGTTTTTTTAGAGTGCATCAACTCTAACTCTGCCTGACTCATCCTCAACCCAACCTGGGCCAGATCAATCGCCTGCCCCCCGACCATACCTAGCGAACCGGCTGCCTCAGATAACAGCTGAATTTGTTGTAATCGAGTCTCTGGACTGATGGTTGTATCTTGGGTAGCGAGCACATTAAAGGCTAATGGCTGAAGAGCATCTCCCACAAGCATTGCCGTTGCCTCATCAAATGCCACGTGCACAGTCGGCTGCCCTCGTCTAAGGTCGTCATCGTCCATGCAAGGCAAATCGTCATGAACAAGTGAGTACGCGTGAATAAGTTCAAGAGCTACGGCGCTATGCACCGCACGCTCGACATCGCACCCGAATAAGTCTGCAGCAGCACACACAATCAAACTCCGGATACGTTTACCAGGACTTTTAACCGCGTAATGCATCGCCTCATGTAAAACAGTCGGAACATGACCGCTATGCGGCAAACATTGGTCTAAACGCCGCTCTACCTGATCCACAACACCCTGTCTCCATTGATCAAAGAGGTTAGGACTCATCAAGGCCTTCGAATTTTTTTAATATACCCGCTTCAAGCACACTGACTTCTCGTTGAGCTACTTCTAGTTCTTTTTGACAAAACTGCAACAATTCAACGCCTCGTTTATAAAAGGAAAGGGAGTTTTCCAATGTTGTATCGTCGTCTTCCATCTTCTCAACGATCACTTCGAGTTCAGCAAGTGCAATCTCAAACGTCAATTTTTCTTTAGCTTTTGTCATAATATGGAATTAGGCTTAATTTGTTATATTAATTATCTCACGCGGAGCACATCATGGTTTATCCACCGCATCCGAATATAAAGTCGTACTAACGACATGCAATACATAACTTCCAACACGGTTCAGACTATGTACTCCACCCTTATTGAATACGACAAGCTGCAATCCATAATCGCCAAAAAAAACACACTGGTTTTTGACTGTCGTCATGAACTAACCGACCCAGAATACGGGATAAAGAGTTATCAAGAAGGCCATCTTCCGAATGCTCTATTTGCCTCGATGGATGACTCTCTTTCTCAAAAACCAAACGGCAAAAACGGCCGTCACCCTCTTCCCGAAATTTCAGCATTTACCAATTGGCTAAGCGTATGCGGTGTCGCCCAGAATACTCAGGTAATCGCATACGATGATGCAGGGGGCGCATATGCCTCGCGGCTATGGTGTTTGCTTAAATGGCTCGGGCATGATGCTGTCGCGGTACTCAATGGAGGCCTGCAGAATTGGGTTAACCAAGGAGGCATTCTGGTATTAGATACCCCTACTCCGAACACTAGCGAGGTCTTTGAACCAAAAATGAAGGACATCTTTGTTGACGCTGATTTTATATTGCAACATCTGAATGACAAACAGACTTTAATCGTTGACGCAAGATCAAATGACAGATTCCATGGCCAAAATGAAAGCATTGACCGAGTTGCAGGACATATCCCAGGAGCTATCAATCGATTCTTTAAAAATAATCTTAGCAGTACAGGTAAATTTCTTGATGCAAAAGACCTAAAGAAAACCTTTGAAGGAATAATGGAAGGCAACTTAGAAAAAACCATCGTTCATCAATGTGGGTCAGGCATTACGGCTTGCCATAATCTGCTCGCAATGGAAGTGGCTGGGCTTAGGAATTCGAAGCTCTACCCAGGCTCTTGGAGTGAGTGGATCTTAGATCCATCACGGCCCATTGCTACCGATTAAATATAGAGATTTCATCCACTAAGCTGTAACCGTCTGACCCGATTTCTCGCTCGCTATTTGGATCAGTATCTCTTCATTATCATCTAGATCTATCTCTACATCACCGCCCGATGACAGCTTACCAAACAGCAATTCGTCTGCTAGAGCACGACGAATTGTATCTTGGATGAGCCTAGCCATAGGCCGAGCACCCATTAAAGGATCAAAACCTTTCCGACCGAGATACTCGCGTAACTTTGGAGTAAATGTTGCGTCAACCTTTTTTTCCTGCAATTGATGCTCTAACTCCATCAGAAATTTATCTACGACCTTCAAAATAATCGCTTGGGACAATGGCCCGAAGGAAACAATGGAATCTAAGCGATTTCTAAACTCAGGCGTAAACTGCCGCTTTATCTCAGCGAGCTCGTCTCCGGCTGATACCCCTTCAGTGAAACCCATGGTGTTTTTTGACAGTTCAGAAGCTCCAGCGTTGGTTGTCATAATGATGATCGCATTCCGGAAGTCAGCCTTTCGGCCGTTATTATCCGTCAGTGTCCCATGATCCATGACTTGGAGCAGGATATTGAAGATGTCTGGATGTGCTTTTTCAATCTCATCCAAAAGCAATACACAATGAGGCTGTTTACCTACGGCCTCCGTCAGCAATCCGCCCTGATCAAATCCAACATACCCAGGTGGGGCACCGATCAATCGAGATACTGCATGTCGCTCCATATACTCAGACATATCAAACCGAACCAACTCAATACCAAGCGTATACGCCAACTGACGTGCTACTTCAGTTTTACCAACACCAGTCGGGCCGCTGAATAAAAATGCTCCGACAGGCTTACGAGGATTACCCAAACCACTACGAGCCATTTTAATGGCTGAGGATAAAGCGTCTATAGCTCTTTCCTGGCCAAAGACCACAGCATTAAGGTCTCGGTCTAGAGTCTTGAGTTTCGATCGGTCATCGTTGGACACATTTTGAGACGGAACTCGCGCGATCTTAGCTATGATTTCCTCTATCTCTGACTTTCCGATCACCTTCTTTTTCTTCTTGCCCACGGCGATACGCTGCGCAGCACCCGCCTCATCAATCACATCAATTGCCTTGTCCGGCAAGTGCCTATCGTGGATAAACCGCGCCGACAATTCAGCTGCAGCGGTAAGAGCATTCACGGTATACCGAACCTGATGATGCTCCTCAAACCTTGACTTAAGCCCTCTTAGGATGGATACGGTCTCTGTAACAGATGGTTCCCCAACATCGATTTTTTGAAAACGTCTTGACAACGCATGATCCTTTTCAAAAATGCCGCGATATTCATTATAGGTGGTCGCTCCGATACAACGAAGCTGTCCGGATGATAAAGCTGGTTTCAATAAATTCGACGCGTCAAGCGTGCCACCAGAAGCCGAACCTGCTCCAATAATAGTATGAATTTCGTCCACAAATAAAATTGAATTTGGTTGTTTTTCGAGTTGTTTGAGAACCGCCTTAAGCCGCTGTTCGAAGTCACCTCTGTACTTGGTGCCTGCCAATAATGCACCCATATCGAGGGAAAATACTTCGGAATTTTCTAAAATAGGAGGGATTTCACCTTCAACAATCCGACGCGCCAAACCCTCAGCTATCGCTGTTTTTCCCACCCCGGCTTCACCGACAAGTAAAGGGTTGTTTTTTCGGCGGCGGCATAAAATCTGTACAACACGTTCTAACTCCATATCGCGTCCAATTAAAGGATCAATCTTGCCTTGCACCGCCAACTCATTCAAATTAACAGCGTAACTGGCGAGAGCACTTTCTGGTTTTTTCCCATTTTGGTTCTCTGATTCCTCAGCTTCTGAACTATCCTTTTTTTCGTCTGCACTCACATCTCCTTCTTTAGCAATGCCGTGCGCAATGAAATTCACAACATCCAACCTAGTCACGCCTTTTTCATGTAAGAAATAAACCGCATGAGAATCTTTTTCGCCAAATATAGCGACCAATACATTAGCGCCTGTAACTTCTTTTTTACCGGAAGACTGCACATGAAGAATTGCACGCTGAATCACTCGTTGAAACCCAAGAGTTGGTTGTGTCTCTGAAGCCTCATCCACAATCAATGGGGTATGCTCTTCAATGAAATCTACCAGTAATTTCTTTAACTCTTCAAGGTTGGTCCCACACGCCTTTAAGACCTCGAGTGCTGATGCGTTGTCAAGCATCGCAAGTAGTAGATGCTCCACAGTAATAAATTCGTGTTTTTTTTCACGAGCCTCCATAAATGCCATGTGGAGACTAACTTCAAGTTCCTGGGCGATCATACTTCCTCCATAGTGCATTGTAGTGGGTGTTGATGTTCACGCGAGAACCCAGCCACGAGCTCCAATTTAGTTGTTGCCACATCTTTTACGAAGATCCCGCACACCCCGAAGCCATCGCGATGCACCTTTAGCATAACTTGAGTGGCCTGCTCCCCCGACATCGAAAAAAATTTTTGGAGGATCATCACGACAAATTCCATGGGCGTGTAATCATCGTTGAGCAACATAACCTTGTATAGCTTCGGTCGTTTAATCTTGGCTTTTTCTGCCACTAAATGTGCATCGATTTGCTGATTGCTCACAACCTAAATCCTTAAATTTTTAATGTCAGAAGTATAACCCCAAATTTTCTACGTGGCAGTTTAAACATCAAGCTATAACTTAACAAATACATTGAGTGCAATGCAACATTTTCCACAGTCATTGACCACTGCAGTAAGTCCGACATCAAAAGACCCTGAAAGTTGCTTGACTTCGACTGAGGAATCGCCTAAAAAGTTAACAAGGTGTTTTTATTCGCGTCACCATTAATCTATTTCTTACGAATTTTTGGAGGGGCCGAGTTTAAACAAACCCGGACAGCCTAACGGCTTTATTTATAAAAAATTTGAGGATTAGGGGTATGGCAACTGGTACAGTAAAATGGTTCAATGACGCTAAGGGTTTTGGTTTTATTACACCTGACGATGGTAGTGAAGATCTTTTCGCTCACTTCTCAGCAATTGAAATGAATGGGTTCAAAACCCTCAAAGAAGGACAAAAAGTAGCCTTCGAGGTAACTCAAGGACCCAAGGGCAAGCAAGCTTCAAACATTAAAGAGGGTGACTAGAGAATAAAAAATATTTCCTCTCACAGAGCATCACAAAACGGCAACTTCGGTTGCCGTTTTTTATTTAATCCAAGTAAATATTAATGAATGAATTAGGTATAATTTTATTTAGAGTAAAACTAATTTTCATAATATGAAATTATGACGCTGCGCGTCAAAATTCACACTGGAGAGCAATAATGAGTCAACAATACCCTTGCCCAAATGGAGTAACGATATCTGGAGCATACAAATCCGAATACGCTGAAATTTTAACTGCTGAAGCACTTGAGTTTCTAGCCAAATTACATCGAAACTTTGATAAAACAAGACAAGAATTAATTGAACGCCGAGTCACTCGGCAAGACGAGCTTGATGCTGGGAAATTACCCGATTTCCTTCCGGAAACTAGAGCCATTCGTGAAGACGATTGGGTCGTAGCATCTGTTCCCCAAGACCTTCAAGACCGAAGAACAGAGATTACCGGACCGACCGACAGGAAGATGGTGATTAATGCCTTAAACGCTGGTGCGAAAATGTACATGGCGGACTTTGAGGACTCCAACACTCCAACTTGGGACAACCAAGTATCAGGTCAGATAAATATGCGGGACGCCGTGCGCAAAACGATCAGTTTTACTAATGCTGCCGGGAAGTCATACGCACTTAATAAGGATACAGCGACCTTACTAATAAGACCACGCGGATGGCATCTATCAGAAGCACACGTGCTAGTTGATGGGGAAGCAATGTCTGGCTCATTATTTGACTTTGGCCTGTATTTCTTTCACAACGCAAAAGAGCGTGTTGCACAAAATTCCGGGGTTTATTTTTACCTTCCTAAGCTGGAGTCACATCTCGAAGCCAGACTATGGAACGAAGTCTTTGTCTTCAGCCAAAATGAGATTAGCATCCCCCAAGGGAGCGTAAAAGCAACCGTTTTAATTGAAACGATAATGGCCTCATTTGAGATGGATGAGATTTTATACGAGCTAAGAGAGCATTCAGCAGGGCTTAACTGTGGCAGATGGGACTATATTTTTAGTTGCATCAAAAAATTCAGAAATCAAGAAAATTTCATTCTTGCAGATCGTAATGTCGTGACGATGACGAGCCCATTCATGCGTGCTTACTCACTCTTACTCATTAAAACCTGTCATAAAAGAGGTGCTTTTGCGATGGGTGGGATGGCTGCACAGATTCCAATAAAAAATGATGAAGCTTCTAACCAAGCAGCCATAGACAAAGTCAGGACAGATAAAGAAAGAGAAGTCAATGACGGTCATGATGGTACCTGGGTAGCGCATCCAGGACTCGTAAAGATTGCGCAAGATGCCTTCGACAAAGTCATGACAACGCCGAACCAAATCAGTAAACAACGGCCGGATGTGAGCATATCGGCCAGCGACCTCATTGAATTCAAACCCGATGGACCAATCACTGAGGCTGGCTTAAGAGCTAACATTAATATTGGCATCCAATATATAGGGGCTTGGATTGCCGGCACCGGTTGCGTTCCAATCTTTAACCTAATGGAAGATGCTGCGACCGCTGAAATCTCTCGGGCACAAATATGGCACTGGATACGCAGCCCTTTAGGCGTCCTACAGGATGGCAGAAAAGTTACAAAAGAATTATTCAGCAGCCTCATTCCCGAAGAGTTAGAAAAAATTAAAGACATGCTTGGATCCAATTATCAAAATGGGCGATATCCGGAGGGGGCCAAGATGTTTGAAAATCTTACTCTCGATGATGATTTTGCGGAGTTCTTAACGCTACCGGCCTACGAAGAAATTGTGAAAAATGGCGCTTGAGTTAGAGTCGACGTAAATGTTAGATCGATTGTTTTCGAATAAACTCGTCGCGCAAGAGTTGCATAGAAAACTCGGTCTAAACCGCACAATTTACATATTTTTAAAGAGTAAGACATGATCTGGAAACCGAATGTTACAGTAGCTGCCATAGTAGAGAGAGATGGCAGATTCTTGCTTGTCGAGGAGAACACGAGTGAAGGTGTTAAGCTCAACCAGCCTGCTGGACATTTAGAGGCCGGAGAGACACTCATTGAAGCGATCAAACGAGAAGTTCTAGAGGAAACCGCGTTCAGCTTTGAGCCAAAATTCACTACAGGAATACAACTTTGGAACAAAAAAACAAACGATAACGATTTAACCTACCTTAGAATTTCATTCTCTGGTGATATAGGAGAATTTTTCCCTCAAAGAACTCTAGATACTGGGATTATACGATCCATGTGGTTAACCCACGAAGAAATAAAAAACGCAACAGATACACTTAGAAGCCCACTTGTGCTCAGCAGTATCAACGATTACTTAGACGGGGGCTTATTTCCGCTGAGTGTCATTCGCCCCTGAATGTGAGATTAACGCTATGAACAATAAAATTGTTATTGGCCTCTCTGGGGGGGTTGACTCCGCTATAGCTGCTTGGCTACTCAAAGAGCAAGGACATGAGGTGACTGGAGTCTTCATGAAAAACTGGGAAGACGATGATGATGAAAGTTATTGTAGCTCCAGAGAGGATTTAATTGATGCGGTCTCAGTTGCAGAAACATTAGGAATTGATATCGAAACCGTTAACTTTTCCAAAGAATATCGGGACCGTGTATTTAATGAATTCCTAAATGAGTACGCATGCGGCCGAACACCTAACCCAGATGTTTTTTGCAACTCGGAGATAAAATTCAAGGCATTCTTAGAGCATGCAATAAAGCTTGGCGCTGACAAAATAGCTACTGGACACTATGCACGACTGAGGGAGCGCAACGGACTTTTTGAACTGTTAAAAGCTGAGGACGGTACCAAAGATCAAAGCTATTTCTTATATAGACTCAACCAAGAACAACTGTCTAAAACGTTATTTCCTCTCGGCGACATGTATAAAAGAGAAGTTAGAGCGATCGCAAAGCGCCTAGGTTTAGCGAACCATAACAAAAAAGACTCAACTGGCATCTGCTTCATCGGAGAGCGTCGGTTTAAGGATTTTTTGGGACGCTATTTGCCAGAAAAACCTGGAAACATAATAACTCCAAAGGGTCGAATTGTTGGGGCTCATCAGGGTCTGATGTTTCATACAATTGGGCAACGACAAGGACTAGGAATAGGAGGCGACGGGCTTCCTTGGTATGTCGCTCAAAAAGATGTAGCGAACAATACACTCGTAGTCGTGCAAGGGCATGATCATTCCCTCCTTCAGAATCCAGATATTTATGCGCAAAACCTCCACTGGATTTCCGGAAACACGCCATCAAGTCAGTGGGTCTTTGGTGCAAAATCTCGATATCGTCAAAAGGACGCTGCGTGCACCATCAAGGACGTTAGTGAATCGAGATGTCACGTTCAATTTGCCGAACCTCAATGGGCAGTTACGCCAGGACAGTCTCTCGTCATTTACGAATCAAACGTGTGTCTAGGTGGTGGCGTCATCTCGGATTCAAGTGTTCCAAACCACGATCTTTAGAACGAGATCACACATCAAATCCAGACATATCGAGAATTGGACCATGCTAAAATCAAGTATTGTTTAATAATAAAAATCTGTTTAATTCAGCCATGTCCGCAAACTCATCAGCCCTAACCGCAATCAGTCCGATTGATGGTCGATACCAATCAAAAACACAATCACTGGCTCAATTTTTTAGCGAATATGCTCTGATTAAATATCGAGTAATAGTGGAAATCGAATGGCTTAAGTCTCTTTCAGAGTCAAAAGACTTAAAGGAGATTCAAGACATTTCAAAAAGCTCGGTCAACAAACTTAATTCACTCGTTCAAAACTTCTCATTGGATGATGCGTTGGCAGTGAAAAAAATTGAAGAAACTACCAATCATGATGTTAAAGCGGTCGAATACTGGCTACGTCAGGTCTTGAAAGCAGAAGAGGATGTTGACCCTATAACTCCTTTTATCCATTTCGCCTGCACCTCAGAAGATATCAATAATTTGTCATATGCCTTGATGCTTAAAGGTGCTCGTGATCAGGTGTTAATCCCCAAGATAGATACAATAATTTCGAACCTTGCTGATTTGAGCGTGAAGTACGCCAAAATACCCATGCTCTCCAGAACGCATGGGCAACCTGCCAGCCCCACAACGCTCGGAAAAGAATTAGCAAATACGGTCTACCGTCTAGAGCGTCAAATGGCGTCCTTGGCCCGAACTACCCTACAGGGAAAAATGAATGGGGCCGTTGGGAACTTCAACGCCCACCTCAGCGCCTACCCAGACTACGACTGGGAGGCGCACTCAAACAATGTTATTCAAGGGCTGGGCTTAGACCCAATCCCATACACCACTCAAATCGAGCCTCACGACGGCATTGCAGAAGTATTTGATTGTCTTATGCGTATCAATACGATACTGATTGATCTGAACCGTGATTTATGGGGCTATATATCAATTGGTTATTTCAAACAAAAAGTTAAAGCAGGCGAAATCGGCTCTTCAACAATGCCGCATAAAGTAAACCCTATTGATTTTGAGAACTCAGAAGGAAACCTTGGTCTATCGAACGCAGTATTGAATCACCTTAGTCGCAAATTACCTATTTCAAGATGGCAAAGAGACCTTACCGACTCGACTGTGCTGCGCAATATGGGTGTAGGATTGGGTTACGCACTTCTTGCCTATGATTCATGCCTCAAAGGCCTATCAAAATTAGACATCAATTTAAATAAACTCAACGAAGATCTTGAGCAATGCTGGGATGTTCTCGCCGAGCCCGTTCAAACTGTGATGAAGAAATATGGCATAGAAAACGCCTATGAACAACTCAAAGATTTGACAAGAGGTCAAGGTGGTATCACTAAGTCAGGCTTGCACAATTTTATTGTAACTCTGAATATTCCGGATGACGCAAAACAGCGCCTCCTTAATCTAACCCCACAGTCCTACACGGGAATTGCTCAACAGCTGGCCCAAAAAATTAAGAACTAATTAGCTACGTAGCCGCTCCCTTTTTAATCGCTCTCTGATCACCTCGATAAGCGCTGGAGCAATAGACAATAAAATAATCAAGAAAATAACAGCCGTCAGGTTGTTCTCTACAAATGGCAGGTCCCCTAAGTAGAATCCAATACTTACCAAAGAGAAGACCCATATAAAGGCTCCGATCACGTTAAACATTAAAAATTGCGCGTAGGGGTACCGAGCAATACCTGCCACGAAAGGGGCATAGGTCCTAACAATAGGTATAAATCGAGCAATTATTATTGTTTTGGCCCCATATTTCTCAAAAAAAGCCTCAGTCCGTTCTAAGTACTCCTGCTTAAGAAATCGAATTTTTCCTGTCATCAACACTCTTCGACCAAAAAGACTACCAAGATAATAATTTAGTGCGTCTCCCAAAATGGCAGCCATCGTTAACGAACTAGTAATCAAAATAAAACTAAGGTCTCCTCTAGCAACGAACGCCCCGATTAAAAACAGTAGTGAATCTCCTGGCAAAAAAGGAGTAAGGACTAACCCCGTTTCACAAAAAATAATTAAAAATAGAAAAAAATAAGTCGCCTTGCCATGCGTTGTAATTGCCGCGGCTAGATGCGTATCAAGGTTTACAACCAGCGAATAAATATCTCTAATTAATTCCACTCTCAACTCTCACCGTTTGGTACATCAAGATATAAATTGACGCTAAGTGTACCGCCAGAAAATCCAAGTATGCCCGCTGAGTTACCTAGACGACGGCTTCCTCTTTCTTTACCTCAGGCTTAATTAAATCTTCCCGACTGATACCCAGCCAAAGCACGAGTGGGCTGGCTACAAAAATGGAGGAATATATTCCAAACAAAATACCAATCGTCAGCGCTAACGCAAAGTAGTGCAGTGTTTCACCACCAAAAATTAGAATGGAAAGAACCATTAATTGAGTACTACCATGCGTAATAATAGTCCGCGACATCGTACGTGTGATTGCGTTGTTAATAACCTCCCGAACAGTCGCTTTCCTCATTTTTCTAAAGTTTTCTCTAATTCGGTCAAAAACGACTACAGACTCATTTACGGAATATCCTAAAATCGCCAATACGGCTGCTAAAACCGGCAGCGAAAATTCCCACTGAAACATAGCAAAAAACCCTAGGATAATCACTACGTCATGAAGATTTGCCAGAATGCCGGCAACCCCGAACTTCCACTCGAAGCGAAACGCCAAATAAGCCACAATACCTAAAGAAACAAACAAGAGCGCTAACGCTCCCTTCTCAACCAACTCCTCACCTACTTGAGAACCGACATAATCTACGCGCCGAAGCTCTAGTTGTTCATCATCTGCTTTGAGCATTAAGAAAACTTGCTCAGATAACTTCGCTCCAGATAACTCTGGCTTAGTCGGCAATCGAATCAATACCGTCTTTGAATCCCCAAAACTCTGAACCATGGGCTCGTTCATCCCACCAGACTGCAGCGTATTACGGATTTGCGTTAAATCAGCTGATTGAGAGTAGCCTACTTCCATGACTGTCCCCCCCGTGAACTCAACCCCTAGGTTCAACCCTTTAATGGTGAGCGTACCAACTGCAACCATGAACATAGCAATAGAGAGAACGTTAAACACCAATGCATGGCGCATAAACGGGATATCTCGACGAATTTTAAAAAACTCCATGACAGCTTTTCCTAATGTGAGTTACTTTTTTGAGCATGACACTAACTCGTTTTCTTGTGCCAATCCGAATCCCCGATCGCAAGACTTTCAATTCGCTTCTTACGACCATAAATGAAGTTCACGACACCTCTGGATACAAAAACGGCACTAAACATTGACGTCAAAATACCAATGCAATGAACGACAGCAAAACCTCGAATTGGGCCCGTACCGAAAAAGAATAGTGCAATACCGGCAATCAACGTCGTAATATTGGAATCTAAAATGGTGCCCCAAGCACGTTCATAACCTGCGGATATCGCGGCCTGTGGCGTAGTCCCATTTCTAATTTCTTCTCTGATACGCTCATTGATGAGCACATTTGCATCAATAGCCATACCTAATGTTAATGCGACCGCAGCGATGCCGGGCAAGGTCAGTGTCGCTTGCAACATAGACAAAATGGCCACTAAAAGCATCATATTGACACTTAACGCAAAAACAGAAATAACGCCAAAGACCGCATAATAAACGCCAATAAAGAGAGCTAAGGCAGCGAACCCAATCCAGGTTGACTTGAACCCTCTCTCGATATTATCCGCACCAAGGCTAGGCCCCACCGTACGTTCTTCAATAATCTCCATGGGTGCGGCTAAAGCTCCCGCTCTCAATAGTAACGCCGTATCGTGTGCTTCAGTTGTCGTCATACTCCCGCTAATTTGCACTCGACCACCGGGAATCTCTGCACGCACCACGGGTGCCGTCACAACCTCGGCACTACCTTTCTCCACTAGGACCATCGCGATGCGTCGTCCCACATTTTCTCGCGTCGTCATTTGAAAGATGGAGGACCCACGACCGTCTAAACTCAAATGAACGGCTGCCTCTGACGTCGTACTATCAAATCCAGGTTGAGCATCAGATATTCGATCCCCAGTCAAGATTACTTCTTTTTTTAGTAGATATGGTGTCCCTTGACGATCAAAGATCAAATCATCACCCGCGGGAATCCGTCCTTCTTGCGCGGCCTGTAAGCTTGCCGGATCCATTTTATCCTCATCGACTAACCGCACTTCGAGTGTGGCAGTACGTCCTAAAATATCCTTAGCCTTGGCTGTATCCTGAACACCTGGTAGCTGGACAACCACACGATCTGCTCCCGATTGCTGAACAATCGGTTCCGCAACGCCGAGCTCATTGACACGATTTCTTAAGGTGGTGATATTTTGCTGCAACGCAAATTCTTGGATTCGCTTTTCAACTTCTGGCTTGATTTTAGCTACAAGAACAGCAACGCTTGATCGGTCTTCCGCCGAATAAGCCAAATCAGACGCTTTAATCTCGAGCGTTACACTCGCTTTATCTCTTAATGATTTATCCCTAAATTCTATATCAATTGAAGTCTTACCTACGGAAATCTTCGAGTATCGAATGTTCTCCGACCGCATTACCTGGCGCAGATCCTGCAAGTAACTCTCTCGCGCTTGTTGTAATGCTGAGGGCATATCGACTTGGAGTAAAAAATGCACCCCTCCCCTCAGATCAAGACCAAGATACATGGGGAGAGCGTTGAGAGAAGTCAGCCAAGATGGCGAATTAGGCAAAAGATTTAACGCGACGACATACTCCCTACCTAAATCACCTTGAATCGTATCCTTGGCCTTCAACTGGGTATCAGTATCTTCAAAACGTACTTTTACACCATTTTTATCTAAGTAAGATGCTTGCGCAACGATGCCTTCCTCCGAGAGGAGGTCATCGATCTTTTGTAGCAACTTTATGTCAACTTTCACCCCCGTGCGCAAAGGAGAGACTTGAATAGCGGGCGACTCACCATAAAAATTAGGGATTGTATAAACAATACCGGCGAGAACAGCCACAACAATGATGAGGTACTTCCAGAGAGGATATCTGTTCATAATTCTGCTATTTCGTTATCAATTGTCTTTTCCATCGTAAAAAGTAATGGATGATTAATTTGCCGCTGATTTCAAAGTGCCTTTAGGCAATACCGTTTGAACAGCCGGTTTTTGAATAACAATTTCAGTACCTGAAGTAATCTCAAGCGTTACAAATTGTTCTCCAACATGGGTGACCTTACCCAAAACACCACCACCAGCCACTACCTCATCCCCCTTCGCAAGGGCACCTAACATAGCTTTATGCTCTTTTTGCTTTTTGGCTTGAGGGCGTATCATCAAAAAATACAAAAGGACAAATAAAAGAACTAGAGGCAACATCCCCATAATATCCATCCCCCCGGCCGACCCACCTGCGGTTTGAGCAAACGCTGTTGATACAAACATACTCTTTCTCCTTCATTCTAAAGATGACATTGACCAAAAGTTTAATAAATGACATCTGGTATCTAAATAATTCCACTATTCTAACAGCAGCACGCTATTTTCGTGACGCGTGAAATCGTTAATCCTCCAAGAAATCTAATTCTTTCACGTGATCTTCAAGGCGACGGGATTCAATGGCCAGCCGTAAACCTTTCATGAGAGTCTGATAAAAATGCAAATTGTGTACAGTATTCAGATGGGACCCAAGCATTTCACCAATACGTTGCAGATGATGAAGATAGGATCTAGAAAAATTTTTACACGTGTAACAAGAACAATTTTCATCAAGAGGCTTATCGTCAAAACGATAACCCGCATTTCTTAATTTAACAATACCGGTTGACGTATACAGCCAGCCATTTCTTGCATTTCGAGTAGGTAGTACGCAATCAAACATATCGACCCCAGCAGCTACAGCCGTCACTAAATCCGTCGGTGTTCCAACGCCCATGAGATATCTCGGCTTATTTTTTGGCATCTTAGGGGACACGAATGACATAATCCGCCGCATGTCCTCTTTAGGCTCTCCAACTGACAAGCCTCCTATTGCGTAACCATCAAAATCAAGTGCAATTAACTTTTCAATACTTTCTTCTCTTAAATCTTCATACATTCCACCCTGAATGATTCCAAACAGCGCGTTCGCATTGCCTTGATGGGCCTGTTTACTTCGCTCAGCCCATCGCATGCTCAATCGCATAGATTCAACAGCCTCTGATTTAGTCGCTGGATAAGGTGTGCATTCATCAAATGCCATTACAATGTCTGAATTTAGCGAACGCTGAATCCTCATAGACTCTTCAGGGGTAAGGAAACACTTCGCGCCATCAACGGGTGACCGAAAAGATACACCTTCCTCCGAAATCTTCCGAAGATCACCGAGGCTAAACACCTGGAACCCACCAGAGTCCGTCAAGATGGGTTTATTCCAACCAACGAATCGATGCAAGCCTCCATGAGCCTCAATGACAGCCAAACCAGGTCGAAGCCACAAATGAAAAGTATTACCAAGAATTACATCTGCGCCCATCTCCTCGACTTGATGGGGCCGCATACCTTTAACGGCACCATAAGTCCCGACAGGCATAAAAGTAGGCGTTTCGACTACTCCATGCGCAAGCGTTAGTCTACCTCTCCTTGCTAGCCCATCGGTTGCCAAAAGTGCAAAATCTAAACTCATCTGTTTTACCTAAATATTCCTCGAAGAGACAATTTTATTTAACTAACAACATCGCATCACCATAACTAAAAAATCTATATTTTTGATCAATCGCATGTTGGTAAGCCCGCTTCATCTTATCAGCGCCCATAAAGGCCGAAACCAGCATAAACAATGTTGACTTAGGTAAATGAAAGTTAGTAATTAAACAATCTACAACTTTAAATGCGTACCCAGGAGTGATGAATAGATTCGTTGAACCCTCTCCCGCCAATAGCTCGCCCTCGTTACAAACACTTTCCAGAACACGAAGACTCGTTGTACCTACAGCACACACTCGCCCTCCTTTTGCTTTAGTTTCAGAGATCAGTGTCGCAGCGTCTGATGGAAAAAAATAACGCTCGGAATGCATCTTGTGGTCCAGAACATTTTCTACTGCAACAGGCTTAAACGTCCCCACACCAACATGAAGTGTCAGGTATGTCATTTTTATGTTCTTCTGAGCTAGTTTTTCAAACATACCTTGATCAAAATGAAGTCCGGCGGTGGGAGCAGCGACCGCACCAGGGTTTTTCGCATAAACAGTTTGATAACGCTCTGAGTCTGACTCATCAGGTTGGCGACGTATATAAGGCGGTATTGGTACATCACCGTAATGAGATAAACAGTCATATATGTCTTTGGAGGACTCCAGTTCAAAAACTCCATCAACGAAGCTCACCACAGTAAATATCGCATCACGGGCAATATTAATATTCTGTCCAATTTTGGGTCGACGACTAGCTCGAATTAGGCACTTGAATCGAGTTGACGACAAAATTTGGTCAATCATGACCTCAACGACTCCGCCAGTGTCTTTGATCCCTTTTAACCGAGCCTTCATAACCCTTGTGTCATTAAAAACCAATAAATCATCTTCTGTTAAAAAATCAAGAAGGTCCGTAAAGTGGGCATCATCAAACGTTTCTTGGCCCTCTGTAGACACCAACAACCTGCTATTACTGCGGGACTCAAGAGGTTCTTGAGCGATTAGCTCATCAGGTAAATCAAAATTAAACTCTGAAATATGCATGCGGGCATTGTATCTCTGATTAACGTATCAATCTAATTCTGAGATATGGTATCGATTTAGTCGATAGGTCTCCTTGATGACAGCTTAAACTTCAGGGATAATCCTTGCTGTTGCCGGGATGGCGGAATTGGTAGACGCAGCGGATTCAAAATCCGCCGGTGGAAACACTGTGGGGGTTCGATTCCCCCTCCCGGCACCATAAGGACGTTACTTACACGCTCACTTTCAAAAATCCTTCCTGTTTAAAAGAACAAATCTTGTTTTAACTCAACGAAAAACAAGAAAATATCGATTCGTCATGTGTTGCGTGACCTGGATAAACTAAAGAATCCAAAATCTTTGTCACCCGGCTCTATTGCTGTTGAATCAGAATAAAGGAAACCAAAGTGATGAAGGTTTTAATTAGAGAGCAAGATGAAGCAACACGCTTAAGTCATTTACCTTCACTTTTAAGCTCAGACTGGTCAATCGAGGCGATAAACCATCTTAACTCTGACCTATGGTTGGAACGACTACAAGAAGTTGATGCCCTCATATCGATGAGATGGATGGACCCAGGCATCCCTTGCCACAATTTAAAACTAATTCAATTACCCGGAGCAGGGCTTGATGGTCTGGAATTCCAGACAATACCAGCACACACCTCAGTGTGTAATGTCTTTGAACATGAGGTTCCCATCGCAGAATTTGTCGTCGCTGCAATTCTACAGTGGGTGACTCAACTAAACGCATTGGACCGCAGTATGCGGCAAAACGATTGGTCTGGATCACATCTATTCGGTCCCACACATGAAGAACTGTCCGGCAAGACCATTGGTATTTTAGGCTATGGACATATTGGAAAAGAGGTCGCGAAGCGGATCAAGCCTTTTGGTGTTCACGTGATCGGATATGGGCCGAGAGAACCAGTATCAGGAGAAAAGCCGGATACCTTCTACCATATTGATCAGTTGCATACCGTTTTAGAACTATGTGATTTTATTCTGATATCAGCACCGTTAACTGAAGAGACAGAAGGTTTAATTTCACAATCAGAATTCAAAAAGATGAAAGAAACAGCTGTCATCATTAACGTAGCTAGAGGTTCTATTATCAACGAGGAAGCTCTCTATCAAGCCTGCAAAGAAAGAGAGATTGGTGGTGCAGTAATTGATGCCTGGTATCAGTATCCAGAAAAAATTTCAAACCGGACTCCTCCCTCTAATTTCAATTTCAATGAACTGGATAACGTTATCATGTCGCCGCACGCATCTGCCTGGACCGATGCGCTAATCTATCGCAGAACAAAATTCATTGCAGAAAACCTGAATCGCCTAGCAAGAGACGAGCCATTATTAAATATTGTCAAATATTCAGATAAAATGAAATAAATTAAAATGTCTGGAGATCTAATGAAGCAAGAACTCATAAACAAAGCTGCAAAGATCTTATGGGACGCTTGGAGGACTGGGCAGACCATTTCAGAGTTACCAAAAGACTGCCGTCCGACAAATAGACAAAATGCTTATGATATTCAGACACGGATAGCTGACCTTTCTCAATCAACGCAAATAGGATGGAAAATTGCTGCCACAAGTGAGAATGGCCAGAAACACATTGGTGCATCAGGCCCACTTGCGGGTAGACTACTAGCTAATCGAGCAAAATTCTCTGGTGATCACCTGACGCTTGGCGCTAACTTAATGGCTGTTGCTGAAGCAGAGTATTGTTTTCGGTTGGGCAGTGATTTACCAGTTCGAGAGACAGCCTACTCAATGGAGGAGGTCCTGAATGCGGTAGATACACTGCATTCGGCAATAGAAATTCCGGATTCTAGATATCTTGATTTCATCACGGCAGGTGAACCACAGCTTATTGCCGATAACGCTTGTGCAAGCTGGTTTGTTTTGGGACCGCCGACTACTGCAGATTGGCGAAATATTGACCTTCAAAAACATACTGTTCAGGTACTCGTGAACGCTACAGTTGTAGCAGAAGGTTTGGGCAGTAACGTGCTTGGGGATCCTCGCATTGCACTTACATGGATTGCTAACGAATTGCGTCATGAAGGAATCGGCTTAAAGTCTGGCGAGATCATCACAACAGGTACCTGCGTGTTACCTTTCGCAATTAAACAAGCTGATCACATTATGTTGGACTTCGGGCAAATTGGACAAGTAAACGTTACACTAAAATAAATACGAAAAGAATATTTTTTAAAATAAGAGAGTAAATAGATGGCTTTGTTCGACTGGCAAGACCCCTTCCGACTCAATGACCAGCTCGAGGATGACGAGCGACTGATAGCCGATAGTGCTCGGGAGTTTTGTATCAATCAACTCTCCCCTAGGATTATTGAAGCTAATCGAAATGAGAGTTTTGATCGATCTGTTTTTGACGAAATGGGTGAAATGGGCTTTTTAGGATCCACCATAACGGGCTATGGATGCGCTGGTGTCAACCACGTTTCTTATGGCCTTATCGCTAGGGAGATTGAACGAATCGACTCTGGATATCGATCGATGATGAGCGTTCAATCAAGCTTGGTAATGTACCCAATTTTTGCCTACGGAAGTGAAGATCAGCGCCAAAAATATCTTCCTGACCTAGCTACTGGAAAAAAAATTGGGTGTTTTGGACTGACTGAACCCGATTACGGCTCGGATGCTGGAGGCATGATCACGCGAGCAACTAAAGTGTCCGGGGGCTGGAAGCTCAATGGTGCAAAAATGTGGATCACCAATTCGCCTGTTGCAGATGTTCTAATCGTTTGGGCTAAAGATGATTCCGGAACCATCCGTGGTTTCATCTTAGAACGCGGGATGACAGGTCTCGACACACCTAAGATATCCGGAAAGTTCAGTCTTCGCGCGTCAATCACGGGAGAAATCGTCATGGATGATGTCTTCGTGCCTGAAGAAAATTTATTACCCAATGTGAAAGGACTGTCAGGCCCATTTGGCTGTTTGAATAAAGCGAGATACGGTATTTCCTGGGGCGCGTTAGGCGCTGCTGAATTTTGTTGGATGGCTGCAAGGGAGTACACGTTAAACCGAAAGCAATTTGGTCGCCCTTTAGCTGCAACTCAATTGGTACAGAAAAAACTTGCAGATATGCAAACAGAAATTAGTATCGGACTGCAAGCCACATTGCGAGTTGGCCGACTGTTAGATTGCGATGAAGCCGCACCCGAAATGATATCGCTTATCAAGAGGAATTCTTGCGGCAAAGCCTTAGATATCGCTCGCGTCGCTCGGGACATGCATGGCGGAAATGGTATCTCTGATGAATACCATGTCATCCGACATGTAATGAACTTAGAGGCCGTGAATACCTATGAGGGCACACACGACGTCCATGCACTGATCCTTGGACGGGCTCAAACGGGGATTCAGGCCTTTACTGGTGCTTAACGAGTGGCGCGTGAAAAGCACCACTATATAAATGTAGCCAAGGCTTCACGCTAGACGCAGCGTCCTCCATCGACCTCAATGCAGGCTCCAGTGATGAAATCAGCCTCATCAGAAGCCAAATATAAACAAGCATTCGCGATGTCACGAGGCTGACTAAAACGCCCTAATGGGATCACAGCAGCAAACTTGGCGCGAATCTCCGGTGTATCCTCACCCATAAATTCAGCAAGTAAGGGCGTGTCCCCTGCGACGGGGTTAACCACGTTGACTCTAATCTTATCTGGAGCCAATTCTAAAGCCATCGCCTGACTGGCTATAATCGCTGCAGCCTTGCTCCCGCTATACCAAACTAAACCGGGTCTTGGTCTAATTCCAGCCGTCGAGGCTATCGTTACAAAATTACCACCGCCCTGCTTTCTAAAATAAGGGACCAAGTTTCTTGCCGAATAGTAAATTCCTTTAACATTGACGTTATATACCAGATCAAATTCCTCATCTGTAACATCAAGCATAGATTTATTGCGGTGCGTCGTCCCCGCATTGTTAATAACGATATCTAGCTTCCCAAAATTATCAAGAGAACAGGTGAGCAGTTCGGCCCAATCAGAACTACTCGCAACGTTGGCTTTACAAAAAACCGCATCTCCGCCAGAGTCTTTAATAACCTGAGCGACTCGCTCACCACCCTCAACGTTAATATCGTTAACAATTACGCGACAACCCTCTTGAGCAAATCGGGTTGCTATCCCTTCGCCAAAACCTGATCCACCACCTGTAACGATAGCGACTTTTTTCTCTAATCTCATTCGAAAGTCCTCAATGATAAACAATAGAAAATAATTTAACGCGGCAGTTTAGTTTATAAAATCAAACAGCACAAACAGTTGAGGTTGCATCCTCACCAAGTTCTTTGCTGGTATCAAAACCAATAGAATCCAAAGCAACCCCTTTACGGACAGCAGTTATCTCTGCGAGTATTGAAATAGCTATTTCAGGAGGTGTCTTACTGCCTATTCTCAAACCTACTGGGCCATGCAAACGGTCTATTTCATCCGAACCTAAATCAAATAGAAGCAGACGCTCTCGGCGATTGTTACTGTTTAAACGCGAACCCAGAGCACCCACATAAAATGCAGGAGACTTTAAGGCCTCCATTAATGCTAAATCATCCAATTTAGGGTCATGCGTCACAGCGACCACTGCAGAGTGAGCATCTAATTTCAACTCGACCACTAAGTCGTCAGGCATCTCACGGGACAGAACCGTTCCTGGCACTGACCAAGTATCCGCATATTCAGACCTTGGGTCACAAACAATCACATGGTAATCGAGTGCTTTTGCCATTTGCGCAACATATGTCGATAGCTGTCCGGCACCGATGATAATGAGTCTCCAACGTGGGCCATAAACGCACTGCAGCACCTTCCCATCAAAGGAGATTTCATCATTTGATGAGGCATCCTTCAAGCTCACTTCGCCTGTCGACACTACAAGAGACCGACAAACGAGTTCGTGTTTTTCGACACGCGTAAGCAATTCTCGAAAACACTTTTCATCGTTAATTTTTTCGAGAACAACCTGTAGTGTTCCCCCACAAGGAAGACCAAATCGATTTGCTTCCTCTTTACTGATTCCGTAAGTAACAACGGTAGGCTTATCTACCTCGAGCGACTGATCTCTAACTTTATTGATCATATCGTCCTCAATACATCCGCCTGAGATCGAGCCGGACACAAGCCCGTCATCACGAATCGCTAACATAGCTCCTGGAGGTCTGGGCGATGAGCCCCACGTTTGGACTATCGTACCTAGAATAACATCATGACCTGTGGCGCGCCATTCGAGACTTGTTTTAAGTACCTGTAGGTCTACACTATCCATTTATTTATCAATTTCCTATCTCCTTAATATCATTTGTTACTGATCACTAAGGACTGCGGTCTATAAAAAAACCCCCAGTATTAACTGGGGGTTTCCGATCTTCTCAGATCCGGAAATTAATTCCAGATCTGAATGCAGCATCACACTAGCCGGCTGCTACGTTCTCTGGTAGTGCAGGGAACGTACGTACGCGCTTACCAACCGCAGCATGAATTGCGTTAGCAAGTGCTGGGACAATAACCGCGGTTGCTGGTTCACCAAGACCGCCAGGAACGCCATCACTCTTAACGAAGTGAACATCCATGACTTTTGGTGTTTCGTTGATACGAACGGCTCGATATCCATCAAAGTTATTCTGTTGAACGATACCATTTTTAACCGTAATCTCACTGATCAAACCAGCGCCCTGACCCATATTGATACTACCTTGGATCTGAGCTAATGCTTGATCTGGGTGAATTAACGTACCACCGTCAACAACAGCCGTAACTTTATCAACAACGACATCCATAAAGGCGTCAACAGTTACTTCAGCCACGATAGCAACGACAGAGTTATAACCCTCCATCACTGCAACACCTTGGCCTTTACCTGCTGGCATCTTCTTGCCGAAGTTTGCTTTCTTACGAACTTCCTCCAACACAGTCTTCATTCTGGATCCAACTGGAACTCCAGCCGAAAGACCAGACCATGCGTGTTTGGTTGAACCCATATCAAGCATATCGATTCGGTACTGAATTGGATCAACACCAGCATTTGTCGCTAGCTCATCAATGAAGCACTCCAACGCAACGGCGTTCAAGTTGTGTGAAACACCACGCCAATAACCGACCTGAACTCCTGTGTCATGCATAACATAACTGAAGTTCATACCTGCGTCGGCCAAATATGGGAAGTTATCAATACCCTCAACTGCAAATGGGTCGATGCCATCCTTCACGATACTTGGGAACAAACGTGATGAAATTGAAGGGCTGGTTGACTTGAATTTAAGCGCTGTAAGCTTTCCTTTCGCGTCTACGCCAGCTGTGAATTTGAAAATACCCGCTGGACGATATGAATCGTGCGTCATGTCATCTTCACGAGACCAAACCATTTTGACAGGCACTCCAGCTGCTTTGGAAATTTCAGCAGCATCGATAGCATAGTCAACCTCAACACGACGTCCAAAACCACCACCAAGGAAGGTTGTTTGAACTTCAACCTGCTCAGGCTTGAGCCCTGTAGCGCCAGCTACGACATGAGGTACCAACTGTTGGAACTGTGTTGGCGTAATGATAAGAGCCTTGTCTGCGGTTACGTGCGCAGTGGTATTCTGTGGCTCTAATGGAGAGTGTGATTGGAATGGCAAACGATACTCTGCAGTAATCATTTTGTCAGCCTGTGCCAAACCTTGATCAGCATCACCACTTTCACGGAATACAGCACCAGCACTATTGGACGCATCTTCCATTTTTGCCCAAAGACTGGTCATATCCAAATCTGCATTCGGACCAGCATCCCACTGAGGATCAAGCAAAGCGACTGCCTTCTTAGCAGTCCAGTAGTCATTAGCAACCACTGCAACTCCGCGGCTGTACTGAACTACAGAATGAACGCCTGGCATGTTTTTCGCACGCGTATCGTCATAAGAAATCAGACTTCCACCCATCATTGGAGGCATAACAACTGCTGCGTACTTCATGCCTGGAATGCGTGCGTCAATTCCGAATCCTGCGGTACCACGAACTTTCATAGCGGTGTCAAGACGCTTTTGCTTGGTGTTACCAATGACCTTGAACTGGCTGGCTGGCTTCAATGGCACTTCTTTCGGCACTTCCATCGTCGATGCTTTCGCTGCGACTGAACCGTAAGTTGCCTTCTTACCACCAGGACCCTTGATCATACCCATAGCTGCGCTACACTTGCTTGCGTCAACGCCCCAATTATCAGCTGCGGCAGCAACCAACATCATGCGAGCTGATGCACCAGCTTTACGTAGCTTTTCCCAAGCGTCACGAACCGCTGTGGAGCCACCAGTAAGCTGACCACCGAGGAGAGAGTTAATGTAAACCTCAGCTGGTGGAGCAAACTCAACCTTAATAGCATTTATATCGATCTCAAGTTCCTCTGCAATAAGCATTGGCATTGAGGTGTAAACGCCCTGACCCATTTCTGAACGAGCAACCATAATAGTCACTGTATTGTCAGCAGCAATTTTTATCCAAGCGTTTGGGCTACCGCCATCAGCCGCTTGCGCCATGCGTGCAGCTGGCAAGTAAAATGCCAACGCTAAACCACCGGCAGCAGATCCGCTGACTTTCAGGAAGTCACGACGAGCTTCATTTTTTGCAATCATTTCCATATCTCGATTCCTCCCTCGTTAGGACATCTTCGCCGCGGCTTTAATAGCAGCGCGGATTCGAGGATATGTACCACATCGGCAAAGATTGCCCGACATGAACGCATCAATATCCTCATCTGAAGGATTTTTGTTCGTAGACAAGAGCGCAGAGGCAGACATCATTTGCCCTGGCTGACAATATCCACACTGAGGTACATCTAAGGCTTCCCATGCACGCTGAACTTTATGATTTCCACCAAGACCTTCGATGGTTGTCACGTCTGCACCAGCTATAGAACCTATCTGTGTTTGACAGGAACGAACTGCACGTCCATTTAGATGAACTGTACACGCACCGCATAGAGCTTTTCCGCAACCGAATTTCGTGCCCGTATAACCGAGCGTATCGCGTAGTACCCATAGCAATGGTGTATCCGCTGAGACTTCAACTGTCTCGCTTTTACCATTTACTTTGAAGCTGACTTTCATATTAAAACTCCCCCTTTCGAAGCTTTAGGTTTTGTAGGGATGTAACTACTATAAATACGTTACCAGGAGAAAATACATCATAAGTCTCTCCATTTCAAGCACCCAACCCCTTGTTTTTTAAGTCTAAATGAGAATGATTATCATTTACAATTTTGAGAATATGAGCTAAAAGATTTAAGGCTGTCATAATAAATTGCAAGATTTAACTGTCAGTTAATCCCCCTAATTCTGGAGAGGGATCACGATTTAGATATTTCGCATGACGCATCCTCCATAAAAAACTGCCCACGCAAAAGTTTGTTGCGAAGCGTCATCAATACAGCTGAAACGTATATTTTTAATGACTTGCGTCGCGTCATATTGCCGCAAAAATATGCATTCAATCACTCCTACAAAGTCATGCTGTAAGCATCATCCCATAATCAGCCCAGACTTCATAAGCATGATTTACAACCACGAATACGTCGAGAACACAGTCTTACAAAGCCCACCTAATCTGCAATATCTGTCTCTTATACACATCTGACGCTGCCGACGATATGCAGTGTGTAG
>CAJXOL010000022.1 GCA_913057675.1 uncultured Pseudomonadota bacterium | reverse complement strand
TACGAGATTTCTGCCTGTCTCGTGGGCTCGGAGATGTGTATAAGAGACAGTCCCCCAATATTCCGTAATAATAAAGGTGAACCCAAGCCGTATGGCTTTGTTTCTTTGGTCAAAAGAATAAAGTCTACTTGAACCAATAAGTCTATTGTTTTTCTTATCAATTATCTTGTAAATTCCAAATTCATTTTCTATTCCATTATTGAAAAATATGGAAAATTTGTCTATTTTCCATCTATCATTCTCAGGATGCTGCTCCCATATTTCCGGGTCTTTCGCAATTGCATACAAATCATTAAATTCATCTTGCTGTAAGAGCTTTATTTTGATTCGATCATCTTCTAAATTTAATTTAAAGTTCACATTCAGCCCCTTTACATACAAGTTTGCGTTGTATGTTCAAATCTAGCGCAATAGCTGCTGCTTCTTCCTCCCCAGATAATAAACGCTTTTCTGTAGCTTTAAAAACCTGATCTAGTCAGCCACTCAATCGCCACAAAGATAGCAATTACGATGTTCTAACAAATAACTCTGCTGTACGATGGGCGAGAGGACTCAGACAGGATAGAATGCGTCCCCAACTAAACACCTATTTGAATGCCAACCGATGCCCTTAATTAGACTTGACAAACTATCGATCAACTTCGGTACGCATATACTCTTAGACGAAATTAATTTTGGAATTAAACGCGGCTCGCGCATCGGGTTGCTCGGGAGAAATGGTGCCGGAAAAACAACTCTAATGAAGCTAGTTGCCGGCGTAATCTCCCCTGATGGAGGTGAGCGTTGGTTACGGCCCGGGGTTGAAGTGGCGTGGCTGGAACAAAATCTTCCCATTGCCGACGAACAGACAGTTTATGATTTTGTTGCTGATGGGCTTGCAGAAGTTGGTGCACTTTTAAAACGTTATCACCACCTTACGTTCCACTACGACACCAACAATAGTGACGAGCTCGAACGTGTACAAGGAGAGCTCGAAGCGAAAAACGGCTGGAGCCTTAGCCAAAAAGTCGACACTGTGATCACTCAACTACAACTCCCGCAGGAGAAGCGTATGTCGGAGCTCTCAGGTGGCTGGCGCAAACGAGTTGCATTGGCCCGTGCCCTTGTCTGCGAACCGGAACTACTTTTACTAGATGAGCCGACGAACCATCTAGATATTCCGGCTATCGAATGGCTAGAAAAGCAACTATTAGACTACCGTGGCGCGCTCATGCTAATCACCCACGACCGCAGCTTTTTACAAAATGTGGCCAACAAAATCGTCGAGCTTGACCGCGGTTCACTGTATCAATTTGAGGGAGATTTCGATCGCTTTCTTCGTTATCGTGAGGAGCAGTTCGCGGCTGAACAAAATCTCAACAAATTGTTCGATAAGAAACTTGCCGAAGAAGAAGTATGGATACGTCAAGGAATCAAGGCGCGTCGCACTCGTAATGAGGGCCGAGTGAGGGCACTCGAATCCATGCGCACGGAGCGAACTGAGCGAAGGGAACTACAGGGCAAAGCTAATTTCAAACTTGATATTGCGGAGCGCTCTGGAAAAATTGTGGCCGAGTTGGAGAATATTAGTCATACCTTCGGAGATAGAAAGATCATTCAAGACTTCTCCTGCTCAATTATGCGCGGCGATCGCATCGGCATTGTAGGTGCGAATGGGGCGGGAAAATCAACACTAATTAAAATAATACTTGGTCAACTCGTCCCTACTGAAGGTGAAGTTAAGCTTGGCAGCAAACTAGAAGTGGCGTATTTCGATCAATTACGTGAACACCTAGATATGGAGAAAAACCTAATCGATAATATCTGTGATGGGCAAGAGTTCGTCGAAATAGATGGTAAACGTAAGCATGCCATCAGCTATCTTGGCGACTTTCTATTTACGCCAGACAGAGCAAGAACCCCTGCCAAGGCGCTGTCTGGCGGCGAACAAAATCGCGCCATACTTGCCAAAGTTTTTAGCAGACCAGCCAATGTTCTTGTCCTAGACGAACCGACTAATGACTTAGATATTGAAACTCTAGAATTACTTGAAGAAATGCTTTCTAACTTCAAGGGTACAGTTCTACTGGTGAGTCATGACCGAAAGTTTATGGACAATGTTGTCACGTCAGTCATGGTTTTCGAGGATGATGGGAATGTGCAAGACTATGTTGGCGGCTATAGCGACTGGGTGCAGCATGGAGGCAAACTGCTAGACGTAGATGTTACTCTAAAAATCCCAAATAATAAGCAAAAAACTAAACCTACTCCTGTAGGCAAGCAAGCTGCGAAGCGTTCCTTATCCTATAAAGAAAAACTAGCAATCGAGAAGGCACTCGCTCTCATCGAAACTTTGGAAACAGAACAAACCACTATGGAGACGCTAATCTCTGACCCAATCTTCTATAACTCAGAAGTTGGCAAGGTCGAACAGACCCTCAAGAGGATCGCGGCTATCAAAATTGAACTTTCGTCTGCCTATACGGCATGGGAGACCTTAGAACAAAGTCGGCAGCTATACGATAAATAAACATAACAAAACCATCAAACCCAATGTTTCTCTGGGACCATCATAGAAATAATCAACTCATAGGTGTCGAGCATTTTTTCCTCAGAGACTTTTGATGCGCGTATGCTTTGCGCGAATGATAATTGTGAATTGAAAAACTCTGTGGTCTCTCTATCGTCAGACCCAAGATGATACGTTCATTTAATCTCGTATTTTTCTAATATCAGTCTCATCGGACCACTCAAGAATTCCAGTTTGTATTTCCCAGACCTGAAGATTTACCTTGTAGTAAACATCTTTCACATCCGAATTTTGCTTCACTATTGAACGAATACTACCTTCTAATCGATAGGCAGCGCCGAGCATTTTACCTCTCTCGGCTATCACCTCCTGGTTATAGTATTCCCCATCCTGCTGACGCTCCAATTCGCTGACTTGTTGTGCCATTGCTTCCTCATCCACGACAAATCGAACAACCCCGCTACGCGCTAACTCGGTTCGAATCGAATCTGTAATCGCACGTGTATCTATGTATTCACTCGTAAGGTTTTTAACATCTTGCACAGTCATCAGGGGTCGATTCCCCGTAACTACTAATTGAGACACCAACATAGAGCGTGTCATCTCTTCTGCGATTTTTTGCAAGTCAGTTGAGCCAAACTCAATTGACACTGTTTCGATACCCTTTGAGTCCCCATAACGAACCGATTTGGAGCACCCTAAAACCATACTAAAAACAATCAAAATCGCAACGCGTAAAACGTAACCTCGCTGGAACATTTAAGTAACCTCGCTCACTTTTTAATCAAAAATTTAGCGTCCGTCGCCAACCAATTAGGCGCAGTACCTCGAATTGTTTTAACTTCCTTTGGATAGAGATAAACCGTCTTCCAAGCTTCGTCTCGACCTAGTACCACTCCCTCTTCATCAAACCAATCGAAACGGTAAGCCAATGATCGGTCTTTAGAATCATCATTTTTTATTTCGACTAAAACACGCAAAATACCATCTTTAGGAATACACGAAACTTCGACAATCTCAATATCCCCTATATCGCCGACGAAGACCACATCACCATTTGGACATCCATTTTTCTTGCCCATGAAAGAACACGACACAAGAAAAAAGAGAAACCCCAATACTGAGAGGTAACGCAATTGCTTAAACCTGAATCTCATATGCACTCACTCATCGATTAGTCAAAAAACACTTGCTTAACATACCATTGTGCGCCTACCCGGCGCATAAAAAGTAACATATATTTACCATCAACAACTACGTCCATTGACCGCTTGCTTGATCCCGATCGAAATTCAATATGATGCGTCCCTCGATCCATCAGCACGCGCCCCACACCAATGCGCGCCGGCAATAAACGCCAACTCCTATCGTCTGCTGACTCCGTAACAATTGTTGCGAGAGCAACCAAATCACCCACAGCTCCTGACTCATCCAAATCGTCAGCCGCACTTTGCATTGACACTTTTAGGCCACTACGCAACAGGCTTCTCGCAATGATAGCTGGCATCTCATCCTTTAATGATCGACGAGACATGAGATCAATATCAACAATATCCGGACTAAATTCAATGACATCATCTGCAACTGTGACACTCGATTGAGGCAATTCGGAACGAGCACTGTAAACCGGCACTGAAAAAGGCACATACGTAATAGCACCATCATGAGCTACTAAACCATTAATTTCAAATGACATTTTTGCTGGCGACAGCCCTTCCTCATAGACAATCAACAAGTCAGTATAGCCATCATCATCCGGACGCTTTATACGTTTTTCGAGACCTATTAGTCCCGCACGCAATACGGGATGATTTGATTTAAGCTGAATCGCTTTTCTATACCCGGGTGCAGATAAACTGGGCTCATTGAGCTGTTCATAGATAAACCCGGCCAAGTAATGGCTGAACGCATTTTGGTAGCTATTCCGTAAACTATTCAACTCTGAGGCGTCAATTGTCTCGATGGGGTAGCCATTCAAATCATCAATCCGATAAGATATTTGAGTATCCTCCTGCGCCACTAAAAGTGCTTGTCGCTCTCTAAATCTCTCAATAATCGCTTCCCGCTCATGGGTGGCCTTAATGGCAACGCGCGCGGCAGCTACATCTCCCGTCATGAGGTGCGTGAGCGCAATGCGGGTCGTGAGCATAACCTTTTCAAAATCATACCCTTGGTAACTTTTTACTTTATCGTTAATCAAGACGGAGCCGACATCCTGAGCGATTAAACCTGTATCGAGGCGAGCCAAGGATTCCCAAGCCTGAACGAGTTGATCAGCAGCGCGCCAAAATTTCAGCGCTTGGTCATAGTCCCCCTTTAACCAATATAACTCCCCAGCCTCGAGAAAATAAAGAAGCTGATTAGCGGTTACGTATCGACGCTCATGCAAACCTAACGCATCGTCCAACTGCCCAGACAGGATCGCCTCAGAAACCTGATTGAGTTCTACTTCATACTGGGACAAAGACTGACATCCCGCCAAAACACATGCAGACACAAAAATACCAATCAATCTCAGTAACATCAAATGTGTCACCTCACACATAATCCAATATAACTTTTTGTCTGCTCATTACCCATATCCATCCGTCTATCTTTAAATTCAGATAAGCAATATTCTTCTCAATTACTCCAAATATTAAGCTTTTTACTTTTAGTTTAGAACCCGCACTACTCCGATTGTAAAATAGAACCAAGTATTGAAAGTGATGATTACATTTGCATCAGCTGTTTTTCTTTTAATTATTTCGCCAGGGCCAGGCGTTTTATCCTTGGCTGGCGTAGGTGCCGCATTTGGATGGCGGCAAGGCCTAAGTTACCTTACCGGTTTATTCTTTGGCACTAATCTTGTTTGTTTCGCCGTAATTTCTGGTCTTGCAGCGGTCATGTTGGCAGATCCCATTATTCGAACAATATTGTTAATAGTATCCGCTGCCTATCTTGGCTATCTCGCCTTCAGAATCGCTTTCTCAGGTTCTAAAATCGCGTTTATTCACATATCCAAACCCGGGTTTGTCACCGGTTTAACACTTCAGTTAATCAATCCGAAAGCATATGCCGTCAATACGACGCTCTTCAGCGGCTTTGCTTTTTTTCCTGAAAGTTTAGTCATCGAGAATGCACTAAAACTCTTGATTGCGAATTTCATTTGGATAGTACTCCACTTACTCTGGCTTTACGCAGGGGTAAAGATCAATCGATTAGAATTACCTGATCGTACTCAAAAGAACATAAATATTTTTATGGCTACCTGCCTACTCGCTGTAGTAACTTTATCTATTTGGTCAATGATCCCCCGCAACACCCAGCCCTCCTAAACTATCGAATCATCTCTCTTGGAACATCACTCGAGAAACACACCGGTTGGCATGCGCAAGCAACTTAATCCTCGACCCAACACTTGTATTCTTCTTCATCCTCGACTACACAGTAGACAATTTCGCCCTTCCATCTCAAAGCAACACGCAGCCCATCGTCATAACCTGACGCAATCGTTTCACCATTCAATAACACCTCACGAGATTCAGACGGTGAGAGTTTCTTCGCATTTCCAGCAATTGAAAACGATAACCCAAGAACGACAGTAATCACAATAAGTACTTTTTTCATAATCCCCTCAACCCCTCATTTATTCAAATTTAACTCAATAACTTCTTGCTCTACATCTCCAGATAATAAACGCTTTTCTGTGGCTTTAAAAACCTGATCTATAAAGCCACTCAATCGCCACACTTCTGTCTCACTGCGGCCACAATAATCTAGACACTCTCCTTCACCCTCAGACAATCTTAATGTCAGTTATGTCGCCATCGCCTAAAGCCTCCAGAGGCATAGACTGTTCTGGGGATTCTCACTTTTGTTAATTAGCTAATTACGAAGAGCAAAAATAATTCTAATGATATCTAAACACGCCTGGGGGATGAATAACGCAGGGTTATGTCATCTAACAGTTGACTAGGAAGATACAAAATAGAGTGAAATGGATAGTCGTGAGAAATCCACTTCAATATGAAACGTTACTGTTTACTGGTTACTGGTTACTACATAAAGTGCCGCGAAATCACCACAGACAGGACGCATAAAAGCCCCATCATTAGTTTTTCAATCAAGCTTTGGCACCTGGCTGGCAATAACGCTTTGAAGCTCTTGCGGGTCAGGGCTATCGGTAAGCAAAAGAACATCGCAATTCCCATCACGAGAAAAGCTAAATATTTGCCAGCACCGAGCACGGGTATCAGGTACTTATACAAAAAATGCAGCTCAGGCACCACCAGCATGATCCAACCCAGAACACCTATAAATGCCATGACGCGCATCACATTATGACCTGAAGCGTGACTCGTTTGATCCACAATCAGTCAAAAACATACTTGCCGCAGTTAACACAACTGAAAATTTCATAATTTTTGACCTAATCATCTTAATCTCTTTAATCATCTCTCTTGAAATATTACACGGTATAAAAATCAAAATCTGCTTGAGCACCACATGCTTATGTGTCTTGACCGAATGTCTTGGTCTTGGCCGTGCCCGTCGTCGCCTCTCAAAGAAACCATTTTGACTGATGAGGCCTGATCCTCTTAGCTTAGGTTGCAGACAATAAATTTTTGCATATCCCACATTGTTTTTTTCAGCCCATCACAGGATTAAATATGGCAACTAAATCATCAGTAGCTATAACAGGATCCTTCTCAAAAGCTATAACGAGGGATTGTCTTGCCCCCTCGTCAGAAATAGAGTTCAAGAGAAAATCATTATGATTCTCAGCGTTACCTCTGACGTAAATTTGAGTTATTAGTGCTTTTGAATTCGTTGAGACACGAAAATGAATATGTGGTGCACGCCCCGGATAGGCTACTGGTTTAATCGTCTTAAAGCGGTATCGGCCCTCATCATCTGCGATCGTTTTTCCATAGCCCTGAAAAAATGGATCAATACCACCACCATCCCTCGGATGATGATATGCGCCAAATGCATCGCACTGCCAAATTTCTATCTGCGCCTTAGGGAGGGGACTTCCATTTACGGTAAATACTTGTCCATGTAGATTGGTGACACGACCGGCTGCCCTGCCGTCCCTCCCCTCTACAAAAGTTAGATCTGAATCGCTATCTAGCGGCAGTTGGGAGGGGTAAAAGGGGCCTAAACTCTGTGGTGGTGTGACTCCAGCATGAACAGAATTGGCAGCAGAATAAAGTGTTAAGCCAGCAAGTTGGAACAAAAAGCATCTTTTCTTAAAGTTAATCATTTAGAAATTCTCTGCTATTAACAGTTGAACACTCACAAAACCATTCCTGGCCCCAATATGACAACTGACTATTAACCATCTTTTACATGAATATTCGTATTCCAAACTCAATATTCCACTTGAAGGAGAACGGCGTACTGTCTCCCCACAAAGTGGTTCCAGGTCTAGCGTAATACATAGTCTTACCTTCGACAAAACGCCCATACTCCAGATCAAACGTCCCTGTCGATTGATCATTTCTCTCATGGTCCCAAATAAAAGCAGGGTCGGACAGTAAGTAAAACCCATCGGTAAGAATCTTTACTGTCGTGCCCTTAATAGTCGTATTTCTTGAGTCTGACCGATCTGAATCACCACCAAGCGTATCGACGTACTGAATAGATGGAAAAGTGACTAGCTTTGCGTCTGGGAACCTCATGAATCCTGTTACTACAGGCGCTATCGTGTACTTACCGCCACCTAATGCCGTATCAGTTGCGGTGTCCCACTTATTTTCCATTCCAAAAAAAAGCCTTTTTCCATCGGATGTATTTATCGCCAAATACGAAATTCGTGTCGTGATGTCGCCTAGGCCAAAATTCGAGCCACCCGATAGGGCAGTGTTTCGTTTGAATGGAGTCGCTACCCGCATGAACCATTTTGGCGTTATAGGCAGCTCAAATAACGCATCACCTATTAAGCTACTTGTATTATTTTCGAGTTTTTTATACTCGGATCTTACAAAAATCTTCTTTTTGGTCGGGTCTAACCCCCCACCCTTCGCCACCTTAGTTGACTTGACTATCTCCTCTGCTAGAGATCGCTCGGCAAATAAGCATGAGACAAAAGCAATCAAGAACAACAATATTAAACTTCTATTTAATTCATATTGAGAAAAGAAACTCTTAATTGCTGGCTTCATGTTTTTTATTTTTTTTTGACTGGCCACTTTTCTTCCTTTCATTCCTAGCGTGAGACATAATTACTAGTTCTGCAGTTCTACGTAATTATTACTCATTATTAATCTCACATTCTCCACCTTCTGATTTCAAAAAAACAGAGAAACCTAGCCGCAAAAATTTTTCAACCTCTTCAGAACCAACACCTTTTTTTCTGAGATTTAATGCGCCACTAAACTGAGCAAATAAATAGGTCACCGCACTCGCGGTCTCCATCGTCTCTCGAATCTCGCCAGCGGCCTTCCTATGATCAACCCAAGACTTAAGCTCCATCTCGATCTTTACATTCAGACTATCGATTGTTTCTAAAGTTGAGGGTCCAAAAACTGTTCTGGAATGATTCATGTCCGCATGCAGACAACCCTCAGGACATTCCTGACGGGACTGGTAACGGTGTTTTCGATTAAAAAATTCGACAATTTCCTCGAGAGTTTCCAAAAAAGATTGATTTTTACCGAGAATTGTATACATGGGGACGAGATGTTTTTCTCGGTAAGCCTCTAACGCAGCGCTCTTAAGTCCATCCTCATTTTGAAATTCCCGATATAAACCAGGTTTGGATATACCTGCCCGCCTACATATATCGTTAATTGAGACGGACTCTGTACCATCAGTCCAGTAACTACTCACCGCTATGCCGAGTAATTTCTCTCGATCTAAAGTTTGGGGTCGACCACGTGCTGCTTTATTAGTAGATATCATATATTTTAATACCGAATGGTATTTAAATCATAGTTTTGCTATATTTATAACGTACCACTTGGTATTTTAACATTTGCAAAACAAGTTAACAAAATCTAAATTAAAAGGAGAAGGAAAAGGAAAAGGAAAAGGAACATGAAAACAACGGTCATCGCATTACAGCTAATACTAACCACCCTCATCTCACAAAATGCAATGGCGGCAGGCGAAAATCTTATGGGTGAACCTGAGCAAAACGCATCTTCGATCACAACTATCGGTCTGGCTACACGTTCTTCCCTAACCTTAGCGCTAGCGAAAAGAATTGGCACTAGCATGCAAAGAGGAGGGAATCGCTGGAAATTGGCGCATAAATATTGCAACCATGGATTCCGGGGCGAACGTGATCTACTTTGAACGTATGAATAACTCCTTTTTAAACAGCATCGAAATAGCTATGCTGAAAGCTGAGACTTCCACGGGATTGCCCTTCTCAACGAAAGTACTCGAAGAACTAGCAAGCAGCAGTCTGCCAGGTATAGTCCACATACTTGGAATTGTGACTTTTGAGGGTGGACTGCCAATTACCACCTTGGACGGCACCCACATTGGCTCCATCGGTGTCTCTGGTGCATCAGCGGAGGACGACGGGATTTGTGCCCAAATAGCAATTGATTGTATTGATGTTCATTTGAGATAGGTTATCAAAAATCAGAAATCCACTTCGAAATATCAGCCCGCTTTTTGGGGGCTCCAAACCGCTGTTGTTTATCAGCAAATCTCTACCTAAAACAATAAAGACCAAAAATTACCTACAAGACTACCCAAAATAATTCACTCAACAGCTGACAATGAATATCGGGCAGTTTAGACGTAGTAGTCCGATCATGTAACTGCCCGAGCCCCTACCACTTAGAAGTGACGCCTCATGGTTTAAGTCTTATCTTCGAAGTAAGCTATTAATCCGAACACATCAGAATTTAATGACACCTTCTCTGCTTGATCTTTTACGAACTGTTTGCGAGCGCCAAAGCAACCACGAACTTCGTCTATATTTTGAATTGTTACACTTGTCCTCAAATTAAGATTTGGAAATACCTGATTAGTTTTTTTCTCCTTTTTGGTCATCATGACCCCATGTGATCGAGATTGATTTCCTTCTACGTAAACCTCAAACGCACCAGTCTCCAAAATTTCCGCAGCTAAAGAAGCTGCTACAGGAGCATTCCAGCGATATACCTTGGGCTTTCTGTGATCAATGAAGGTTGAATCGCCAGATTTAATAGCCACGGTGTTATACCAATCCCATAACGTGACAGAATACGAATTTGAACGCTCTTGATTCAAATCAAGCCACTTTTTCCCATCTGTATAAATGAGTAACTCATTATAGTTGGAACGTTTCTTACAAACGGCTGTGACCTTCGAGAACTTCTGATCTGCTGGAAAAAAATGTAACGCATTTGTAAAATTATCAAAGGTGACATCACCTCGATCAGCTTTATGCCAATGTGTGTGGCGAGTCAAATATCCCTCGTCAATATTCAGCCAGCGATCCCAGACATTCTCCACAATCTCCTTAGGTGCGTTATCAAATACAGTCTTGTCCACGGATAACGCTGAATGCTTAGGACCATAATGCTCGTACATGTCTATAAACTGGATAGACGATTTTCCGGTCGTCTCTTGGACCGTAGCAGTCTTAACTTGCCCTGCCGTATTCCGATCCAAGAGCGCTAACTGCAGTTGCGCAGAATCTTTGTGCGTTGGCTTACGGCTATCATCAGTCGAATTCAAGACAACCGGAGACACAATTTTTTGCGTTGGTAATGTTCTCGTAATCTCCTCGGCATTCGTGCTGGCGATTAAATAAACGGTGATGAATAATCCTAATAAAGCTACCGCAGTAGCCCAGGGAATAATTCTATTCATTATATTATCTCCTAATTAATTTTTGATATTGAGTTTTATTTTTTCTTACTGCACTCAAAGGTTAATTAGAAAATATGGAAATTTAGTGACCGGCTTATGGCAATTTTATTTAAAAAAATATCACACTTAACGCCACACGATTGCCATAGAACCGGCCGCAGATCCCCACATTGAAGACCTAATCTTGACCCCAGCAATAAACCACACTTACTCGATGTTGTTTTTAATGGGAGATGGCGATGAAAACAATTGATGCGTTAACACTTGCAGTAGGAATCACCTGCTCCCCACCCTTACTCGCACTAGATTTTTGCGAAGGCATTAACAAAGAACAGTGGATCAACTGTTACGGTGACATCACGTTTGAGAACGGTGATTTTTATATGGGCAGCATCAATCGGAGCCGTTCAGAAGGTCAAGGTATCTATAAATTTGCAGATAGTTCTTTATACGTGGGTCAATTCAAAGAGGACAAATTTCATGGTCAAGGAACACTGACCTACGCTAATGGCTCTCATTACTCGGGCATGTATGTTCTTGGGCAGCGTGACGGCACAGGAGTCTTTAGCTTTGGTAGTGGCGATGTGTATTTCGGTGGTTTTAAGCAAGGCGAATACCATGGTTATGGGGAATATCGCTTTGCTAACGGAGACCGCTATGCGGGTGAGCATTTCTTCAATGTTCGCTCAGGTCATGGTCGATTTACATTCGCAGACGGCACGTACTATGACGGTCAATGGGCTAATGACGCCCGCAGTGGTTACGGCTCACTCATATTCAAAGACGGCAAAAGCATCACGGGGCAATGGCAAGACAACACAATTAACGGGAAAGCCACATTTACTTCAGAGAGCGGCAATCACTGGACAGGTATGTGGGAACGAGGCTCTCCCATTGGAATACCCATCGAAGATCTCTTTGGCGGTTACCCACCAAAACATGTTTCGATTTAATCACGCACACCTCCTTAGAGAGTCCTGACATGATTTCGCGTCGAGTTGGTTTTACAGTGACCTTACTTACCGGCATTGCGATTTGTGTTGGAACTCTCACTTCTTCCCTAACACCGTTAACATCATTTGGAGCGGACACACTGCATCACGGCATCGCATACGCCGCGTTCGCCCTACCACTTGTTCTTGTCCATCGTAAGTATTGGCGCCTCATGCTGACCGTGACACTGATACTTGCATCCACAATCGAACTGATTCAATCCCTCGTCAACCGCTCAGGAGAACCCTTGGATTTACTCACAAATGCGACGGGTGGACTCATTGGCCTAGTTCCGGGCACAATTTTATCCTGGCTACATCAAAAAATGTACCCTCGGCCAATTTCCTTATATGCTTGTGCGTTCAATCAAGGATCTGAGAGAATTTTTAGAAAGAGAAGAGGGCGCAGGTTATAAGGTAGCCCTTGCCGTCTGTCTTCGGGAGGTCGATTGTAGGTTTTATTTAATTACTCTGGGAAAACCATGGCGTCTTGGTTTCCTGCGTAGGGATCACTAATCTCTCCCGATGCTATGCGCGCTTGCTCGGTCGCGCGCAAATACGTCACCACACTGATAATTTCGTTGTCATTAAGCACGCTACTGAATGCCCCCATCTTTCCTCCACGGCTCCCCGTTCTAGGAGTTCCAGAATAAATAGTTTCAAAGATTTCACTGTTAGTGTTACCCCGAAACATAAACTTACCGCAACTCAAACAAGGTGCCCGTCCGGTGCCGACAGCTTGCCCGCCATGACATGCTGAGCATTTTTCAGAAAAAATTTCCCCACCTTGCGCTACCACCTCACTGTCACCAACGGGAACAACCATATCACCCGGATTCATCTGATGCGTTTGCGCCTGACTATTGCCGGCCACTGAGAAAACAAGAAAAGCAAAAACAGTAAGTGTGTATTTAATCGTAGTCATGTTCATCCTTCAATTGATTTAAATTCTATGAGAGTCTTTTCTGCAGAAAGTTCAGTAACGCGTACCTAAAATCGAAACTTGGCGCTTGAGTTTTCATTCATGGTCGGGGACGTGGCACACCAGTGATAAACCACCCGCCATGACTCCAAAAAAGTGCTTGCCCAGAGATATCTGCGCAAAGATAGCTCTAAATTATTAAAAAATAATGAATAATAAAGTGGAACCGCAACAATAATGTGAAACATTAAGCACATTATGTGTAAAACTAAACGGATCGTTGTGAGTAACTTTGTACCGTAAGGGGGGCTGCATCGTACTGATTGTAAAATTATGAAAAAATAATCGATGGTGACAAGCAGTTGTTGTCAGAAACTGCGACCTATGTTTCTATACTTAATTTGTAACAAGTGTAACTGATACTGGAGCGAAAAAAAAAATTCCCCTATAACATTTCAGTCTTGTTAAACATGACAACAGAAAATAGAGATTTAGTACTCTTACGTTTCTCTCGGCAGTTGGACAAAGTAATACTGAGGAAATACGGAAAAAAATTCAGCGGTGCTAGCTTTGCTGATCAATACAACTTGCGCGCGTCTGGCACGACCACGATCTCAAGACAAACAGCACTAAGATGGCTCTCAGGAAAAGGATTTCCAGATCCCGGTAGGCTTTACATCCTAGTTAAGTGGCTAAATCTAGATCTTGACGCAGTGTTTCGAAGCCAAAAACCAAAAACTAGCGCTCAGAAGTTCATGCTTTCAAATTAAAGGCTCTGCTGTATCTTTAGCCATGCATTCTGCCAAATACGATTGCACCAGACCATTCAATGATTCAAACTTTCTCAAGAATTAAACATTTACTTTTGATTAGTCACGCTTCGCATCCGAATGATGTTTCACTCTTGATCAAATTTACCTTTCTGGAAGCTGTGCAGGCGAAAACTAGGTCTCGTCACTAGAATTTCTATTTTTGTTTAATTAGGTCTTGCCGGAATAAAACATGATCGCATCTCCTCATACTGCGGTTAGATGAGCTTTACAGATTTATGTTTTAATATTCAGAACTATAATGACAAAAGCACTCACATTGAGGAAAGAAACTAAATAAATGACAACCATGATCAAGCTCATCATGCTGGTAGGCTTTATGAGCATCACAACTGTTGGACACGCTCAAGAGAAGACAGCTCAAGAATTAGTTGGGGCTTGCGCGAGATGCCATGGCGCAGACGGCAACTCGAGCTCCGGACTTTACCCTAGTCTTGCGCGTCAAAAAGAAGAATATCTCATCAAACAATTACATGACTTCAAATCCGGAGCACGATCTAACGGACAAATGTCTCCTCTCGTGGGCATTTTGAACGATCAGGACGTCGTCACTCTTGCCAAGTTTTATGCGGGCGAGAATATCTTGGCACAACGTGGCATTGATGAGGATTTAGCAAAAGTAGGTAAAGAAATCGCCAAGACAAATGGTTGCGCCAGCTGTCACCAAGCAAATTACCGTGGAGCTGGGCCCATTCCAAGATTATCTCGACAAAAACGCGTGTATCTAGAAAAAATTATGAAAGATTTTAGAGACGGTATACGCACTAATGACAACGGTTTGAAAGGTGCTTTTATGAACGTACTCTCGGACGCAGACATTAAAGCGCTCTCTCATTTTTTAGCTGGAATGTGATTCCATCCACAGCCATATTTTAAGGAAAACCCAATGTCAAAACTCAATATAGACCAGTTGAAACATTACTCAGAAAATGGTTACGTATTTCCAGATTTTAAACTCTCCAAAGATCTTGTCACACGACTACAAACAGGGATCGAGTCCGCGATCGACAGACTTGGTGACCAATTCAAACCTGAAGACATACCAAACCCGCATTTCCTCGACTTCTCCTCAGACGGAGTAAACAATCCATTCTTAGAGGTTGCGTCTCACCCTGACATTCTTGACATGGTCGAGCAAGTTTTAGGGCCTAATCTCATCCTTTGGATTGCCCGAGTCTTTTGCAAACCTAGCCTAACGGGTCGAGAAGTACCCTGGCATCAAGACGGTGAATATTGGCCCATGCGCCCGCTCGAGACGTGCACAGTATGGATTGCGCTGGATGAGGTCACAACGGAGAACGGATGCATGCGATTTATCCCAGGCTCCCATGAGTCTGGGCTTTATAAACACCACATGTCTGATCGCAAAGATCTCGTCCTCAATTTAGAGTTGGACGGCGACCAATTTGATGAATCTGGCGCAGTCAATGTCGAACTTGAGCCCGGGGCAATATCCATGCATCACGTGAAAATCATACACGGCTCGCATGCGAACACATCGCCCAAGCGAAGAGCTGCTTTAGTACTGCGGTACATGCCAGCCTCTTCGCACTACGATCGGTCGTTAGTCGATCATGGCCGATTTAAAAGTCCATTTAATTTAACGGAACAACCTCTCATGCTAATGCGTGGGACTGATGTTTCAGGGCAGAACGATTTGATTTCAAATCACGAGTATTGGAAAGAACGCTACTCAGAAAAATAAGGACTAATTCGATCGGTCCATCGAACGAAGATATTATTTAAATTATCCCATGCAAGTCAGAGTAAAGTGTCTATAACCCTAGGCATTGACGGGTGTAAGTCTGGATGGTTCGCCTTGTGGCAGAATCCACGTGACGTCATTCAATGCCGAGTATTCCATGATCTGAGTGACTTAACTAATTTCTTTAAGAATGAAGGTCCCTTAACCATTGGTATTGACATGCCAGTGGTGCTGGATGATTCTATTGCCAGAAAAGCTGATCAGTTAGCGAGAACATTATTGGGGAAGAAAGCATCATCTATCTTTACCGCACCCACACTACAGATGCTCCAGCAAACTACTTACGAAGCCACCTGCCAATTGTCTAAAAAACAGTTCGGCAAGTCAATTTCAATTCAATCTTGGCACTTGTTTCCCAAAATTAGAGATGTGCAAGCTGCATTGCATCTTGAACAGTTAAATTTGTTCGAGATACATCCTGAATTGAGCTTTCGGGCCATGAATAATAATGAGGTTGTGCTCGAGAGCAAAAAGACAACAGAGGGATTCTTAATCAGAAAAAATCTACTCGAAAAACACTTTATAACATTTGACTTTGAAGCCATCCGGCATCAACACTTAAAAAAAGATGTCTCCAACGATGACGTCTTAGACGCACTAGCCGTTTTATGGAGCACAAAAAGAATACTGCGCAAACAAGCGTGTTTCTTACCAGAGCATCCGCTGAAGCCTAATATGCAGATCGCCTACTAATTAGCACTGACATAAGTACGATTCCAATTGAACTTTAAAGTGTTGCGCCTCAGAAGGCTATCTAGTCAATACCACACACGCTCTTCATTAAGTCGGCCATTACTGGGTTGCCTGAAACATGCTTCATGTCCGTGGTCACGATATCTGTTGCGTAGGATTGCCCCGTTCCCAACGCTCCCTCATAAAGGATTTGACTGAGAAATGTGTAGGTTTTTTGAACACAATCAAATTGAACACGATTTTTTCGCGAAAGCACGCCCATAATCGGAAGTGAAAAGTCCATCATAATCCACACGAATCTTTTTCTGTCATCAATCTCAATAGAATCTGAAGCGAAGTACATTCGGTCTCTATCAGTGCCGGATTGTATAGGCTGCCAATCCTCACTGTAAGTTGAGGGGGGGAATAAACCGAGGAAAATAAACACATTTAACACCAAAAAACTCCGTACTAATTTCATGAATTTTCGATTTAATTCACCACCCCACCCAACACAAAAGCTGCTGTCCTTAACGGCCAAAATGAAACCACCACATTATGCTTCAGGGTCTCCAGCCGCGACTTTTCCAAACCATTTATCAACCGTAATTTGTCCGCCCTCATTGTCCGCTCGACCGTGATCCTCCTTTGGAAGCGCCTCTTGCACAATATCAATACGCTTCCAACCAGCCAACGGCGTAGCTACATTATCTCGCGGCACATAACGAGACGATGACACCTTTTCCATACGATGAACATAGCGAGGACAGTTTGGGAAAATGTGAGTTACTGAGACGCGCACTACCAGTTGGGCTTCCTTAAATTCGTTCAAAAGTGGATCATCATTCGCAATTGAAGCATCACCCTGAACTCTAAGACGAAATGGTTTCTCGAAATCCATAAATAACAATCCAACTTTACCACTTGAACTTATATTTCCTGTGGAATAGAACATCCCGTTTCCGTTGTATACAGGAAAGGCGATGGTTGTTTTATCAATAATTTTGACGAAGCCTGCATCTCCACCTTTGTAAGAAACAGTTGGCGAACCATCAGAGTCCACAGTTGATAACCAAAACATATCTCGACTGCCAATAAAAGCCTCATCCTGATCACTTAACTCTGACGCTATGAATCCACCTTCAAGCAAATCAGCTATGCGCCGCGTATCAAACTTGTCTTGAAGCGAACGATGGCTGTCCTTATAAATATTGCTCATTTACATCTCCGATAAAGAAAATTCATGACTTCCATGAATTAAATATTTACAAAAAATTACCCTCAGGAAGGACACACAGTATCGTGTTCCCATTTGCCACTAATTTCTCCGCACCATCTTTCACGGCATACAGCTCACACATAGTGAATATTTGAAGTCGCCCAGGTTTAGTGACCTGACCTCTCGCTATAAACATATCACCTAAAGCTGGCCTCAAAAAATTCACCGAAAAGTTCGAGGCAAGAAAGGCTGATTCCGTGACAGTCAATCCTGAGAAGCCGCATGCCGTGTCTATCAAAGTGCCGACTATTCCAGCATGAAGATAGCCTGAATACTGCCCGAATTCTTCACGCCATTTAATTCTTAACTCGACCGAACCCACAGCCACATCCGCTACCTCTATCCCCAACCAACGATTAAAAGATGATTTTTTGTTAATGTCTTTGACCCGCTGCTCCAAAGTATTCATATTTAGTTTCTTTCCTCTCAAAATACATTATCAGCTCTGTTATCGGCTTCATGAGAAAAAGCAACAGAGTTGAAATAATAAAACATATTGTTAAATAGCAGTACGAATATCTAGAAATGACTCCTACATGGGCTAATTGCAAAGTAGACAGGAAAATATTATCTTATATAAAACAATAAGTTAATTTAAAAATAACAAGAGGCAACACTCGGGTTAACGAATAATTGTTGACATGTACATTGATAAAGGAGAATACTATGTTCACGTTCATCCAAATAGGACGGAAGTAGGCTAATTAGTCGAAGGAACGCATTATCATCGTTCATCTCGAAAGAGACGGAAGTAGGTAATGGTTACCGAAGGAACGCACCTAACTTTAAAAAGGAGGGTGTTATGAACTTGTGGACACAATACTGTAGACATCAAGCACGTACTGACTACCAGAGAGCTTATGCTGTACAAAAGCTTTTATGGTGTCGCGCATTAAAAAGGCACGACTGCTGAATTAAATAGGCAGAAAAATAAAAAACCTGCAGTCAGGAAACTAGGCAAAACCTGTTGATTAGGTTTTGCCTTTTTTTATTTATTTTCTAGTCAGATTTATAATTCGTCTATCGTCCACTCCGACTCACTCAAAATTCAATGCCTGCTTTTAACCATAATGTTCGAATGAGTATTCAATCCACTAGAACTCTAGTAAATTGCATGTCTCATTTAATACCATGGAGTTATGCCCTTTGTTAGTTGCTATCTTTATAATATTTGTGTTGCAACTTATTGGGGAAGCTCTTCAAAAATATTTTGATTTAGCCATTCCCGGTCCGGTAATTGGGCTTATTTTGATGCTATTTATGCTCATGGTTACGAAATCAAAAATACATCTTGATATCGTAGCACTTCGAAAAAATATCATCACCACCTCCGAAAACTTGCTGAAGTATTTATCACTGCTTTTCGTTCCGATCGGTGTGGGAGTAATCATGCACCTTCAACTTCTTGAGACGCAATTACTTAGGATTCTCCTTGTAATCGTTCTGGGTACAGTCTGTACAATGATTTTTACGGCAGCCGTATTCTCAAAAACCAGCAAAAAAAGACACGATGAGTGAGAGCGCAAAGCTGTATCAAGTCTGGGTTTATCTACAAGCTGAACCGCTTTTTTGGTTGACCCTAACAATTGGCGCATATTTACTAGCCGATAAAGTGTACCGAGCTTTCAGCTTATTTCCAATTCTAAATCCAGTCGCTGTTAGCATAGTCTTAGTCAGCACTTGCCTGATATTTTTCGAAGTGGATTATGAGAGATATTTTGACGGTGCTAAATTTATTCACTTCCTTCTAGGGCCTGCTACTGTGGCTTTAGCAATTCCCATTTATCTCAACTGGAATATTGTTTTACGCGCCAAAAAAGCGATATTAGCCTCTGTATTTTTAGGCGTGATATTTGCCGTTAGTGTCACATATGCGATAGCATTTCTTCTCGACCTTGATATGGCAACAATAAAATCATTGCTGCCGAGAAACGTTACGGCACCAATCGCGATGGGGATCTCAGAAATAATCGGTGGCGTACCTTCACTCACAGCAATTGTTACTATTGTGACTGGGATCATTGGGGCAGCGCTCGGCACTTTTGTGCTTGACCTATTTAGGATCAAGAATATGGCCGCACGTGGCTTTGCATTTGGTCTCGCAAGTCATGGCATTGGAACCGCGCGTGCCATGGCTAGAAATGAAGAGGCTGGGGTTTTTGCGGCCGTAGCTATGGGTCTGAGTGGTATTGTTACAGCAGTGATGATTCCTCTTATTTTTTTAGTTATTAGAGATTTTATATAAATAGTTCAGTACGTATTGAATTCGTATCCCCCCATAAATATAAGAAAATAACAATATGTTGGTAAGAAGCATTCAAACTCAAGCCCACAAGACTCTGGCTAGCCAATTTCAAGTAAGTATCGTTTTGGCCGCTTAGTGTTCCGGTCCAGATGGACTTACCTATAGATAGAGGTAATGATTCAAAGTAATATAAATTTATTATTTCGATATTCTTGAGAAGTGGGCCAAGCATATGCTACGAGAAAATTTAGAATCTAAGTGGATTGATTGTTTTGTCAAAAGTTTCGCGTTAAGTGGTGTTACCTCTGGACACATCGTAGCCATACTTTCCGAGTCGCAATCGCGACCTATCTTGGTAGAACTGTCGGAGCACGCTCTTTTGAGACTGGGTGCCAAACCAGTGCAAGTCCGAGTTCCCTCCCCCCCATTAAAAGATATTTTGCCGGTCCGCTCAACTGGAGCTTGCTATGCGTTGGAAGGCTACGAAATATTACTACCTGCCTTAGCATCTTGTGATTTGATTATCGACGTTACGGTGGAAGGCATGCTTCACACGAGAGAACTGCAGACCTTAATTGCTCAAGGCGGGCGTTTATTGATGGTCTCTAATGAACACCCAGAAATACTCGAAAGATGTATGCCTGACCCGTTATTAAAACCTAAAGTTGACAGGAGTCTCGAACTTCTTAGTGGGGCGGACGTTATGACAGTCACCTCGACATCTGGCACAAATTTGAGAGCTGAAATTAAGGGTGCTCCGTCTAGAGGAGGTGCAGGATACCTTTGTGCGGACGATAAGGTTGCTTACTGGCCAGCAGGGTTAGCTTTATTTTTCCCGTTAACGAATACGGTAAACGGCACAGTAGTGCTTGATCGTGGCGACGTCAATCTCACATTTAAACGCTATTTTGAATCCCGAGTCACGATGCACATTGAAAATGATTTCGTCATATCAATTGAAGGCAATGGCTTAGATGCCGACCTAATGCGTGCTTATTATGAAGGTTGGGCTGACCCTAATGCCTATGCCATTTCTCATTTGGGATGGGGATTAAATCCTCGAGCACGTTGGGAGGCGCTCATGATGTATGACAAAAATCAAGTCAACGGTACTGAGCTTCGTGCGCTAGCGGGTAGTTTTCTAATCTCAACCGGTGCTAATGAATTTGCCAATCGATACACAAGTTGTCATTTTGATTTACCAATGCGTAATTGTTCTATTAAACTAGATGACCTTGAAATCATTAAGGCGGGACAGTTAGTAGGAGACCTAGCCTAATGCACTTGGCTAGCCTGACTCAAGGCTGGGTTAGCGGAATTCCTAAGATTGGTTACGACGAAATCGGCCAGGGTCCGCCTTTGATTTTTCTGCATGGAATTGGTGGGAACCGAACAAACTGGATTAATCAGCAATTAGCGATGGCTGATATTTGCACCACAATTTCCTGGGATGCTCGGGGTTATGGGAGATCCGAAGACTATGATGGACCACTCGAATTTAGTGACTTCAGTAATGACTTAATCCGATTATTAAATTCTCGTAAAATAGATAAAGCTCACTTCGTTGGTTTGTCCATGGGAGCGCGTATTTTGATGGATTTTTTTTCAATCGCCCGGGACCGAGTTGCCACATTAACACTGTGTGATTGCTTTTATAGTTTTAAGGCTGCACTAACCCCTGAAAAACAAGCAGAGTTCATTGCTTTAAGACAAAAACCATTGAAGCAAGGAAAGAGCCTCGAAGATATTGCACCAGATTTAATTAACTCTTTGGTTGGTCCTAATTGCAATGAAGACGTTAAAATTAAATTGCATCAAAGTGTGTCCGATCTGCACATTGAGTCTTATTTAAAAACAATCGCTGCGAGCATGTCGTTTGACGTCAGCAATCGCCTTATTGACTTTGATGTCCCCGTCCAGCTGGTGTATGGAGAGTACGATAAGTTGACTCCGCCATCAATTGGAAAAGACATGATGCAGCAAATGCCTCATGCCGAAATGAAAGTAATTGAGGATGCGGGTCATCTATCTAATATGGAACAGCCAGATAGTTTCAACAACATTTTAAGATTGTTTCTTAACGAATACTTAACGTTAGCTTCCTTTGAAAAGGAACCAATCGACTTGAAGCATTTATAAAAGATATAAAAAATGATTAAAGAAATTCCTGTTCTTATTTGCGGTGGAGGCTCAGTTGGACTCTCTCTGGCGGCCGAATTAGGTTGGCGCAACATTGATTGTTTCGTGATCGAACAAGGTGAACACTTAAACCCCCACCCTAGAGCCAATGCGGTCGCCAATCGAACAATGGAATACTATCGCCGCTGGGGCATTGATCAAGCCATTACTGAGGCTGGGATACCTCCGGACTATCCTGCAAATTACTATTGGGTGTCGAGCCTGCATGGTCGCGAGCTTCATCATATATCTCTACCACCCTTCAAGAGAATGAAAGAAGTTTATAACTCTGGTGGGGACATTCAAAATGAGCATACGTGGTCCCCGTATTTAAAAACCATTACCGGACAAAATGAAATAGAAAAAACTTTATTAAATTATGTCCACTCAAGGCCCTCTCTGAGTTTTTCTTTTGATCGAAAGCTAGTTCAATTTCAGCAAGATGCTGACGGAGTGACTTGCGAAGTAAAGTGCCAAAAGACAGGTGATCTAGAGGTGATTCGTTGTAAATATCTCATTGCTTGTGATGGTGGTCGCTCCTCGGTTCGAGAACAATTAGATATAGGTTTAACTGGCCGCTCAAATCTTGCTCAGTTTGTGTCCATATACTTCAATGCTCCAGATTTTAAGAATTGTCATCAATTTGGCCAAGCAAATATTTTTTTTCCTCTACACCGAGACTATGCTGGCTTCATACTAAACTGGGATGGAGGTAAGACGTTTACCTACCATTTAATGCTTAAAGATAAACAGCATTGGAATGACATTGATCCCACTGCTGCTATAGAGGCTGTACTCGGTAGAACTACTGCAATAGATGTCATTTCAACTCAGCCCTGGACTGCCCATGCTCTAGTAGCCGACCAATACCGAAATGGTCGCGTTTTCCTTGCGGGGGATGCCGCTCACCTTTTCACTCCAACTGGTGGCTTTGGAATGAATACTGGCGTGTCAGACACCATCAATTTAGCTTGGAAAATACAAGCGATGTTAGAGGGCTGGGGAGGCGAACATCTTCTTGATAGTTATTTCTTAGAGCGCCATGCTGTTGGGGTTCGCAATACCACTGAGGCAGCCGACTGCTTCGACTCTTTACACTCGGTGATGAAGTTTGGCAATGAGCTCGATGAAGACGGCATAGATGGCGATATTTTTCGCGAAAAACTAAGGCAAGAATTAAAAAGTCAGGAAAAACTAATTGCATCATCAGGTACTTTGCTGGGCTATAGATACGAAGGATCTCTAATCGTGATCCCAGATGGGACACCAGAGCCAGAGGATAATCCTAGAACTTACACGCCCATCGCTCGGCCAGGTCATCGTGCCCCACATATTTGGTTAGATGAAGGCGTGTCAATACTCGATAAGTTTGGTGCTGAATTCACATTACTCAAATTTCAAGCATACGATACTAAATCTATAGAAGAAACTGCGGCTGCGATCGGTTTCCCATTGCGCGTAGTATTAATAAATAATAATGCCGCAGCCGAACTCTATGAGACAAGATTGGTTTTAGTTCGACCAGATTTAATGATTGCGTGGCGATCAAATGATTTACCGAAGAACCTAGACAACTTACTAAATCGAGTACGCGGGAATTTATAGTTTTACTTATAAATTTTACGTTCGAGACGGGGAATTTAAGTGATGAAGATATTAAACAAATTTTTTATAAGCGCAATAATTCTCCCTCTTACTTTAATATCGGGCTGTGTCCAAAAGCAAGAGAGCATTAAACTCGGATTTATAGATCCCCTTTCTGGACCATTTGCCAATATTGGTGAGCATGTCTTACGAGAGCTTGAATTGTTCGTTGAGCAAATTAATGATCGAGGCGGTGTTTTAGGCGGAGTACAATTCGAAATAGTCCCACTTGATGGTAAAGGCAATCCTCAAGAGTCATTAATTGCTTTTCGCCAGTTAGCAGATCAAAAAATAAAGTTTTTAATTCAAGGGAATTCTTCAGCAGTTGCAGGTGCTTTAAACGAAGCTGTTGCAAAACATAATGAACGAAATCCAGAAAGCGCCATGGTTTATCTTAACTATGGCGCAGTAGACCCCCCACTAACGAATGAGCGCTGTAATTTTTGGCATTTTAGATTTGATGCTGATGCGAATATGAAAATGCAAGCCATAACTACTATGATGGCAGCAGATATTAGTGTGAAAAAAGTTTACTTGATTAATCAGGACTATTCCTTTGGGCATGCAATATCTGATGCTTCCAAATTGATGCTGGGAAAGAAGCGTCCTGACATCCAAATTGTGGGTGATGATCTGCACCCACTCGGCAAGATAAAAGATTTTGCACCGTATATTTCAAAAATTCGAGCGTCTGGGGCAGACTCAGTCATCACAGGAAATTGGGGAACAGACCTCGCGCTATTAGTAAAAGCTGCCAGTGAGGCAGGATTAGATGTGAGTTTTTACACGCAATATGCTGGTATCGTCGGAGGACTATCAGCAATGGGCGAAGCTGCTGAAGATCGCGTGAAGCAAGTAACAATGTGGCACGTCAATGTGGGCGGAAAAGCATCCGATGCGCTCGTTACGGCATATCGAAACAAGTTTCCTAAAGCAAATGATGACTTGTTTTTTCTATCCTTAAAGCATGCACTGGAGCTTCTGGTCGTCGCTATCAATGACTCGAAATCAACAGATCCCCTCACGGTTGCAAAAGCACTCGAAAACGCAAGATATCAGGGGGTTACAGGTGAGGTATGGATTCGCCCTGATAACCATCAGTTGATGCAGCCTTTGTATGTCTCTACGTTTAAAAAGTCCGGCGGTGAGCGCGTGAAATTTGATGTTGAACGAATGGGTATTGGGCCTATGACTGATTTTTTGATTCCCGCGGAGGATACGGCACTACCGACGACATGCACATTCGATCGCCCATAATTTTTGTAATGCCTCAACCACCTAATCAATACGGGTTTACGTAGATGGTAGGTTATTCATAAATAAATCAAAATTCAAAATAACGTGATCAACAAAAATTCATGATTTAAATCGATGTAATTCCTCTCGCAGCTGCCGAATCTCATCTCTCAAACCTGAGATATCTTCATGGATTCTCTCGTTGTCGAGTTTTTCATCTTCTCCCACAAAATAGGCAGATATCGACGCAATTGCCATAGAGAAGAGGCCAAATCCGACCAGCACCATTATGATAGCGAAAAACCGTGATGCCCCAGTTGTGGGAACTAAATCACCGTACCCGACTGTAGATGCGGATACGAATGCCAGCCACAGCCCCTCCCCCACTGATCCAATTGTAGGCTCCAAAAAATAAAAACCTAATCCAGATAATACCCACGCGATTAACGCGAATCCAATTGTTAGCGGAATACCTCTAGATAAAAACCAACGCCCTGTAGAAGTTAATGCTCTAATCGCTAAATAAATAATCGAAATAACTCGTAAAACCCGAATAATTGCTAACCATATTCCGTGCGCAAATCCAAAAACACTTAATCCGGCAACAACAATAATAAAGAGGTTTAACCAGTTATTGAAAGCATATTTAGTTGGATTATTACTTAGGATCAGGAGAGATAAAAACTCAAAGGAAAATGTAATAAACACTACCCATTCCAAGATAATAAACAACTGACCGGATTGACGACTAAGACTGTCATCAGAAATAAAAACTGAAAGAGGTAATATCAGTAGGGCTAAGAGAATCATCGCTCGATCGAAGCCTAGCCCCCAACGGCGCGCCACCTCTGAATCAGTCTCCGACACTCCCCCGAGACCGAACCAAGCACTGATTGATTTTTTCTCCATGATTAAGTGTGCCTTAAAGCTGCAGTAGAATTGAAGTATGTCGCGATATAATCACGATACAGGGAAATGTAATCTTGCGGAGAGAGAGTCCCCCAAACTAATAAATAAAGATCATTAAAAACAATAACTTATTGTCAATATAAGCTGGTATTATTTGCTGAGTACCCACTTTAGTACCCAACAATCGACTTGCTTCATCCCCACCAACTAACAATACAAAGTAGATCACCTTTAAAGTTGCAACAAAATTATAAGCATACCAACGAAAAGGCTGATCCTAACTTCTGTAATAGTAGCAAACGATATTACTTTTGCATAACATCGCACTATACGGCACCCTGTCTCTTATACACATCTGACGCTGCCGACGATAT
>CAJXOL010000021.1 GCA_913057675.1 uncultured Pseudomonadota bacterium | reverse complement strand
CTGTCTCGTGGGCTCGGAGATGTGTATAAGAGACAGTTTTTATCCTCATAGTGAAAACCACGCACCTCTACGCGGCGTTTCTTTTCGAGAGGGATAATGTCCCAAAGTTTTGCGATTTCAAGACTCACCATCAACCTCCTGCTCTCCGTATAGGAATTCAATTGCTGAAAGAATGTCGCTCGCTGAGGGGAGCTTTATACCTCTTCGCTTTTCATCTTGTAGATTTTGGTAAAACTTACCCTCAATAGAGCTGTTATCGAACTCTATAAAAAATTGTGATTTACCTTCCGCAAGTTGATGAGAAGTAACTTGAATACCCTTGTAGCCAGCACATTTAAGTTCGACAGCAATATGAATCAAATCATCTTCATCACAATTTATTTGCTCAATATCAAAAACATCAAAGTGTGTCCGGCCATCCAAACCCTTAAAGAAAAGAATCTTTTGACTCATAATTCATCCCCATCTTCTTTTGAGACGGATTCAACTCGAGCAAGGATGGGGTCCTCACGCCAACCCTTAGCCCTTTTAGTAATACTTATATTTTTATGGATCTGAGACACCTTCTCTTTGACCCAACTTTCGACCAGTCTTGAATCCCATGCTGTTGTTTTTTTTGTAAGCTTAATGCTACGAGGGAACTCCGCTGATCTAATCAGTTTGTAGATCGTAGAAGGACGTAGCCCTGTGATACGAACAACCTCTGGCATTCGCAATAATCTCGTTTCCATATTTAATCTCCATATATCTATCAGTGACCTTAGAAAGAAGGCCGTGGAGGAATAGAAACATACGAAATAAACAAAGCCTGGCTTTGTTAAATTAAATTCTTGAATTTTCGACTTAGCGCGGAACGCAGTGAACTTAATTTATAGCATTTGCCGTTTGGCAAATAAAATTCTTCCCCATCAAACTCAAACTCATCTGAACGCTCAATCTCATCGACAATGTCTTGGAAACAAAAATCAGGGTTCCGCTGCCTTATGTGGTAAGCCTTAGCTAAAACCGGATTTTGCATCCGGGGTGCTTTAGCTCTACGCCTCTGATCATCAATATCTTCAGCGTAAATTTCTTTTTCAGCATCCTCTAAGATTTTTAAAGTTTTCTTAATAGCGTCAGACGGATCACGGTCCTTAATGGCCTCTATCTCGACTTTTATATCTTTAAAGCGCTTATTGACACTCTGCTTCGTTATGAGCTGCAAACAGCTTTGATCTGTATGACTCTTACCCCGAAGAATTCTTTTCTCATATGCAAAGATGAGTCTCACCAGCACATACACCGCAGTAGAAGATTTTTTTGGTCCGAGCCCTACAGTTAATTTTTTGATAAAACGGTAAAGCTGAGAGCCGGACCATAACCCGGTGTCAATATTGTTAATCTCTGTCCTTTTTTCAGCACCCATCGCTAAGATTCGATCTGTTTGTCACACCAGTCAGCAAACCACTGCATCATATCGATCCGTTTTTTAAAAAAATCTGTCCGCAAGTAGGCACTCTTAACTTGGTTACCCACCACATGATCTAGCTGACGCTCTATGGCATCAGGGGGGAACTCGTTCTCATTCAATACGTCAGTTATTAGAGATCTCATTCCATGAACCGTGACTATAAAACCCAATCGATGAAGCCCCAAGCGCAGCGTATTTTCTGCCATATGGCCTGACTTATTATTACTCGGAAAAACATAAGTATCCTCCCCCGAATAATTTAGAGCATAAAGTTTTCTTAAGATCTCACAAGCTTGCCTTGGCAGAGGGATTGTATGCGATCGCCTCCTTTTCATGCGTGCGTCAGGAACGGTCCATTTTTTACCTTCAAAATCTATTTCGCTCCACTTTGCTCCGCGAAGAGAATTGTCACGTAGACCAGTGTATAAAGCTAATAGAAGTCCACATTGGGTGTTAACACTCAATCTTTGCTCTGGACCAGTTTTTCTCAAGAGGGTCATGAGCTCACCCACCTGTTGTTGCTTGAGAGCGGAAAAATGTTTAACTGGAGGCTTTTTCAAAAAGGGACTACCCTTCAGCTCACGGGCAGGATTAGCGGAAACTCGTTTAGTTTCTTTAGCAAATGAAAACACTTGTGCCGCTACTAGCTGTGCCCTTCTTGCCGACTCTTTAGCTCCTCTATCATAGTATTCACGCAGCACACTGAGTAAGTCATCCTCAGAAATCTGAGTAATGGGTGTCCTTTCGAAAGGCTTCAATAAAACTCGCTTCAACAACCCAGTGTTTCGCTCTAAATGCGAATCGCTCCATATCTCTTTGTTGATATCAAGCCACTCCCTACTAATCATCCCAAACGTGGAACTCTCTACCTTTAAAGATTGTTTTTTTTGTTTGGACTTATGTAAAACAGGATTTACCCCGGACCCCAGTAACTTTTTATATTCAGCCGCTTTTTCACGAGCATCAGATAACGAAAAAACAGGGTATGCACCGAGACTGACGGTATTTTCTTTTTTTGCAATTTGATAACGCAATAACCAAGACCTTGAGCCGTTGGACTTTATTCGAAGTCTCAATCCACCCCCATCGGAAAGATAATATTGCCTGTCCCTAGGTTTGGCCTTCTTAATTTTTGTATCAGTAAGTAATTTTTCTGCCACATTCACCTCACTTTGGTACCCATCATAGTACCCAATTTTAGCGTAACTTCAGGTGAGCGCAAGTAAAAGAATATGATCTAATGATCAATAAATACAATGTGATACAAGTTGATTATGATTGTATAGACACATACATAAACAATAATATGGCGGAGAGAGAGGGATTCGAACCCTCGGTACGTTTGCACGTACAACGGTTTTCGAGACCGCCACATTCAACCACTCTGCCACCTCTCCGAGACCGCGGATTCTACCAGTTTGTTGGCGCTACAGCAGACTTAGAACCACCCAAGCATCAAAAACACGATAAATTAGTATGAGCGAGACAAACCCTGCACCTTCTCCGCGATGTAACACATGATGAGCTCACGGCTCAATTCCCGAGGGAAGAGTCGACTGCCTCAACATTTGACCTCACCCCCACCTGATAAAAAACCAAGAAGTCTCATGAGTTAATGCGGTTCAATGACCTCAACTCCACCCATGTAACCCTTGAGCACCTGAGGTATCTCAACCGACCCATCTTGTCGTTGATAATTCTCAAGTACAGCAATTAAAGTACGGCCGACAGCCAGGCCTGAACCATTTAATGTATGGACGAACTCGGTCTTTCCTTGCCCAACTCTAAAGCGTGTTTGCATGCGTCTCGCTTGAAAAGCTTCAAAGTTACTGCACGATGATATCTCTCGATATGCATTTTGACCGGGCAACCAAACTTCTATGTCATACGTCTTCGTTGAAGAAAACCCCATATCTCCGGTGCACAGAGTGACGGTCCGAAAGGGTATGTCGAGATCAACAAGGATCGACTCTGCATGACCCGTCAACGCTTCGAGTTGATCATACGAGTGATCTGGATGCGAAAATTGTACGAGCTCAACTTTATCAAATTGATGCTGCCGAATCATTCCGCGCGTATCTCTGCCGTACGAGCCTGCCTCTGAACGAAAGCACGGTGTATGACAGACAAACTTTGTGGGTAAATCGTCTCCATTTAGGATCTCACCACGGTAAATATTCGTCACAGGAACCTCAGCGGTCGGAATGAGATAAAACTTTTGCTCATCCGTGAGCGGAATGGCAAATAAATCTTCCTCAAACTTAGGCAATTGCCCCGTACCAAATAAGGAATCAGCATTCACTAGGTAAGGCGTATAGATCTCGGTATAGCCGTGTCTGCGCGTGTGTGTGTCCAGCATGTACTGCGCGATAGCACGATGTAAGCACGCCATCTCACCCATCATGATCGAGAACCGAGATCCAGTAATTTTTGTGGCACGCTCAAAGTCGAGCATCCCTAGTTTCTCTCCGATATCGACATGGTCCTGAGGTTCAAAATCATACGATCTTGGGACACCAACTTTCCTCACCTCAACATTATCCTCTTCAGACTTCCCGATAGGCACTGAGTCGTTAGGCATATTAGGAATTCCAGAGAGCAAGTCGCGCATCTTAGACTGGAGCTCACTCAGCGTATCCTCATTCGACTTCAGGCGACCTGCAAACTCACTCACCTGAGCCATTAAATCGGAAGCCTTTTGATCATCACCATTTTTTTTCGCGTGACCTATTTCTTTCGAAATCGCGTTACGTTGCGCTTGTAAATGTTCAGTATCCGACTGAACCGTTTTTCGAGCTGACTCCAGTGATACAAACGCATTCACATCAAGCGTGAAACCACGACGCTCCCTTAATTTGGAGGCGACGTTATGAATATCATTTCTTAGAGTCTGTACGTCGAGCATGTGTTCCTAATCCTTAAAGTATCTTAACCCAGTTATTTTTTATCACTGCGACTGCTATCTACATTTGCATCCAATTGTTTCAGTCTATCAAGTTTCTCTTTGATCTTAATCTCTAACCCTCGGCTGACGGGTCGATAAAACTGCTCCGGCTCGACACCATCAGGAAAGTACTGCACGTTCGGCACGTACCCATCCTGCTCATGATGCGGATACCTATATCCGTCCGAGTGACCCAATTCCTTCATGAGCTTTGTGGGTGCATTTCTAAGATGCGTCGGCACCGCACTCGAACCGCGCGACTGAACAAAAATCGAAGCATTATTATAGGCTGTATACACAGCATTGCTCTTGGGCGCGCACGCAAGATACAACACGCATTGCGCAAGCGCCAAATCTCCTTCCGGAGAACCCAGTCGTTCAAACGCCGAAACCGCGTCTAGCGCGACGGTCAAGGCTCTAGGATCAGCGAGACCTATATCTTCAACCGCCATTCGGATCATGCGTCGCCCAATGTAGAGCGGATCAACACCGCCATCGATCATACGCGTTAACCAATATAAGCTAGCGTCGGGTGATGAGCCTCGCACAGACTTATGCAGCGCAGAAATATTGTCATAGAATGCATCCCCTTGTTTATCAAATAAACGGAATATCCGAGGCAGCGCACTCGTCACAAAATCACCATCAATCACTTCCTGATTCCCATCCCTTGCGGCAGTGACAACAATTTCCAAGATATTCAGAATTTTTCGGGCATCACCATCCGCATGACTGACGATGAGTGCTTTTGCTGTTTCGTCGATACATCCTGACATACCCAAATACATCACGCCTCGTTCAAGCACAACCGACAAGGCCTCTTCAGTTAACGATTCAAGCACGTACACCGTTGCTCGTGAGAGCAACGCATTATTCACTTCAAATGACGGGTTTTCTGTTGTAGCACCAATAAAAATAAACAACCCACTCTCGACGTGAGGGAGAAATGCATCCTGTTGCGTTTTATTAAAGCGATGGACCTCATCCACAAACACTAAAGTTTGCTGATCAAACTCATTTCTATTTTTTTGCGCAACCAAGACCACTTCACGAATATCTTTAACACCCGAGAGCACAGCAGACAGCTCAACCAGGTTCGCCTCACTGGATCTCGCCAAAATACGAGCGAGTGTTGTTTTACCCACACCTGGCGGACCCCACAAAATCATTGATTGCAGGTTTCCCGACCGAGCAGCCAACGTCAACGGCTTACCCTCACCAATAAGATGGGTCTGCCCTACGAATTCGTCGAGCGTTTTGGGTCTTAATAGATCCGCTAGTGGTGCGCTCATAGCTGGATAATAAGCTTAATTAAAGGGTAGACATGCACACTAATAAAACCACGGGCTACTGGGTCACTAAGTCTGCGTTCTCCGGCACCTCAAAACTAAATTCATCTACCGGAAAATTTGAGGGCACCACAAATCGATCAAATTCAATAATGGTTCGTTGACCAAAGTAATCATAGAGCGTCATTTTTTTGACCATAGATGACGATAACCCAATCTCGATACGCTCAAACAATCCACTCTCTTCATAAGGCATCACGCGGACCCAAAAAAGCCCATCCTCTAAACTCAGCGCCTCTAACCCAAAATAACTATCGATATCTTTTGACCCATATAGTAAGGCCGCCGGACTCGAACCGAGCGCTCGATCTAGCGACACTCGAGTCACTTGCCGTAAATCTTTATCGTAGACCCAAAGAAATTCACCATCCCCGACCAACAACTGCTCATATGGCTTGATATAGTGCCATTTGAATTTTCCAGGCCGGGCAAACTTAAGGTCCCCGGATGACTCTTGAATCAATACGCCAGCACTGTCGTAAACACGTTGCACAAAGGTAGCCTGACCCGTCGCCGAGTCACTAACAAACTTTTGCAATTCTTCGATGCCTCCAGCGAGCAAAAAAGAAGGCAACACAAGAATCAGTGCCCCCAAAAGCCGCATACGATTACTACGCATCGATCAAACCAATTTTAAACATGTCATCAATTATCTCGGTTGGGCGCCAGGATTTCTCGACTGCCGGAAGAAGACATACTTGATACCAAGCCTGCCGCTTCCATTTGTTCAACCAGGCGAGCGGCTCGGTTATAGCCGATCCGTAAATGTCGTTGAACCAAAGAAATTGACGCGCGTTTATTCTTCAACACAATCTCTACAGCTTGATCATACAGTGGATCGTTTTCACCATCGTCTCCCATACCTGATTCTCCAGAACCATCGCCTGAAGCTGGTGCTTCTAGAATACTATCAATGTACTGTGGCTCACCTCGGCTCTTTAATGCATCCACCACACGATGAACTTCTTGATCATCCACAAAGGCTCCGTGTATCCGCAGCGGATACCCGCTACCCGGTGGCAAATAGAGCATGTCACCCTGACCTAATAGTTGTTCGGCACCCATTTGATCGAGAATCGTTCGGGAATCTACGCGACTGGACACTTGAAAAGCTATCCGTGTGGGAATATTTGCTTTAATCAACCCAGTAATTACGTCAACCGAAGGCCTCTGTGTTGCAAGAATGAGGTGAATACCAGCTGCTCGAGCTTTCTGAGCAAGACGCGCAATCAACTCCTCAATCTTTTTTCCAACGACCATGATGAGATCAGCCAACTCATCAATAACCACAACGATGAGCGGCAGCTCCTGGAGCGGCTCCGGCTCCTCAGGGTTTAAGCTAAAAGGATTATCGATCTTCTTATTTGCTTTTGCAGCCTGGCGTATCTTTGCATTAAAGCCGGAAAGATTTCTTACCCCTAAAGCCGACATGAGTCGATAACGTCGGTCCATCTCGCCCACACACCAATTCAATGCATGGGCCGCTTTAGGCATTTCAGTAACCACCGGCGCGAGCAAATGGGGGATCCCCTCATACACTGACAGCTCCAGCATCTTGGGATCCACCAAAATCATTCGAACTTCATTTGGAGTGGATTTATAAAGTAACGACAAAATCATCGCATTAATTGCAACCGATTTTCCAGAACCGGTAGTTCCTGCAACCAACAAATGAGGCATCTTCGCGAGGTCTGCACACACAGGCACTCCTGAAATATCCTTCCCCAAAGCAATGGCGAGTGGCGAGGGCACATCGGCATAGGTCTGCGATGCCAGCACCTCTGATAAATAGACCATCTGGCGCTTCGTGTTTGGGATCTCTAGGCCCATCGTAGTCTTGCCTGGTATCGTTTCAACCACTCGAATACTGATGACGGACAACGATCTTGCCAGATCTCGTGTCAAGTTAATAATCTGACTGCCTTTCACTCCAATAGCTGGCTCTATTTCATAACGCGTAATAACTGGGCCGGGCTGCGCAGCGACGACTCTTACCTCAATATTAAAATCCAGTAGCTTTTTCTCAATTAATCGCGACGTATACTCAAGCGTATCCGCAGAAATTGACTCGACATCAGACGGCGGCGTATCCAAAAGATTAATTGATGGCAGCTCTGAATCCGGTAGGTCTTCAAATAAAGGTTTCTGCTTTTCCTTCTGTGCCCGCTCTGATTGGGCGATCTCTTGCACCGGTTTATCAATGCGTAGTGGTTTGGGCTCAGTAAACGTGGTTTTCTCCCGGACCTCATCTAATCGATCCATTCGAGCCTCTAATGCAATTTCTCCAGCCTTGCGATCTCGCCAAGCTTCCCAGCCTTGCCAAACGCGCAACCCAGACCACTCGAGCCAATAACCTATTTTCTCTGACATCGCTATCCAAGAAACCCCACTCACTAAAGAAGTCCCAGCGGCCATCAGCACCAAAAGAATCAAAGTGCTCCCGACGAACCCAAATGCACTGTTACTCATGAGCGCAATCTCACCGCCAATAATGCCTCCGGGCTTACCTGGCAATTCGAGAAGCGCAGAATGAAAACGCAGTCCCTCAAAGGCTGCACTTGATAACACCAAAAGTAAAAACCCGAAAAAAACAAGCAGGACTACTTTAGGGTTTTCCGTAAGTCTTTGAGCTGTGTGCCGATACGCACGAATCACGAGCAACGCACCAACAAGCACTATCCACCATGCTGAAAACCCGAGTAGGTATAAGAGCACGTCTGATATGTGCGCTCCGACAACCCCTCCTGCATTTATAGCTTCTTGCGCGGTAGATTGACGCGACCATGCCGGATCAGAAGGATGGTAAGTAACCAATACCAATGTTAAATAAGCGAGAACTCCTGAGGAGAGCAACAATCCGACTTCTCGCAACAAAACAACGAGTTTCTGCGGTAAAACACTTTTAGTAAGGGACTCTGTGCCGACTATTTCCGATTTTTTAGGTGTTTTTCGTTTAGCCAATTGTCAAACCCGTCGAACAGTTAGTCGGAACGTCTGTAAAATTAAATTGTCGTAAATTTTAGCCTAATCAGTATTGTAACTGAGACGCATCACTCGGTTGTTAAACATTTTTATTTTGCCCTTTTCGCGAATAAAATACACATGTATTAATCTCATTTCACATACACCTTAATAGTAGCTAGGCAATCAATATGGAAAAAAAGCACAATAAACTCATGATTTTAGGCTCTGGCCCCGCGGGCTACTCTGCTGCTGTCTACGCAGCCCGGGCTAATTTAAACCCCGTAGTAGTCACAGGTATCGCGCAAGGTGGGCAACTCATGACGACGACCGATGTAGATAATTGGCCTGCGGATGCAGATGGCGTGCAAGGTCCAGAGCTTATGGATCGATTCCAAAGACACGCCGAACGGTTTGGTACTGAATTGATATTTGACCATATTCATACCGTTAAGCTCGACGAGCGTCCGTTCAAACTACTTGGTGACCAGGCAGAATATACGTGTGACGCATTAATAATTGCAACGGGTGCATCTGCTAAGTATCTGGGTATCCCCTCCGAAGATACGTATGCAGGCAAAGGAGTCTCGGCCTGTGCCACTTGCGACGGGTTTTTCTACAAAGGTCAACAAGTAGCAGTCATCGGCGGGGGGAACACTGCCGTTGAAGAGGCACTCTACCTTTCAAATATTGCAGAAAAAGTAACACTTGTGCACCGACGTGACCAACTTAAAGCCGAGGCAATACTGATCGATCGAATCTTGGAAAAAGAAAAAACCGGGAATATTGAAATTATTTGGAATCACACGCTTGATGAAGTTTTAGGTGACTCCACTGGAGTGACTGGGGTACGTATCAAAAATACAAAAAATGAAGGAAATTCAAATTTATCAGTTGCGGGTGTCTTCATCGCAATTGGTCACTCACCCAACACTGATATCTTTGCGGGACAACTTGATATGGTGGGAGGCTACATCACCACCCAATGTGGCAGAGACGGTAACGCCACACAGACCAGCATACCTGGCGTATTTGCCGCTGGAGACGTGCAAGATCATATCTATCGACAAGCCGTCACTAGCGCTGGAACCGGTTGCATGGCTGCCCTGGACGCAGAACGGTTTTTGGCAAGTAACGACTGACGTTACAACGTCACCACTGTCAACTACGCTTATGTCCACGGATAACGACCAAAACCCAGAGGAACGTTTTGAAGATCTTCTTGAAGATACTTTAAAAGACATCACCGTTTTAAAAAAAGATGGCAAAATATTTCCATCAAAAGGACAACCTGCTCCAATTCCTACTCAGTCTATGAAGGATGACGCAGAGGTCCTTGAGGAGTTACTTAACCAAGATATTGAAGACGAGGGTTTAGAATTTTTATCAGAAGAACCTGCGTATTTAAGGCCTGGACTACAGTACCAAATACTTAGAAGGCTAAGGCGGAACCACTGGGTCGTACAAGACGAACTAGATTTACATGGCTCAACGTCTGAAGGGGCGCGTATCTTAGTGACTAATTTTCTATCACACGCAAAAAAAAATAGATTTCGATGTGTCCGAATCATACATGGCAAAGGATATCGATCCAGCAATCATGAGCCAGTCCTCAAAAAGAAACTATTTCGCTGGCTCCAACTCAGATCCGACATCCTTGCCTATTGTGAGGCCGCGCCTAACGATGGGGGCAGCGGTGCAACGATGCTACTACTCAACGCAAAAAATTAATAAGTTAATCAAACTGCGTCCTCATTTGTTTCCCCTGTGCGAATTCGAATCACCTGCTCGACTGAACTCACGAAAATCTTGCCATCGCCAATCTTCCCGGTTCTAGCGGTCGACACCAAGCTCTCAACAGCTTGATCAACTAGGCTGTCAATCACCACCACTTCAATTTTCATTTTTGGCAAAAAATCAACAACATACTCAGCTCCTCGATACAGCTCGGTATGACCCTTTTGGCGGCCAAATCCCTTAACCTCGGTTACGGTCAGCCCGGTAATACCAATGGCTGATAATCCTTCACGGACTTCATCTAGCTTGAATGGCTTGATCACAGCTTCTATTTTTTTCATACATTCATCTCCCTAAAAGATCGGCTCGCGTCAGCGAGACTCCGATAGTTTTAATCAAATCACCCCAAGATTGCATGCATATCTCATCACCGATATCATGGCACGTACCCTACTGGTCAATCAAGCCACGAAACTTGCTTGTAATTGGGTATCGCCAGTCTTTTCCAAAACCACGAGCAGTTACCCTTATCCCTGGCGGCGACTGACGTCTTTTATGTTCATTCATATGAATGAGCCAAACGATTCGTGTCACATCTTCAACGCGATACCCGAGCCCAACAATGTCATCAATACCTCGATCGTACTCAACATAGTGTTCAACAATCGCATCGAGGACCTCATAAGACGGCAGCGAATCAGAATCAACCTGGTCCGCTCTGAGCTCGGCACTGGGTGGCCGCTCAATAATTCGAACAGGAATACATGCCGAAATGGTATTGCGATAAATAGACAAACGATAAACCGCCTGCTTCGTTAGATCTTTTAGTACAGCCAACCCTCCGGCCATATCACCATACAAAGTTGCATATCCCGTACTCATTTCACTTTTATTCCCAGTAGTTAACACCAAGGAGCCAAACTTATTCGACAAGCCCATTAGCAACGTTCCACGAATTCTGGATTGCAAGTTTTCCTCTGTCGTGTCGAATGCTCTACCCATAAACTCATCCGACAAACCTGAGACAAACGCATCAAATATGGGTTTTATTGCGATCTCAGAATAATCCACACCGAGGCCTACCGCCATACTGCTGGCATCCTCCCGACTCATATCAGCGGTAAACTGAGACGGCATCATGACAGCCTTGACTCTTTCAGCGCCTATAGCATCTGCAGCCACAGCTAAGGTGAGCGCAGAATCAATGCCCCCTGAAAGACCAATCAGTACGCCTTGAAAACCATTTTTATTGACGTAATCCTTGACACCCAACACCAGCGCCTCGTAGAGCGCTTGGTCATTGGCTAATAATCTCTCACTACAATCCGAGGCAATGTCACCTTGCCCATAAGTCATCAAACTGACTTTCTCACAAAAAAACGGCATTTGAGCTCCGACGTCACCCTTATTATTACAGGCAAATGACCCTCCATCAAAAACCAGTTCATCCTGGCCGCCGATAAGATTACAGAACACAATTGGCATTGCGTGCAACCTGGACTGGGTCTGAACAACCGTTCGTCGCAAAATATCTTTACCTGCATGAAAAGGAGAAGCATTCAAGACCACCAATAGTTCTGCCCCGTGCGCCTTCGCTTGCTCTACTGCATTTGCGGGATACGCATGTACTTTCGTCTCTGTCGAAGCCTCACGACCATCTTCACCCCAAACATCCTCACAGATATTGATCCCTACCGGCACACCAGCAATACTGACTACGCAAGGCTGAGTTCCTCGCTCAAAGTATCTCGCCTCATCAAACACTCGGTAGTTGGGTAACTCCTGCTTGCAATATCGTGCGACAATCTGTCCATCCTGAATGATCGATGCGGCGTTGTATAACCCCTCATTTGTCTGATAAGGATGGCCCACAATAACCGTGACTCCAAAAATTCGTTGCGCAAGGTCTGTGAGCTTTAAATCACATTCCTTGAGGAAGTCTGGTCGTAGCAACAAATCCTCCGGCGGATATCCACATAACGACAATTCTGGTGTCACGATGAGGTCCGCACCAACTGATTTTGCATTTTCAACAACTGAAAAAATCTTCTCAGCATTAGATGACACATCACCAACGATGCAATTGATTTGAGCGACTAAGATTTTTAAAGGCATACTAGCGATCAATTAAATAAAAATACATGAATAACGTTAAATTTGACATAGTCAATAGTTTATCTGGAATCAAAGCAGAGGACTGGAATTCGCTCAATGGTGATAACTTGGTCACGTCCTTTGAGTTTCTATCAGCGCTAGAGGATACGGAAAATGTTGGAGGTGATAGCGGATGGTCACCTACACACCTTATCGCTACGGAGAGCAACAAGCTCGTTGGTGCAGTGCCTCTTTATATAAAAACGCATTCCTATGGGGAATACATTTTTGATTGGGCTTGGGCTGATGCCTACCACCGATCGGGACTGGAGTACTACCCTAAATTGGTATCGGCGGTTCCCTTTACTCCAGCGACTGGACCACGTTTATTAACTTCCGACCCTCAGATGAAAAATGCACTTGCTTCGGCAACGCTATCTTTTGCACGTGACAATCAGCTGTCATCCTTCCATTGCTTGTATCCAGAAATGGATGACTTGCATACATGGGAGCAAGCCGGATGTTTGATGAGAAAGTCCATTCAATTTCATTGGGCAAATCAAGCTTACGAAAGCTTTGAGCATTTCTTGTCTTTCATGAGATCGGCCAAACGAAAAAAAATAAAACAAGAGCGAAAAAAAATTATTGATCACGGCATTACATTTGACGTCATCTCTGGAGATCAAGCGAGCGATTCGGAATGGAAATTTTTATATGACTGCTACCATCACACTTATGCCATCCGAGGGACAAATCCTTATCTAAATTTTGATTTTTTCTTGGAGCTCAAGAAAAGAGTGGGTAAGAACACCCTACTCATCATTGCTTCAAAGTCTGGCAAAAGAATCGCTGCGGCCTTAAATTTACTCAGTGGCAATGCAATCCTAGGACGCTACTGGGGGGCCAACGAGTACGTGCCTGGGTTACATTTTGAAACGTGTTACTACCAAACCATAGATTATGCTATCCAGAATGGATATAAAACCTTTGAAGGTGGAGCTCAAGGCGAGCATAAACTCTCGCGCGGATTAGAAGTCGCCGCGACCCACTCGGCTCACTGGTTAGCGCACCCTCAGTTCTCCGATGCGGTTGAGAACTTTTTAGCTCGCGAAGGAACCGCCATCAGTGAATACCAAGATGATCTCTCTACACGCGCACCGTTCAAAACTTTATAATCAATGTTTAGTCGAAGACTAGACAAATAGGGATAAAAACAGTGGTTTTTAATTTTTATAATCGTTTGACGTCAAGACAACAAAGCATTTATCGACAAAGTGATGACATTAAATACTTAACCCTTCAAGAGACCTCTCAACTTCAACACGCCGCTACCGCGCTGGAAGCACTGCTACTCAAAGAAGATTTACTTGCTATTGAAAGCGTGTGCCAGACAATCGCTAACGATATCGTGTCACAAATTAAGGCTCCTAGACTAAAAGTGCAAGTGCTCAGTGTTCGGCCTTCTAACGATGAGGGAGAGCTTCATGGGCTATATCTTCCAGAAGATGAAGGTAAGCCTGCAAAAATACAAGTCTGGATGCGAACCGCAAAAAACAAAAAGATAGTAGCTTTTAAAAGTTTTCTAAGAACTCTGCTACACGAACTCTGCCACCACCTCGACTACGAGCACTTTGGTTTTCCAGAGACATTTCACACCGAAGGGTTCTACAGCAGAGAATCGAGTTTATTCAAGCAAATACGGGCTCAAAGCACGCTCGGCTAATCAATACCACTTAGATTAGATAACCCTTAGTTACTCGATTCAGGACAAAACAATTGTACCGAATCGTCATAGCAGCCGTGGGCATTAAATCCATCGTTCTCTTGAATGCATTGAAACGTATGCGCACCCATTTCATCACTGTATGGGCAGTCTCGAAATTTGAACATTTTGTATTCTTCTTTGAGAATCTGTTCGTAAGCATCCTCACCGACTGCCACCACTCCAGCGGTGTCACTCGTCGGTTCAGCGTCATTCTGTGCAACTATTTGTTCACGCTGAGCAGATTCGCCAGCCAATGCATCACAAACAAAACCTACCAGCAACAAAAACAACACCAGATGAACTGGCCGTAAAACGACATTCATGCTTCACTCCTAACTAAAAAAAGTACACACTCGCGCTACTGTGTGAATTTAAATCGCAACCTCAAATACCGTCTCCCGGTCAAATCTTTAGTCTCCGTCAACGTTTGACCATTATAGCTTGCTTCTACAGTGTATCTGCCACCGACCACCTCTACAAAAAAAAGTGGGCCCCTTGACTCACTCTCTAAGACCACGTTACCAGCCAAATCTTTAACAGTGACCAATACGCCCGCAATCGGCCCATCAACTGCAGTCGAAGTCAACACCAAATGCATGGGGAATCGAGATGCCAAATCATCCATTCTTTTTCGCTCAGCATCGTTCATACCTCCGGACACATACTGAACACCGCGATACTTTAATATCTCTATCTCTGCAGCAAATGAGAACGACGAAAATAAAAAGCATATAAGTACGGCAGTAATTTTATTGAATTTCAAATCAAATCCTTTCAAGGTGCGCCTGATGCGCATATACGGATAGTAGAACATTTCAATCAAACACGTGACTTAAGGCAACATCGGCGAGGAGCTTAGATGATTGATCCATCGGCGTCACTGCCTGTCAGCGATTCTTCGAGCATAGTCAATTGCCGCTTTCATGTTGGTATTATTCGCTACACCTTTCCACGCAATCTCAAAGGCAGTCCCATGATCCACAGAGGTCCTATGAATGGGCAAGCCTAGGCTGACATTAACCGTCTCATTAAAAGCAATAAGTTTGGTAGGGATGTGGCCCTGATCATGGTACTGCGCAACAACGAGATCAAATTCCCCTTTAAGCGCTCGATAAAATACCGTGTCCCCAGAAATAGGTCCCTGAACGTCAATTCCTTCTTTAATAGCCTGTTCTATTGCTGGCGCCAAACGATCAGTCTCTTCAGTACCAAACAACCCACCTTCCCCGCAGTGAGGGTTAAGACCAGCAACGGCTAAGCGCGGGTTCATGCAACCCATATCTTTGAAATGCTGATTCCCAATGCGAATAGTATCCAACACACGCTGGATACTGGGTTTGACCGCCGCATTAGCAAGTGATGTATGAGTGGTTACATGAATTGCGTTCAGCTGTGGTCCTGCTAAGAGCATGTATGAAGATTTTGCTCCCGTTATACTCGCTAGCAACTCGGTATGTCCATCAAACTTATGACCAGCTAAGTGCATGGCCGCTTTATTTAGCGGCGCAGTCACTATCACCGAGATTAATTTATCAAGAGATAGTTCTGCAGCTTTTTCTACAAATCTAAACGCAGCTTCACCGGCGCTCGCGCTCAGATGACCATCTTTGATTGACGCAACACCCGCAGTCTGAACATGAACAACAGGAATACTCCCCTTGTCAACGGTAAACGAATCGCTGAATATAAGTCCCTTACCTATTAAACGACTCGCTCGCTCCAGCACATCAATATTTCCGATCACAACTACTCGAGACCTGTCTTCCGGCAACATTTCCTGTAACGTTTTGACAATAATTTCCGGACCGATCCCAGCGGGGTCGCCCATCGTAATTCCAATTCGACTTGGTTCCAAGAACTAACCTCTTTATACTTTAAATATTGATAAAAATTAAGATTTACATCCCAGCCGACAGCGCATCGCGTTTTGCACTTGAGGCTGCTAGACGAACCTCAGCCGCTCGAGCCAAATCACCACCAGCCCCTTGTATTGACTCAACAGCCTTCTCCACAAGTTCAACGTTTGATTTGAGACAACCAAAAGGTGCGTCCTCTAACCCGATCCTGATATGTCCTCCTTCCATGACCACTCTAGGAATGAGCGGTATAACATCCACGTCCAGTCCAGAAACCATCCAGTTACACCCAGGTGCAACTTGATCTAGTAAATTCAGATATGCCGTTAATGCATAGTCTTCAGGAGGAAAACCAAACGTGAACCCCGAGCTAAACATCAACCGATAAATGGGCTCAAGAGTGCTTTCACGCCAATGTAAGGTCGCACCCAGTCGTATAAACCCAGGTTCATAAATTGCGTAACTCGGGTGCAACCCATGTTGACGAGCAATACTCATACCATGACGCACGTCTCGCTCACTATTTTGATACACGTAACCCACCTCGTCTTTCTTGAGGTGATCGTAATGCGAAATATTGCAAGACCCTGGATCCAGCACCGTCCACTCTAGATAGCCATCCTTGGCTAAAGATTCGATGTGCGCGTAGCGATCTTCGCCTGTGCTTTGCTCTGCGATGGGGTTCATGCCCGAATTCGGCACGGTTGGGTAAACCACCGCATCCACTTTGGAGCGAATACCATCGATGATTCGTTTATAAATATCCGCCTCGTCTTTTTGCTGTCCGGTTTGCTCATCATAAGCATGGACATGGACAATGGACGCTCCCGCGTTCACGCAATCGATACCTTGCTGAACGATATCATCTACTTTGACGGGTATACCGGATTGTTTTTTCTGCGTCCATGGCCCATTAAGCGCAACCTCAAGCCATGTCTTACTCGTAACATCTTCCATCTATGCACCCATTCAGTAATTAAATAATATCCACAGACAAGGTGGGCAAACCCGACACCTGCCCCACGAGTTTATCTCCACGATCAAGCGGACCAACACCGGCCGGTGTTCCCGTGAAGATTAAATCCCCAGCTTCTAATTGGTAAAACTCTGAAAGAAATGAAATGATTTCGGGAACATTCCAAATCATCTCATCAAGATTTCCCATTTGGCGCACCTCACCATTAACTACAAGCGAAATTTCGCCACTCGACAGATGTCCACACGCACTGGCTTTCGTTATCCCAGTTAATGGCGCACCTTGCTCAAATGACTTAGCAAAATCCCACGGTCGGCTCATTTTTTTTGCCTGTGCCTGCAAATCTCTCCGAGTAAGGTCTAGGCCAACAGCATACCCATACACATGATCTAAGGCTTCCGTTTTAGAAATCTCAGCTCCAGATCGACCAAGTGCTACAACCATCTCAATCTCATGATGCAGGTCATTCGTTGCCCTCGGATACCGAATGGCTCCTCCACCAGGTACTAATGCGTCTAACGACTTAAGAAAAAAGAAAGGCGGGTCTCGATCAGGGTCATTACCCATTTCGCGTGCGTGTGCCGCATAGTTACGACCAACGCAGAAAATCCTGTTAACCGGAAACTCGCACAAGTCATCGTTAACAGGTACTCGTGGCGCGACTTTTGGTTCAAATGTTAAGTGCTTGGTGCTCAAAAAAACTCCTTACTAACGATGCTGACTCCAAGACCAAGGGTGATTGAGCGTTATGGTACATCAAGGATATCGTTTTGGCGCGCTGAACTGGGGTCGCACTCAGGTGCACGGATGATCACATCAGATAAAACTCGAGCGCGACAAGCGAGAATTAACCCTTGATTGCGTTCATGTCCCGTTAGAGCTGATTCCGAAAAACTATCCAAATAAACCTCTCCACCTACTAATTTACACTTGCATGCGCCACACACTCCACTTTGACAAGCGTAAGGAAATACAATTCCAGCGCGTAATAATGCCTCCAACATAACCCCCTGAGAGTCCACAAAAATCGACTGTGAACAACCAGTAAGTTTGATTAAAAATTCCAAATAACACCTCTTTAGAATCGAAAAATAATCTAATCGATTGGTTTTATTACTCTTAATCATCATCAATAAAACAGGCAATCGACCACTAACTCTTCAACTGCTTACAAGAACCAACTGCACACAAAAAAATATTATGATACTAAAAATAAAGTTCATTAAAGCAATAAGATAGCTTCATTTAATGTAATATATTTCTTAAAAAATACTCTAAGAAGTAGAAATTACCAAAGAAAAGTTGTCATATAGTGCTTTTGATAGGCTGTGCAATATTTTTCTACTCTCCTCAAAGGGTCTTGCAAAGACAATGGAGTAGGTTTAAGTTAGATCTTGATTATCTATTGATTGTAAGTTTTAACCTCTAAGTAATTCGTAGAAAATTAAAAAGAGTTTAAATGTCTGCATGATTAGTAAATCGTATTTTAAATTTTTATTCATTCGCGAATAAATAAAATAGTCTTCTAAAAAATCTAGGGAGAGAGTTATGACACGTTGGACAACTACGGTAGCCGTTAAGGCAATTACAGCCGTTGCGTTCGTCGGCTTCGCTTCTCAAGCAATGGCAGCTGATGTCACTTGGGATCGATTGTTGAACGCACAAAATGATGATGCTAACTGGATGATGTACCACAAAGATTTTACAGGTCATCACCATAGCGGCTTAAAACAAATTAACACTAAGAACGTTAAGAACTTGAAACTTGCATGGCAGCACAATCCATCTGCTACTAAGCGTGGTATTCAAGGCTTCCCTCTCGCAGTTGATGGTATCGTTTACTACACGACCACATCAGGCACGATTTGGGCTATTGACGGCGCTACTGGTGTTCCAGTTTGGCAACACGCTGCAAAAATCGACGTTGAGCGCGCTGAAGGTACGTTTTACAACCCATACAACCGCGGTCTAGCAATTTCTGGCGGCAATGTATACATGGGTACGACTGACGGACGTTTGATCGCACTTAACGCTAAGACTGGTGCTGTTGTCTGGGACAATGAGATCATGACTGTAGCCAAAGGTAATAAAGGCTTTACAGGAGCTCCTCTTGTCGTTAAAGACACAGTTATCATCGGCGCAAACGGTGGTGAGTTATCTGGTTGCTGTGGGCCAATTTACGCAGTTGATGCGAAATCAGGTTCAGTTAAGTGGCAGTTTGACACCATTGGTGGCGATCAGCGCTCACGTGATTCTTGGGGCAATGACTCCTGGAAAATCGGTGGGGGTGGTGGATGGATGACTGGAAGTTATGATCCTGCAACCAACACAGTTTGGTGGGGAACAGCTAATCCAGCTCCTGACTATGACTACATCGGTGGTGATTGGATGAACAACGGTCCACGTCCAGGTGAGAACCTTTACAGCTCTTCAGTAATTGCTCTTGACGCAGACAGCGGCGAATTGTCAGCTTATTTCCAGGAAATGCCACACGATGCTTGGGACTTTGACTCAGCAGTCGGTGAGTTCTTGATGATTGAAAAAGGCGGCAAGCGAAACATGGTCCACCCAAATAAGGGCGGCATCATCTTCGTTTATGACGCTGATTCAGTTGGTGGCGGTAATGAGTTGGCCGTTAACAATGCGTACATGATTGGTGAGACCTATAACTACATTAAAGGTGTTACCAAAGAAGGTCGCTTAGTTGGTCGACGTGAATTACCAGAAGGTAAGCACTCAGACGTATGTCCTGCAATTGATGGTGCTATTTCATGGAATACCGGCGCTTACAATCCTAAGAGAAATACACACTTCATGCTCACACAGGAATTCTGTTTTGACATCGAAGTTGTAAATCCAGAGCGTCCAGATGACTTTTCTGGCCAAGCATACTTTGGTGCCTCATGGACTTCTAAGGCTCCTAAGCAAAAAGTCGACGGAACTCCAGTTGACGCAGCTTACGGTACGCTTCAGGCTCGTGATCCTTTAACTGGCGATATGAAATGGCGTGTTGAGTACAAGTACCCAGTACTTGCTTCTCTCTTGTCAACCGGTGGCGATCTTGTTTTCGTACCTGGCGCAGACGGAATGTTTGATGCCCGTGACGCGAAGAATGGAAAGCTGTTATGGCAAACCAATATGGGTACTGGTGCCCACGGTGGTGTTATCACCTATATGGTTGACGGAAAACAGTATGTTGCCGTCGTAACCGGATGGGGCTCACACGTTGCAGGAAACTATCCTGGACTGTTTGGTGCTCCGTTCACAACCATGTCAACCGACACTGGTACTTTGATGGTCTACGCACTTTAAAGTGAGTTGATCGATCAGATTCGACGGCTTTAATGTCGAAGTGAAACGAGATTTGGGCGGGTTTTCCCGCCCATTTTTTCGTCAGGTCTTTATCCGAACTTAAAAATAAATTAATATATAACTGATTGAAGTAGTCATCATTTGCAGGAGAACCAAATGCAATACAATGTTTCCTTTAGTGCATTAACTCGTACAGCACTCATCATGCTTTGCTTGACGGGACTAACCATTTCAGCGACCTATGCAGAGGAAGATGTCACAGATATTGCAGCTGCAGAAATCAATCCGAACTACTTCGAATACAAAGAAAACTTCTCAGTCAAACGTTTGTTTGCCTCTAGATGTAGTTGGTGCCATCAAGGATATGGTCTAAAAGCGGCGGACGGGCCACGGCTATCAGGCAGCACGAAGTCAAAAGAAAAAATCATTGAACAAATTGCTTATGGCAAAAGTCCGATGCCAGGTTTCAGAAAGCAACTTAAGCCGTGGCAAATTGAGGCGTTAGCGGATTACATCAAAGCACTTCCAGATGTTGCGCTTTAAACTGTAGTGCGGTTTTATTGGATCTATTAGCGGCCCTAAAGGGCCGCTTTTTATTCCTTAGATAAACGGAACGTTACCGCCACACCATCGTATTCAGCGCTTCCCCTGAATTTATCTTCTCCGATTAAGAACACATGACCAACAAAGTCCTTGGCGCCATCTCCATCAGCTGTAAAGTTAATTCTATTACCCAGAAAACGGATTGACGACAAGAGTGTGACAGTCTTCCCAAATTTCTCTAAGTTCGTAAACCGAATAGAGCCAGTACCCTCTGGGTTAAACGTCAGCCACAACGTACCGCTAGTCATACCCTCATACCATGCTCCAGACCATGTCCCAATATACTTCTGGGGGGCTTCATCCGCGTGCGCTATCGTTGCCAAGGCAAATACGCATAGTGCTAAAAATGTTTTAAGTGGCATTGAGATTTTTTTTATCTGGTTAAATAGCATATTATTAGAAGTGTTCATATTTTCAGATTAACATTCAAAGTGAATATAAGTCGAGAATATCTCCTGATCCTAACGGTCTATCGATACATAAGCTAAAAGAAGACGCTACTGTGCCTATCAAATACTGCAACCAATGTGGCTCTCCCACAGCAATTAAAATTCCTCATGGAGACAACCTGCCACGTGCACTCTGTGAGGTCTGCGGTTACATTCAATACGAAAACCCTAGAGTCATCGTTGGATGCATCCCAGAATGGAAAGATAAAATACTACTCTGTAAGCGCGCTATAGAGCCACGACTGGGTTATTGGACCTTACCCGCAGGATTTTTAGAGAACAATGAAACAACTCAAGAAGGAGCACTTCGGGAGACTCTGGAAGAAGCTAACGCGGAAGCAACAGTCATTGAAGCCTTCTCTCTAATCGATATCCCACATATCAATCAGATTTATCTGCTTTATCGAGCCCAACTCGCTAACGCTAGTTTCTCACCAACATTTGAAAGTTCAGAGGTCGCGTTATTTGACGAAGCGACTCTGCCATGGGACCAAATCGCGTTCGCAGCAATCAAACAATCCTTAGAACGATACTTCGACAATAAACGTAATGGCTCGTTTTCTCTGCACGTGGAGACGATTAACATCTCCGCGCACAAGAAATAACAGCCTTAATGTAAAGTTAGCCTTTTAGCGTCACCAGCTTGATTCGTTATCCGGAGAGGCAGAAACCTTATGAATGGCTAAATCTGCCCCCATATACTCTTCCTCCTCCGTGAGCCGAATACCGACCATGACTTTAATGACCCCATAAACTACGAAGCCGCCAACCAAAGCTACTACGATACCTGCGACCGTTCCAATCAGTTGCGAGACAAACGATACACCCCCCATACCACCAAAAATCTCTAAACCAAAGATACCTGCAGCGATACCACCCCAGGCACCGCAAAGTCCATGCAGCGGCCAAACGCCCAAAACATCATCGATTTTCCATCGATTCTGAGTTGCGGTGAATAGAGATACAAATAGCGCCCCAGCAATCAATCCTGTTACAAGCGCTCCCAATGGGTGCATGATGTCGGATCCGGCACAGACAGCCACCAAACCAGCGAGCGGCCCATTGTGGACAAAACCAGGGTCATTTCTGCCAACTACTAAGGCTGCTAATGTGCCGCCCACCATCGCCATGAGGGAGTTTAAAGCGACTAAGCCACTGATGCCTTCAACAGTTTGAGCCGACATCACATTAAACCCAAACCAGCCTACGGTCAGCATCCAGGCGCCAAGCGCCAAGAATGGGATACTTGATGGCGGGTGAGACACTATCCCACCATTTTTTTTGTATCGCCCTTTTCGGGAGCCCAGCAACAGAACCGCTGCGAGAGCAATCCATCCACCCATGCCATGAACCACGACGGATCCTGCAAAATCCCGCATCGGCGCACCGTAACTATTTTGTAACCAATCTTGAAATCCGAAATTACCATTCCAAATAATGCCCTCAAAGAATGGGTAGACAACACCAACAATCACTGCACTTGCAAATAGTTGCGGATAAAACCGAGCACGCTCAGCGATGCCGCCAGAAATAATGGCGGGTATTGCCGCAGCAAAAGTCAGTAAGAAGAAAAATTTAACGAGACCGTAACCACCGTTTTGACTGAGCGTGTTCGCACCAACTAGGAAATCGGTACCATAAGCCACGGCATAACCGACAAAGAAGTACGCTATTGTGGAAATGGAAAAGTCACATAAAATCTTAACCAGCGCATTCACCTGGTTTTTTTTACGGACCGTTCCGACTTCCAGAAAAGCGAACCCACCATGCATGGCAAGCACCATAATGGCGCCCAACAAAATAAAAAGCACATCTGTTGCACTATTAGATGACTCCATAAAATTCCCCTTTTCATAAACGCCTGAATGTGGTTAAGTTCTGCTAAACCATGATAACTTTCTGATTTTATTATTATATTTAAAGCAATAAATGTGCCAAACTGTAACTCTATGATTCATTGATGTTTTATGATATTCCAATCAAAAAAATTGCACTAATATGGTGCAATTGGCATAAGATGCACAATTTTGGTGCAAGTTTAAGAGGGCTTCTGTGAAAGACACGCTAAAAATAGGTGTGACCTATCGGCATACATTTACTGTAACCAAGAATCAGACGGTACCGAGGTTCTATCCCGAGTCAGACTTGTTTCAAGCCATGCCCGAAGTATTTGCAACGGGCTATATGGTCGGATTACTAGAATGGTCCTGCATTGAGCTCTTGAGGCCACACATGGATTGGCCGGAGGAGCAAACCCTTGGAACTCATGTGAATTTTTCGCACGACGCACCCACACTCCCCGGCATGACCGTAACCGTAGATGTCACACTCGATAATATTGAAGGCCGCAAATTATCCTTCTCAGTTAAAGCGCACGATGGCATCGACGTTATTTCTACGGGCACCCACGAGCGTGCGATCATTCAACGGAGAAAATTTTTAGAACGATTGGAACAACGAAGAAAGATAATTAATAACGAAAATTAAAAAAATCTTACTTTGCCAGTTGCTTCATTGCTTTTCCAAGACCCGACAAAGTAAGTCCATACATGCGATCATCAAATAACTCGCGAGTCAGAGAAATAGACTCGTGGTATTTCCACCTAGCTTCTGGCGTAGGGTTAATCCAAGCAGCCTTCGGATAAACATCTAAAAGACGCTTTAACCAAACAGATCCTGCCTCCTCATTGAAGTGTTCCACGCTACCACCCGGATAGGTTATCTCATAGGGACTCATCGTAGCATCACCAACCACAATAACTTTATAGTCGGCCGCATACTTATGGAGAATTTGCCCAAGTGGGATGCGCTCATTATTACGCCTTCGATTATCCCTCCACACAGATTCATAAATGAAATTATGAAAATAAAAATACTCTAAATGCTTGAATTCCGTACGTGCAGCTGAGAATAACTCCTCACATGAACGAACATAATCATCCATAGAACCGCCAATATCAAAAAATATGAGAACTTTAATAGCATTTCGTCGCTCGGGAACCATCTTTAAGTCTAGATATCCACCGTTATTAGCAGTTGCGCGGATTGTCCCATCAAGGTCCAACTCATCTGCCGCACCTTCTCTGGCGAATTTTCGGAGTCGCTTGAGGGCCACCTTAATATTTCGCGTGCCTAACTCAACGTTATCATCCAGATTTCTATACTCTCGTTTATCCCAAACTTTCACTGCTCGTCGGTTTCTAGACCCTGCCTGCCCGATTCGAATGCCCTCAGGATTATATCCATAAGCACCAAAAGGACTCTTTCCTGCGGTTCCAATCCACTTGGAACCACCTTGATGTCTTTTTTCTTGCTCTTCTAAACGCTGCCTGAATGTCTCCATGAGTTTCTCCCACCCACCCAAAGTCTCAATTAATTTTTTTTCTTCTTCAGAAAGCGATAGTTCAAGCTGTTTTTTCAACCATTCCTCTGGAATATTCTTGAGAAAATCGTCAGGCAACGATTCCAAACCATTGAAATAATCACCAAACGCCCTATCGAACCGATCATATAACGCTTCATTTTTTACAAACGTAGATCGAGACAAAAAATAAAAATCATCCACAGTTTCGTTTGCAACACGCAATCGAAGCGCATCCAACAACGTTAGATACTCTTTGACAGATACAGGTATTCCTGCGTCTCTGATCCTAAAGAAAAAATCAAGTAACACGGTACAATCTTATCGACAGTTAACTAGGTTCGCTCAGAGCGTCGATTAAGGAACACCAAACGCTCGAACAAATGAACGTCTTGCTCATTTTTCAATAGCGCTCCGGCTAACGGTGGGATCGATTTTCTCTGATCATTCGTTTGTAGCGCCTCTATCGGCACATCCTCAGCCAATAGGATTTTTAACCAATCCAATAATTCTGATGTCGAGGGCTTTTTCTTAAGACCCGGTGTCTCCCTCAAATCAAAAAACACCTCTAAGGCTTGTTGAAGCAATTGTTTTTTTATACCAGGAAAATGAACATCCACGATTTGATTCATGGTTTCCTTATCAGGAAACTGAATGTAATGAAAAAAACATCTTCTCAAAAAAGCATCTGGCAAATCCTTCTCGTTATTACTCGTGATGATGATGACCGGCCGGTGACGTGCGCTAATTAGTTCCTTTGTCTCATACACAAAAAATTCCATACGATCGAGTTCTCTAAGCAAATCATTGGGGAACTCAATATCGGCCTTATCAATTTCATCAATGAGCACGACAGCCGGTTCTTCCGACTGAAAGGCTTCCCACAGAGGCCCCTTCATAATGTAATTCTTAATGTCTTTAACTGACTCCTCCCCGAGCTGAGAGTCACGAAGTCGAGACACGGCATCGTATTCGTACAAACCTTGCTGCGCTTTGGAAGTAGATTTGATGTGCCATTGATATAGCGGCCTTCCCAGCGCACCAGCAACTTCCAGAGCCAACATGGTTTTACCCGTCCCAGGCTCTCCTTTAATCAGTAGCGGTCGCTGCAATGCGATGGCCGCATTCACAGCCATCATTAAATCCTCACCTGCCACATAGTCTTTAGTTCCTGAGAATCTATCCGCCATCGCCCTAAACCTCCAATATGTCGTTTTTTTGTAATTATACGGCCTTACCGATCTAAATCATTGTGACGACCATCAGCTTATAATGAGAAGTGCTTTGTACCAACTGGACTTAACCATGCCAAAATTCAACGCTAATCTCACGATGATGTTCAACGAGTTTGATGTCATGGAACGATTCAAACAGGCCCACCTTTGCGGCTTCAAGGGCGTAGAGATTTTATTCCCTTATGCTTATTCACATCATGAGGTCGGGGAAACATTATCGAAAAATAATTTAGAACTGGTTCTATTCAATATGCCACCGGGAGATTTTGAAGCCGGGGATCGAGGTCTGGCATGTCTGCCTAATCGAATGTCAGAGTTTCAAGATAACGTGCACACAGCGATCAACTATGCAGCACCACTCAATTGCAAAAAACTGCACTGTATGGCTGGCTTAACTCCCGCACAATATTCAAACGCGCTCATTGAAGAGACCTTCATTCGGAATATTCAATGCGCGGCCGACTTATGCCAGGCCCACAACATCGAGATTATGATCGAACCTATCAACACCCGTGATATTCCCGGCTATTTTCTAAATTATTCCGATCAAGCTAAGAGACTTATGAAGAAGATAGATCGGTCGAATGTTGGCCTTCAATATGACATTTATCATATGCAAATCATGGAAGGCGATCTAGCACCGACAATAAAACGCCTCCTCCCCCAGATTAAACACATACAGCTTGCGGACACACCGGGGAGACATGAACCCGGCACTGGCGAGATCAATTACCCGTTTGTTTTCAGCACACTTGACGCACTAGGTTACGACGGGTGGATTGGGTGTGAATATCAGCCTCAAAAAGATACGATTTCAGGTTTAAACTGGCTAACGCCTTATCTTTGAAAAAACCTTACGACACATAAAATATTTACACAAATAACATTCACCAAGGGACAGGTGCGTCATGAAAATTGGTTTTATCGGCTTAGGAATCATGGGTTCACCCATGGCAGGACAACTGATCAAAAATGGCCATAACGTCTACCTACATTCTAGAACCCAAGTGCCTCAAGAACTTATATCGTCAGGTGGGACTAGCTGCAAAAACCAATCAGAGGTTGCCTCCCAATCTGACATCATCATTCTAATGTTGCCCGATACAGCCGATGTTAAGGCGGTTCTATTCGGCTCCAACGGTATTTATAATGTGCTGTCGGAGGGGAAAACAGTCATTGACATGAGTTCCTGTCTCTTATACACATCTCCGA
>CAJXOL010000020.1 GCA_913057675.1 uncultured Pseudomonadota bacterium | reverse complement strand
TCGTCGGCAGCGTCAGATGTGTATAAGAGACAGCATTCCAAATCGCCTGTTCTGGGCGGCCTGGCCCTGTCGTATTAGCTTTGCCTGAGGATATGCTGATTGATTCAGTAGATGTGATCGATGCACAAAAGGTTATTTTTCCGAAAAATCGACCTACTGTAAAAAGTATTAAAGAGGTTGAAAAACTTTTTGTCAAAAGCAAAAAACCATTAGTAATCCTGGGAGGAAGTGGGTGGTCAGAGCGTGCGTGTGATTTAGTAAAGATCTTTGTAGAGAATAATCATTTGCCGGTCGGGTGTTCGTTTAGAAGGCAAGACTTGTTCGATAATCGTCACCCAAATTATGTAGGTGATATTGGTATCGGTATTAACCCGAAATTGGCTGAAATGGTTAAGGAGTCTGATCTGCTCTTGGTTATAGGCGCTAGGTTAGGCGAGATGACAACGAGTGGATACACGCTCGTTGAGACTCCAACACCGAAACAAAAACTCATTCATATACATCCTGGCTTAGAAGAGCTAGGGCGTGTGTTTCAAGGGTCAGTATTGATTAATTCAGACATCGAAGAGGCCATCAATGCCTTAGCATCCATACCAGCTATGGAATCCAACTGGAAAGATTGGCTTACGCAAGGACATGAGAGCTATTTAAAAAATATTATTCCTCAAGCGTCCCCGGGTAACGTGGATCTGGGTCAAGTGATGGTAGCTTTAAGAGACCTGTTACCGGCAGATTCCGTAATTACAAATGGGGCGGGAAACTTTAGTGGTTGGATTCAACGCTATTGGCAATACTCAGGTTACAGAACTCAAGTGGCACCAACAAACGGCGCCATGGGATATGGAGTTCCGTCAGGTGTTGCTGCGAAGGTCGCATTTCCTAATAAGTTGGTTGTAAGTGTCTCTGGAGATGGATGCTTCTTGATGAACGGTCAGGAGATAGCGACAGCCATTCAATACAATCTAAAAATTGTTTTTATCGTTTTTGACAATGGGATGTATGGAACGATTCGGATGCATCAGGAGCGAGACTACCCTGAGCATGTCTACGGAACAGATTTAAAAAATCCAGATTTTGCAGCTCTCGCGAGATCTTATGGTCTCTATGCTGAAACGATAAATACAACGGAAGAAATTAGAGGAGCGTTTATGCGCTGTATTGATCAAGCAGTAGCTAGCCTGATTCACATTAAGGTTGATCCCGAGGCCATTACTACCAGGACTACGTTAACGGCGATTCGTGAAAACGCATTATCCAAGCAGAGCTAAAATTACGATCAAAATGTAACTGCCTGTCCATCTCGTCTGGGTTCCGAGCCAGCAGCATAGCCATGTGTCCCTTTTGTGATTATTTGTGCAGCCCCAAAATCATAAGTTCCATAGGGTATTTTTCGTATTTTGTGACCAAGCGATTCAAGTCCATTAACTATCTCTGCCCCAAATGTTTCCTCAACTAAAAGCGTACCGTCTTTATTTAACTTCCATCGTGGAGCATTCACAATAGATTGAGGGTTTAGGGATTGTTTAGCGAGTGAGCGAAACAGCTGAAGATGCCCTTGCGCCTGCATGTCACCCCCCATCACACCAAAACTGGAGACTGGTTGTCCATCACTTGTAATGAAACCTGGAATAATTGTATGGAAAGGAAATTTATTGCCATCTACACAATTAGGATGATTTGCTTGTGTCGAAAAACCAGCAGCTCTATTTTGTAAGCTAATGCCGGTGTTGGGAACAACGACACCAGATCCAAAGCCCATATAGTTAGATTGTATGAAGGAAACCATCATACCGTTCGTATCAGCAGTCGTTAGGTAGACCGTGTCCGATGTGATTGGCTGATGCAACTCCAACTTAAGAGTCTTGTTAGCGCAAATGGTGGCAGCAAGCGCACTATGTAGTTCGTCAGACAATAATTCATCAACTGTTTTATGCATATGCATGGGGTCGCTGACCTCTGAATATACTTCATGAAGAGCTAGTTTCATTGCTTCGATTTCAATATGCAACTGTGCTAGTTGTGAGCTTTGTGTTGTGCAGCCCTCAAATTGATTGAGAATGCCTAGCGCTATTAAAGTGGCAATCCCTTGCCCGCTGGGTGGCATTTCGTGGAGTTCGAGACCTAGATGCTTTATAGAAATTGGGTCGACCCAGTGCGAGCTATGTTCATGAAGATCGGCGAGACTTAATCTACCGTGATTTTTCTTTGAATCTTCGACCATGCGATTTGCCAACTCTCCACGGTAGAAGGATTCCCCATGAGTAGAGGCTATCTGTCTTAAGGAATCCCCATGATCTGGAAGATAAAATCTATCACCGGGTTGAGGAGCTTTGCCTCGGGCAGTGAAAATCCGTTGAAATTCTTTAAATTGATCAAAGCGGTGGAGTTGTTGGTGCCATTGATCAGAAATGATTGAAGAGACCAAAAATCCCTTGGTAGCATAGTGAATGGCTGGTTCGAATAATTTCTCAAAATCCATACATCCGAAGCGGCGTGACAGTTCGACCCAGGCTGATACGGCACCAGGTACGCTGATGGAAGCCCAGCCAACACTCGGCATGGCTTGATTCTGTGCAAAGTCCTTGTAGTTCCAATCCTTCGGGTACTTTCCAGAGGCGTTCAAACCATGTAGCTGGGTCCCGTCCCATACGATACAAAAAGCATCGGAGCCGATGCCGTTCATCGTTGGCTCAACAACTGTTAGCGTAATCGCAGTGGCAATGGCCGCGTCAATCGCATTGCCACCTCTGCTAAGAATGGTTAGGCCTGCCTGGGCCGCGAGGGGTTGGGACGTCGAAACTACGTTGTCTCCATAGATAGGACTACGATGCGAGTCAGGTCGAATAACCATGGTGTGTGTGTTGGTTGAAAGAAATCAACTATAATCGTGTTTTGTAAATAATGTTATATCTAAAAATTTATTTGTTTGCACGTCGCTTGATTTGCTGCCCATACAGTTCAGCACAAGTTAAGACTTATGCGTTCCATAGAATTTTGATAGGCGTTATCTGAGGGTTTAAGGTGGATATAGGTTATTGGATTCAATTGATGAGCCTTTACGCAATTCCTGCGGTATTGGCAATTACGTTACACGAAGCCGCACACGGGTACGCCGCCAAGCAATTGGGGGATCTCACCGCTTATCAAGCAGGCCGTATTACGTTAAACCCAATGAAGCATATCGACGTTGTTGGAACGTTGATAGTGCCTGCTGTTCTTTTGTTGGCAAGTGGCGGCAAAATGGCGTTTGGATGGGCTAAGCCGGTACCAGTAAATTTTGCCGCACTGAGAAACCCTAAAAAGGATATGTTTTGGGTGGCTGCAGCTGGACCAGGCGCCAACTTGATTATGGCTATATGTTGGGCTCTAATCTATAAATTGACACTCATCATGCCCGAACATTATTTTAGTTCGCCATTACTTGAAATGGCTAAGGGTGGCATTTTAATCAATTTAGTCCTTATGGTATTGAATTTAATTCCAGTGCCCCCATTAGATGGAGGACGCATTGCGATCAGCGTCTTACCACACCTATTGGCTTACAATTTAGCTAAGGTTGAGCCCTATGGTTTATTGGTCATCATGCTTTTAATGGCATCAGGCGCGCTCAGTTCGATCATGTATCCAATATTGGGATCAATCATTGGGGTTTTATCTTTTGTTTTTGGGATCTAAAGGAATCATTTAATGTTCGACGACCGAGTTTTATCCGGTATGCGCCCAACAGGCGCTTTGCACTTGGGTCACTACAATGGGGTTTTAGAAAACTGGTTAAAACTTCAAAATGAGTACCAATGCTTGTTTTTCGTAGCGGACTGGCATGCATTAACGACTCATTATGAGTCGCCTGAAGTGATTGAGAATAATGTTTGGGACATGCTGGTCGATTGGTTGGCCTCCGGCATTGATCCATCTCAAGCGACTTTGTTTATTCAGTCAAAGGTTCCTGAACACGCAGAACTTCATTTGCTGATGTCTATGATGACTCCTCTTGGTTGGTTAGAGCGTGTCCCTACCTATAAAGATCAACAGGAAAAGCTCTCTGAGAAGGACTTATCAACCTATGGATTTTTGGGTTACCCATTACTTCAAAGTGCGGATATTTTAATTTATCGAGCTAACCTAGTCCCAGTGGGTGAGGATCAAGTGCCTCATATTGAATTCACCAGAGAGATTGCACGCCGTTTTAATCATCTATACGGTAAAGAAGCAGGTTTCGAAGCTAAGGCTGAGGCAGCAGTCAAGCAGCTTGGCAATAAGCGCGGCAAATTGTATCGAGAACTAAAGAACCGTTATCAAGAGCAGGGTGATGATTCAGCACTTGATTCAGCTCGAGCTCTACTTGAAGAGGCTGCAAACTTATCACTGGGTGATCGAGAACGCCTCTTTGGTTACTTGGAGGGTGGAGGTAAGATGATTCTCTCCGAGCCACAAGCGTTGCTTACGGCTGCCTCTAAAATGCCAGGACTTGATGGGCAAAAGATGTCTAAATCTTACAATAATACGATCTCGCTTAGAGAAGATGCGGCATCTATTGAGAAAAAAATACGAACAATGCCCACTGATCCAGCGCGGGTCAGACGAACTGACCCTGGGGATCCAAAAAATTGCCCAGTTTGGCAGCTCCACTGCATTTATTCTGAAGAGACAACGAAAAACTGGGTTCAGGAAGGCTGTAAGTCTGCAGGGATAGGTTGTATTGAGTGTAAGCAGCCGCTTGTTGAGTCGATTGGTAAAACTTTGAATCCCATTCGCGAGCGTGCGCAACAATATATTGATGACCCAGCCTTGGTTAGAAATATTATCGCTGACGGAAATGATCGAGCCAGAAAATTAGCTTCAGAGACCATGAAAGACGTTCGTGAGGCTATGGGCTTAGATTACGGATAAGCGACCACTCGCAATTAGTTTTTTTGCCGAATAAGACGCTGTTGCTCTCTTTGCCAATCTTTTTCTTTCGTTACTGCACGTTTATCGTGTTGTTTTTTGCCTTTCGCCAATCCGATGGAAAGCTTGATTCTTCCTCCAGAGTAGTGAAGGTCAAGTGGCGTTAGGGTGTAACCTGAACGTTCGACCTTGCCTATCAGTTTTGCAATTTCTGCGCTGTGCATTAGAAGTTTTTTTGTTCTAATAGGGTCGGGTTTTACGTGTGTCGACGCTGAATTTAGAGGGCTGATATGAGAGCCTATTAGGAAAAGTTCACCACTTCTGATAATCACGTAGGCTTCTTTTAGCTGACTCCGTCCAGCTCGAATTGCTTTGACTTCCCATCCTTGCAAGGATAAACCAGCCTCGAACTTTTCTTCGATGAAAAAATCGTGGTACGCTTTTTTGTTTTGAATAATGCTCATTATGAAATGTTTTCAGCCTTACCAGTATGTTATTCCAAAAAAATTGTCTATGTTCACCAATTGAAGATGATAATTGATCTTTTATGCCAATTGTAAAGAAATCCGCTCTCGTTCCTCACGCCGCTAATCGTATTTATGATTTGGTAAATACTGTTGATCGTTATCCGGAATTTTTGCCTTGGTGTGGTGGAGCGACCATTGAAGATCAATCCCTGACACATATGGTTGCAGAGATTGTCATAGGGTACAGAGGTATTAATAAATCGTTTAAAACAAGAAATAAGCTCGTTAAGCCAACGGGAACTGCGGTTGGTAGTATCGAAATGAGTTTGCTTGAAGGACCATTTAAAAAGCTTCATGGGATATGGTGCATTACGCCCCTTGAGGATAATGGGTGTCGAATTGAGTTTGAAGTGCAGTATGAATTCTCTAATGCTTTAGTCGCGCGCGTTGTCGGTCCCGTGTTTAATCGGATTGCTGAAAGTTTTGTAGATTCCTTTGTTAAAAGGGCTGAAGAATTGTATGCGTGAGTGCACTGAGATCAGTGTGGATATTTTATTTGTTACCGAGAGCCAAGAGTACTCAGAGTGTTTGACGGTCTTCTCACCGATAACAGTCGCCGAGATCTTGGAAAAATCTCAAACCGCTCTTATCGCGCAGGAATATTTTTCGAGTAGATTATTATCAGTTGGTGTGTGGGGGAAAAGGGTTAAATTAAATACTCACGCTAAACATGGTGACCGTATCGAAATTTATCGCGACTTAATTGCAGACCCTAAGGAGTTGCGGCGAAGTGGTCGTTTACTGGTCAAGCGCAAAGAACGCTAGGTTTTTATTGGATAAGTTATTGATGTATGTACAACGGTAGTTTTTTTTGTTTCAACCCAAGTTCAAAAAAATAAATTGCGCGATTTGCGTGTTCGAATGAACTCTCATAGTCGCCATCGCTCATCAAGGTCTCTGCGTTTTTCAAATGTTGTAATGCTATCGTCCAGGAAGCACCCTCTCGTGCCGCTACCGCCTCCAATGTCTTGGCTTTATTGAGAGCCCCAATAGACGCCTCGGAAGGTGCTGATACAGCAATAGATGTCATTAAAAGACATTTAGAGAGCAAGACTAGAATGGCGAATTGGGTTAGCGGTTTAATCATTGGTATATGGATGCTTTTTCGAATGGTTTATAAAGTAAGCTTGTGTATCGTATAATAACGTTTTTGGACGGCAAAACTCTATGCGTGTAAAGCAAAAGGCTCTGACGTTTGATGACGTACTTCTCGTTCCGGCGCATTCAACAGTGCTTCCCAAGGACGTGTCCCTCGTCTCTCGATTGACTCAGAACATAACCCTCAGCATCCCCATCGTCTCCGCAGCAATGGACACAGTCACTGAGTCGCGTCTCGCGATAGCCTTAGCACTTGAAGGCGGCATTGGGATTCTTCATAAAAACATGCCATTGCAAGATCAAGCGCGAGAGGTTGCAAGAGTTAAACGATTTGAAAATGGTGTCGTTAAGGATCCGGTAACCATATCTCCTGATATGACGGTTGGCGCAGTATTGGAATTAACAAGGCAACATAATATATCTGGGCTACCCGTGTTAGAAGGGCGAAAAGTTGTAGGACTTGTAACCAACAGAGATCTTCGTTTCGAAAAAAACCTGGATCAACCTGTCAGTAAAATTATGACGGTTGCGGAGAGGCTCATTACCGTTGGTGAGAGTGCCTCCAGTGATGATGCGATAACCCTCATGCATCAACACCGTATCGAAAGGGTACTTGTTGTTGATGATAAGTTTCATCTCAAAGGCCTCATAACGGTCAAAGACATCTTAATGTCGTCTGAATACCCAATGGCGGCTAAGGATACTCAAGGAAGCCTCTATGTGGGTGCCGCTGTAGGTGTTGGCGCGGATACGGAGCAACGAGTGGAATCCCTTGTGGCTGCTGGTGTTGATGTGATTGTTGTGGATACCGCGCATGGGCATTCACAAGGCGTGATTGATCGTGTCGCTTGGATAAAGAAAAAATATGCGCAGATAGATGTTATTGGTGGAAACATCGCCACAGCCGACGCGGCTAAAGCGTTAGCAGGGGTAGGTGCTGATGGCGTCAAAGTTGGTATAGGGCCAGGCTCCATTTGCACAACGCGTGTTGTAGCAGGTGTTGGGGTCCCACAGATCACTGCTATCGATGATGTGGCTAATGCGCTTCTGAGTGATGGCATTCCACTTATTGCTGATGGTGGCATTCGATATTCCGGTGACATTGCGAAAGCGATCGCAGCGGGTGCCTCAACGGTAATGCTTGGCGGTTTACTCGCCGGAACTGAAGAATCCCCTGGGGAGATTGAATTGTTTCAAGGGCGCTCTTATAAGTCCTATCGAGGTATGGGGTCTTTATCTGCTATGCAGAAGGGATCGAGTGATCGGTATTTTCAGGACAGCGCTTCAACAGCGATAGATAAGCTTGTGCCTGAGGGGGTTGAGGGTCGCGTGCCGTATAAGGGTTCAGTGGTTGCCGTAGTCCATCAACTTGTTGGTGGGCTAAGGTCATCCATGGGTTACCTTGGATGTGAGACGATTGCACGAATTCATGAAAGTGCATCATTCGTTCAGATCTCCGCCTCAGGTATGAAAGAGTCACATGTCCATGATGTTCAGATTGTAAAAGAAGCGCCCAATTATCGGGTTGAGTAACGGTTAGCATCTTTTGCAATTTTTAACATAAACCAACTCAAATCGGCAGCGTACACTCATGTTTAAAAACAAGATACTTGTATTGGATTTCGGATCTCAATACTCCCAGCTTATTGTTCGGCGTATTCGAGAGGTTGGGGTGTACTGTGAATTGTTGCCTTTTGATATTGACGTTTCGAAGATAGCTGAGTTTGAACCTAGAGGTATTGTTCTCTCAGGTGGTCCAGCGTCGGTCTATGAGGATGAGGATAGTCCCAGTGCTCCAGAAGAAGTGTTTGATTTAGGCATTCCAATACTTGGTATTTGCTATGGCATGCAAACAATGGCCAGCCAACTCGGTGGCACGGTATTGGCTGCATCGAAGCGTGAATTTGGTTTCGCTGAAGTTCGAGCCCGAGGACATTCAGTGCTGCTGAATGAAATATCAGACAGAACGAATTCAGAAAATCATGGGCTTTTGGATGTATGGATGAGTCATGGGGACAAAGTTACTGAGTTGCCTGAGGGGTTCAAAGCAATAGCATCGAATGAGTCGACTCCTTTAGCAGGGATGGCGGATGAGACTCGGAAGTTTTATGGACTTCAATTTCATCCTGAAGTCACACACACTGCCCAAGGTGCAAAGATTTTAGAGCGATTTGTGTTGGAGATATGCGAGTGCAAGGCGGATTGGAGTATGCCATCGTTTGTTGATACGGAAGTGAACAGGATAAAAGCGCAGGTTGGAGATGATGAGGTCATATTAGGGCTCTCTGGCGGTGTTGATTCGTCGGTTGCTGCGGCGCTAATTCATAGGGCGATTGGATCGCAATTAATGTGCGTATTCGTGGATAACGGGCTGCTTCGTTTAAACGAGGCTGCTCAGGTCATGGCGACGTTTAAAGAAAACCTAGGCGTTAATGTGATCCATGTCGATGCCGCAGAACGGTTTATGGAAGCACTCTCTGGTGTGGTTGACCCAGAGGAGAAAAGAAAAGTTATCGGTCGCGAGTTTGTTGATATTTTTCAAGAAGAAGCGGCAAAGTTACCTAACGCTCGTTGGCTTGCGCAGGGGACGATTTATCCTGATGTTATTGAATCGGCCGGTTCTAAAAATAAAAAAGCAAAAACGATCAAGTCACACCATAACGTGGGGGGGTTACCCGACACGTTAAATTTAAAGCTTCTTGAGCCGTTGAGAGATCTCTTTAAGGATGAAGTTCGACACTTGGGTGTTGCGCTTGGCCTGGCGTCCAAAATGGTGTTTAGACACCCATTCCCAGGTCCCGGGCTTGGCGTGCGAATACTTGGAGAGGTTAAGAAAGACTATGCGGAATATCTTCGAGAAGCAGATGCGATATTTATCGAAGAGTTAGTGAGTTCAGGGTGGTATGAGAAAACCGCTCAAGCTTTCGCTGTTTTCCTGCCAGTGAAGTCTGTTGGTGTTATGGGTGATGGACGAACCTATGAATATGTGGTCGCGCTAAGAGCCGTTGAGACCTCCGATTTTATGACCGCCAACTGGGCGCCGTTGCCGTATGACTTGTTATCCAGAGTCTCCAATAGAATTATTAATGAGGTTAAAGGGATTAATCGCGTTGTATACGATATCTCGGGTAAGCCACCAGCCACCATTGAGTGGGAATAGATTTTAATAACTAAGTTATTGCATTTATTATATAAATTAGTTACACAAACCTTTCACAAAAAATCTAACCGATTGATTTAACTGAAAATCTTTCTTACAATTTCACAGTATTTTGCACAAACGTGTGACTATTGAAAATCATAGTAAATCGTAGGCAGAATTTGGTACTCAAAAAGAAAGAATTCAAAGACGACGAAATTACAATCTTCGATGAAGCTTGCGTGTACAAGCGTGGAGAGTATTAGCAGTATCGTATTTGGCTTGCCAAAGAAAACAAATACGCACGTAAAAGTCTACGCACACATAGCGAAACAACAGCAGTGGAGCGCGGCAAAGCAGCCTACTTGGAAATTTACGCAAATCTTCAGCAAGGCAAAACCTACTTTTTTAATTACAACAAAAGAAAAGAGGGCGTGCAGCAGTACTTGGACTTTCGCAAACGTGATGTTGAGCTTGGACATATTGTACGTGGACGTTTGGCAACAATAGCCACGCACTTACAGCACTGGCTCGGCCTCATAGGCAAAGACACAAAGCTCAAAGACACAAAGCTCAAAGACACAAAGCTCAAAGACACAAAGCTCAAAGACCTAGAACGCACTGACGGTGAAAACTATTTTTATCATCATTTTCTGTGCAATCATAAAATGTTTAAGGCTGTAAGGAACCAAATCACGCTTTTCCCTCTCTCACGGCTCGATAGTTAGAAGGTTGAAGAGTTTTTCTTGAGCCATTGACCGGCATATTTGCCAAAGGAAACCCCCATGATCCGTAGATTATTTATTGCTGGCATCGTAGCAGCCACTTTTTCATTTCCTGCATTAGCTGGCCACCACGGTCCAAAAGACATCGTTGATACAGCGGTTCAGGCAGGCAGTTTCAATACACTAGTTGCTGCACTAAAAGCAGCTGGACTTGTTGATGCCTTGAAGGGTGATGGTCCGTTTACTGTTTTTGCTCCCACTGATGACGCTTTTGCAGCCTTGCCAGCGGGTACAGTTGACAGCCTTTTAAAGCCAGAAAACAAAGACGATTTGGTAAATATACTCACCTACCATGTGCTGCCTGGTAAAGTTATGTCCAGCGACATCGCAGGAAAATCTTTAGAGGTGAAGATGCTGAATGGCTCAATGGCAAAAGTGAACGCCATGTCTGGTGTAATGGTGGACAATGCTAATGTTGTTACGGCTGACATTGAAGCAACAAATGGCGTTATCCACGTCATCGACACAGTAATTATCCCAACGAAGTAAAAAATAACCTCGCAGAATATCCATTTCTGCGAGGGTTGCTTCTATGCAGCAGCACCTGTTAATCGAAATTAGCCCAACACCTACCAGTGGCTCTCGATCCCCTATTAAAATAGTTAACAGACATCAACACTCATCTGTGTGACATTCCATGAATATATACCTATGTGGGGCCTTTGCCTCACGAGTTACTGTCAAAAATTTCTACCAGAATCATAAATGAGGTTAGAGGTATTAATCGCGTTGTTTACGACATCTCCGGTAAGCCTTCCGCTACGATTGAATGGGAATAGATAGTCATATATAAATTATTGATTTATATAGATTAGTCACCAGTCAGTGAATGCTTTTATCTACTATAGAATTCTACTACCATTCCCGGATTCATTTGCACTGGGTAGGGGATCTCACCCAAATCAGGAAGTCGCTTGAAAGTACCACTGAACTTGACTGGATCAATTGTTAAATATTCGGGCACATCTCTCTCCATATCTTGAAGAGATTCAAGTATCAATGGAATTTTTTGACTTTTTTCTCTTATTTCCAATTTGTCTCCTGGCTTACATCTATAGGACGGGATATTGACCACCTGCCCATTAACTTTAATATGTTTATGGTTAACCACCTGTCGTGCTGCAAATACTGTGGAAACAAAATTTAGTCGGTAGATAATAGCGTCAAGCCGAGATTCGAGAAGTTGCAGCAAAATTTCCGAGGTGTTCCCACGTTTTCTCGTGGCTTCCTGAAAAATTTTTCTAAATTGTTTCTCAGTTATGTTTCCGTAATACCCCTTAAGCTTCTGTTTTTCCAGCAGTTGTTGCCCATAGACAGAACGTCTTTTGGGTCGACTGCCATGTTGCCCAGGCCCGTAAGGCCTATTAATGGAGGGACATTTTTTTCGACCCCACAAATTTTCACCGGTTTGTCGGCAGATCCTATATTTGGGTTTTGTACGGCGATTGGTCATTTATATAATGAGATGATTTAAAGTAAAAGTTATATTGAATGATAATCATTCTCATTTGCCAAGTCAATTGTCCGCACTTGTAACTTTCCTTATCTAATTTGTTTGATGGCAATTTGAGAGCCTGTAGGCTGAGATTAACTGTTACATGAAGGACAAGATTGATTTTAAGCACTAACTCGGTATGAATACTAAGCTCAACTTTGGATCAAACTTTTCAGTTGTTGTAGAAGCTGTTAAATCTGATTCCGAGTGTGACAGATGCACTCTATGTGTTCGCTTTGCGACAATTTGATTAACAAGCGAACCAAATCTTGCGTCATTTTAAAGATCTGTATTGGTAGGATGCTACTTGGACCTATGAGGCAATTGATGTATTAAAGAAACTCAATGCACAGATGGTATTTATTCGCTCTCAACGTTGTACTTCGTCAATTAATTCGTGTGTCGTTATTGCCTCGAGCTATTAATACTTTTCTGTTTATTTATCTCTGCTGTTGATCCTCTTCTTTTGAAAAGCTTGGCCAGGCGAAAGCATTTGGCCTTCATAAAATATGTGCTATCTGAATCTTATAGAAACCTATAGAGTAATAAATGATAATAGAAGATGTTCAATCATTTGCAGGCCACATTTGGCAATATAGCAAAGTTAATAACCCCATTTAACTAAAACAGGAAATAAAGCGAATATGGATAGATGCCAAAATAGGTAACAACAGTAGGTTCTTATCTATTGAAAATAGAATTTATTTGTTAATCTAGTAAAACACTCGGGAAGAAAAAATGACCTTTTTATTTGAATATTTATTAACCATGCAAACACTTGTATTGGTCTTAATTGTAATTGGGCTCAAAAGCTCAATTAAATTCGTTCCGCAAAATCGTGCTTATGTGATTGAACGTTTTGGTAAATATCAGTCCACAAAAGAGGCCGGATTAAATTTTATCCTCCCCTTTATTGATCGTATTTCTGCTGATCGTTCTCTTAAAGAAAAAGCCGTCGACGTACCGGAGCAAAGTGCTATTACGAAAGATAATATTTCCTTATCTGTAGATGGCGTCCTTTATTTTCGTGTGCTTGATCCATATAAAGCGACTTACGGTATAGATGATTATGTGTTTGCTGTAACTCAGTTGGCTCAAACTACAATGCGTTCTGAGTTGGGTAAAATGGAGCTTGATAAAACGTTTGAAGAGCGCGATATACTTAACACCAATATCGTAGCTGCGATTAATGAGGCTGCAGGCCCATGGGGCATTCAAGTACTTCGTTATGAAATAAAAGACATTGTGCCACCTCAGTCAGTCATGGAAGCCATGGAGGCGCAGATGAAAGCTGAGCGGGTGAAGCGTGCCCAGATCCTGGAGTCAGAAGGTGATAGACAATCGGCTATTAACCGAGCAGAGGGTGCAAAAGCATCGGTTGTACTAGCAGCAGAAGCAGAAAAGGAAGAGCAGGTTTTACGCGCAGAAGGTGAGGCCAAGGCGATTGTGGCGATTGCATCAGCCCAAGCAGAATCTCTAAGACAAGTGGGTCAAGCAGCGGCAACTGAAGAGGGTCAGAAGGCAGTACAACTTGATTTGGCGACCAAGGCAATTGAAGCTAAACTTGCTATAGCGAAAGAGTCTTCAGTGGTCTTATTGCCCGATAATGGCACTGATGCAGCCAGCATGGTTACTCAGGCGATGACGATCATAAACACACTTAATAAGAACGTTGCGAGCTAAAAAATGAATTGGATCAGCAATAATTTGTGTGAATTTTTGATTATGGCTGGCTTGGTATTGCTGGTTATCGAAGTTGTGGTCTTGGGTTTTTCAACCTTCGTCTTATTTTTCGTTGGTCTTGCAGCGCTGCTAGCCGGCGGGCTTATGGCCATTGGCGCTATTCCCGATTCAACGCTCAGCGCATTTTACAGCGTGGGAGTATTAACAGCCTTATTGGCCATGCTTTTGTGGCGCCCGTTAAAGTCTATGCAAGGTAAAGTTGAAGTTAAGAAAGTTACGAGTGATTTGGTTGGACACAGTTTTATTTTAAATGAAACTGTGTCTATGACCCAAAATCCCGCATACCGTTATTCAGGTATCGATTGGCATCTTAGTAGCGAACAAGAATTGCCAGCAGGTACCCTAGTTGAAGTGACCGGGGTTGCCGTGGGAAAATTCATTGTTCAAGCAAAAGAGTCATAGGCTTGTATTTTTCACTCCATGACCATCAACATGGTTGGCTAGTTAGACATGGCGTTAGGCGGAGATAATTAGGGTTGTGACTGCCCATTTGTGTTCGATTTTCTTAAGCTGACTAGTACCAATCCCGGCCAAAACGGTCAGAATACTACCAGTGTAGAGGAGTGTGCGAGGGGGCTTGTCAAAAATAAACCAGCCGAACAGTTGGTCAAAAAAGGATTGAATAGAGTCTTGAACAATGTCAATGTGGAACAAAGGCGTTCTACTTGAGGAATCTCGTCTTTATATAAAAAAATACTTAATTGGAAAAATGAAACAATGGCAATTTACGTTTTAATCCATGGCGCGTGGCATACCGGAGAGCTTTTAGAGGCTGTTGCAAAAACCATTCGAGCGAAAGGTCATACAGTACACTGTCCCACAGTGGCGGGGAATAATCGCGAGGACGACCGCACGATTGGGCTCGATGTCGCAATTGCATCCATTGTCACCTATCTTGAAGAACACAATCTTCAAGATGTTGTGCTGCTTGGGCATAGCTATGGTGGAATGGTTATTACGGGTGTCGCTGATCGTGTACCGGAACGAATTCATCGACTGATTTATTGGAATGCATTTGTGCCAAACGGTGGCGAGTGTTTGAACGACATGGTGCCACCACATTATGTTGGTTTGTTTGATTCAATCAGTTCGGAGAGTTCAGACAATAGCGTAATGTTGCCATTTCCCATCTGGCGAGAGGCATTTATCAATGACGGCAGCCTAGAGGAGGCTGAATTTGCTTACGGGAAATTGAACGCACATCCTTATGCGACTTTCACCGATCCAATTTTGTTGAAAACCAATCCCGTGGATATGCAATTCGGTAAGTCTTTCATTAACTGCACAGAAGATACAGCGCTGCCTCAAAGTTTTAGCTGGCACCCCCGTCTATCGGAGAAGCTAGGTCTGTTTCGATTAATTCAGGTGCCGGGCAGTCACGAACTTTGTTTCACTGATCCGACTAGGTTAGCGGAGGCTATCATGAAAGCGGGACGGGATTAAAACAGATACCTCCCCATTTCGTCCGCAAACGCTCAAGTCAGGCCATGAAAAAAAATTTTAATACGAAATATCGCCCTTAAATCGAGGGCTTCTTTCTATACAGATTACTTGGTAACGATTTTTTTGGTTATGCGTGCGATTATATTCCTAGAGGGAGTGATTTGGGTCAAAAATGCCAGGACATTGTTCTTAAGACCATAGATAGAAGAAAGCTTCCCTCTTAACATCATTTCTACCGCATCTTGCGCGACATCTTTCGGTGAAACCCGCATTTTTTTTGCATAAAAATTATTGTTCTCATCTATATCAGCGCGATCAAAAAATTGTGTGTCTGTAAGCCCAGGGGAATAACAAGATACCGAAACCCCATAATCTTTCAACTCCATTGCGATCGCGTCGGAGAAATTCAAAACGTAGCTCTTCGATGCAGCATATGCGGCTAGATATGGTACTGGTTGATATCCACCAATGGACGCTATATTAAGTATATTGCCAGATCTTTTTTCTTTCATTTGAGGTGAAAAATGTTTGCAAAGAGCTGTCAATGAAAAAATATTTAACAAAATCATTTTCAGTAAATCTTCTTCAGAATACTCGTCGATCCCACCAGATATGCCGACCCCCGCATTGTTTACGAGAATATCGACAGATATATTTCTATCATTCGCAAAATCAAAAATCATCTTAGGCGATTCACTATGAGAGAGGTCTGCTCGCAGAACCGTTACTGTTTGATCGCTGGCGATTAATTTAAATTTTTTCCGAAGCTCCTCTAGTTTTCCTAGGGAGCGTGCAACGAGAAGTAAGTCATAACCTTTCATCAGGAGTATCTCCGCGATCTCACGACCTATACCACCGGATGCTCCAGTAACAAGAGCTACTTTTCCATTTTTTTCACTAGGCATCTTACTACCCCTAAGTTAATAGCTCGAATCAAATATCATTTTTGGCAAGTCTTAAACCACTCATCTGCCAACGTGCATGAGTTGGGAAAAAATTTCGATAAGTAGGTCTGGAGTGTCCGATAGGTGTGTATGCAGAGCTGCCTCTGAGTACCATCTGATTGACCATAAATTTACCATTATATTCACCAGCGATACCACCCCATGGCTGATAACCTGGATAAGGGTGGTAGTGACTGCTGGTCCATTGCCAGACCTTGCCAAAAATATCATTGCAGGAGTTAACGCCCGATCTAGCAAAAGCCTCCCACTCAAATTCTGTGGGTAGGCGAGCTTTAGCATATTCGGTCAGATTTTGACTGGCCCAGCGCGCAAAGGCATCTGCTTCAAAATAGCTGATATTCGACACGGGTGCATGCATATCAAGCGATTTATTACCATGAAGCGAAAAGTGGCTAAGGTGATTTTGGTCATCTTTGAACCAATAAAGTGGCATAGCAATTTTTTCTGCCTGAAGCCATGCCCAGCCTTCGTCTAGCCACCATTTGAAATTTTGGTAACCACCATCATCTATGAATTGAAGCCACTCTGAATTGTTAACAAGTCGATTGCCCATGGAGTGAGTCGGGTTGAGGGCAGAATGTTTAGGCCCTTCATTATCAAAATGAAATTCATTTCCGTCATAGCCAGTGTCTACCAAACCACATACGCCTTTAATCCATTGAAATGGCTCATCGGCCGGGTCTGCATGGGAACTTTGAGAAACGAGACCCGGAGCAAGTGAGTTATTAGAAAAAAGGTGATGAATATCAGTCAGTAGCAATTCTTGATGCTGCTGCTCATGGTTTATGCCAAGTTCTATTAGCCATAGAATTTTTGCGGAAGGCTTGTTTCTTAATAGGTTGGTAACTCGGACTTCGATATTTTTACGCCATTCAAGTACTTCTGCGAGTGAGGGGCGGGTTAGTAAACCCCGTTTACTGCGGGTATGCTTGTCCCCGATCCCATTGTAATAGCTATTAAATAAAACAGAAAACTCGGCATTCCAAAAGGAGAAATTTTCTTCAAAAGGTTTGAGAAGCATTACTTCGTAAAACCAAGTGACATGTGCCAAATGCCATTTAGCAGGACTGGCATCTTCCATGGACTGAGCTTGACAGTCTTCTGAGCTCAAATTCAGGATAAGGTTTGTCGAGTATTTCCTTGAATGATGAAATTTTTCTAGCAATTCATTTGCTGAAAATAATTGATAAGGAGTTTTATTGGGCATAAATCACATCGAAATAGTCTTTTAGATCAGTCCATCTTTGAGTTTGTTTAAAACCCGATTTTTTAAATAATAAGCAATTGGAATGATGAAGTTTTGGTTAGTTCAAGTCAAATAGTTCTCGTTACTAATAACGCTTTTAGGCGGAGCGAAAAAGGGAGTTCAATTTAATATGAGTATGATGTGTGACGATGCTGATACTGGCGTTCGGGATTGATTGAGCTGCTGTGGTTGTTCTTTTTGTTTCTGTTTAATTTTTAAAATTAAAAGAATCCCAGCCACTTAATAGGAGTTGAGAGTTGCTAAAGACATCGTTAGATCAAAATTTTTACTTAAACACTCTATTTAATGAGCAATAGATGGCTAATTTTATTACTGCTGTTCGTATCTCGCCTTGCGATGGGATTTCAATTTCAAAGTATCGGTTCAGTCAGTGTTCAGTTATCAAAAGACATAGGTTTCTCAAATACTGAAATAGGTGCGCTGATTGGTATTTTTATGTTGCCTGGAGTTTTTCTCGCCTTTCCTAGCGGTTTATTGGGTCGCTGGCTAAGCGATAAGCTAATCGTAGCTACCGGCTTGTTGTGCCTCTCCATCGGAGGTATCGTTGTTTTTCTTTCTGCAGACTTGTTGCTTATGAGTGTTGGCCGTTTTATTTGTGGTGCAGGCTTCGTGTTGTCAACGGTGTACTTCACTAAAATGACCATCGACTGGTTCCAAGGTCGTGAGCTTGCAACTGCCCTGAGCATTTTAATAGTTAGTTGGCCTGGCGGTATCGCATTAAGTCAGGTTATTCATCCCTACATCGCTGTAAATTTTGGGTGGCAATGGGCAATTTCTGCGGCAAGTATCTTTTGTTTGGTTGCAGTCTTTGCGATTTCTGTTTTGTATCGAGTGCCGCTCAAAGAATTGGCTGAAGCCAATAGTCAAGCTCAAACTAAGCATCTCACCAACTGGGAATGGTTGAAAACTAGCGTGGCAGCATGGTCATGGTCATTTTACAATGCGGGATATCTGGTGTTTTTGAGTTTTGCAGCCCGAGCCCTGCAAGAATCTGGAATCTCCAATTCTTATGCTGCCAATACCGTGGGTGCGGCAAGTTTTTTGACGATGATTTCAATTTTAACTGGAGGTTTTGTTGCCGATAAATTTAATATTTCTCGATCAGTGATTTCATTAAGTAGTTCTGTCGCAGTACTAACTCTTTTGACCATTTCATTTGGATATTCTCCAATAATTCTTTGTTGTATCTTTGGGGCGATAGGTATGTCTTCCGGTGGCATTATAATCGCGTTGTCAGGTCAAGCTATGGCCCCAGAAAGGCGCGCGTATGGCATGGGCGTCTACCAGACTTGGTTTTTTCTTTTATCTGCTCCGGCTCCCTTAGTTGGTGGTTGGCTATACGACCTCACTGGTAGAGCTAACACTGCATTAATGTTTGGAGCGTCGCTTTTTGCGCTGTCTGGTGTTTTTTACTTTACGTTCTTAAAAATTAACGCAAGGAATTAAAATTGGTCAAATCTTGAATGTAATTCAAGTCAGATTTTAGTTTCCTATCTGATACTGCGTTCTCTTAAATCATTTTTTACCGAAACTTTTTAGTGGTGGTGTTATAAAGAATGCAAGTTGCTAACTAAGGAAATCCCAATTAGTGACAGTCGTGTACAAATGCGCGCTTCTATCAGCACGTTGCCATTCGGCTATCACCTCATCGTTTTCTAAGCAATCAATTAACTTCTTCTCTAATTCTTTATTTTGTAATTTTTTTGATGCTTCCCATTCCTCGTAGTTTACTTCTCCTAATTCAACTATCACGTGATTGAGTGACGTGACATCGAGTTTAAATTCAGGTGGGATTGAGTCTGGTTTTTCAGTGGCTATTGCAATTATTGAAGTGTCAAAATGTATACGTTGATGAACTACGAGTTTGTTGCCATCAATTTCTACGATATGTTCATGCGTCTCCACTAAATCTACTTTTATTGTTACTGTTGTCATTGTTGCGTTCTCCTTCAATTTACGCAGTATATTAGAGCTATTTAGTGCGCTTGGGCGTAACGTTAATAACTTAACTTTGATTTATTCATAAAAAAGAATTTATCAAAAAAAATCATATTTATGCAATAAGTCGATTTTATGAATAAATTACTTGTAATTGTGTTGTTATTATTTTCTGGTGCATGCTCTGCACAAACTGACGAGTTGGAAGCTGAAGGACGCGCTTGCGACAAAGGAGATTCACTTTCATGCTTTAGATTAGGCATTTTGTTTAATAACGGCGCTGGTGTTACAAAAAACTTACTTAGTGCATTTGAGTATTTCGAGAAAAGTTGTGATGGTGGGAATGCAGTAGGGTGCTTATACGCCGGTAAGGCCTACGGGGTGGGTAGAGGTGTTACGCAGAGTGACAATCAAGCATTAAGGTTTTATGATCTAGCTTGCGATTTAGAGTTGCGAATGGGTTGTGAGGAATACGCGAACTTAAAAGATGCATACACTCGATGACGCAATGACAACAGTCATAGCATGGTTGCAATTAGGCGTTTATGCTTTTGAGGTCATTATCTAAGATCGATTTATGAGGTTTGCTCTGGCTTTTGTGTATTCTTGGCTTAGACGCTCGACAAGCTGTCCAGCTGTAACGATGGCGGTAACAGCGCCGATGCCCTGGCCACAACCCCATATATCTTTCCAAGCTTTAGCCACCACATTACCCCCGGAACTAAAGTTCATTTGAGACGCATCACTGGTGGGTAGGTTATTTGGGTCAAGACCATTAGCCGAGATTGACGGCGACAAGTAGTTGCCATGAACGCCGGTAAAGAGATTGGTGTAGACAATGTCGCTCGATGCATAGTCCACCAGAGCCTGTTTATACGCTTGCACTGCGTTGGCTTCCTCGGTTGCGATAAATGCGGACCCAATATAAGCGAGATCCGCGCCCATAGCTTGTGCTGCTAGCACTGCGCCGCCGTTGGCAATTGAGCCTGACAATAGTAACGGTCCGTTGAACCACTCGCGAATTTCTTGGATCAATGCAAAGGGGGACAAGACTCCGGCATGGCCGCCAGCACCTGCTGCTACAGCAATCAGCCCGTCAGCGCCTTTCTCGATAGCTTTTTTAGCAAATTTATTATCAATAACATCGTGTAACACAATGCCACCCCAGGAATGAACTCGGTCATTGATTTCGACCTTCGCGCCTAGTGAAGTGATGACTATAGGGACTTGATATTTCGCGCATAAATCCATGTCTTGTTCAAGTCGGTCATTTGATCGATGCACGATTTGGTTAACGGCAAACGGCGCTGAAGGTGTGTCAGGATTGGCCTCATCGTAGTCTTTTAATTCAACGGTGATACGCTCCAACCATTGCTCTAAAACCTCTATAGGCCGGGCGTTCAAAGATGGAAATGAGCCGACGATACCCGCCTTGCATTGAGCAATGACCAAATCTGGGTTTGAGATAATAAAAAGTGGTGCCGCTACTACTGGAATGCGAAGTTTACCGATCATGCTGCTTGGGATTGTCATATGTAAAATCTAGTATCAATGAGTGATAAAATCTAGTCTAAATAATACACTGAAGACATGCCATATGTTGGAGTTTACTATTACTTACGCAGGTAATAAGCGTGTGCTTAAAACCCTAAAATTCACACATTGGACGATTCATGAAATTTTTAAAAACTATATTATTTATATTGGTTGCAACCTCATTTTCTGTCGTATCCGCGGAGACAACTGCTGAGGACGAGGCTGCGAAGCTGCTTAACCTAATGAATTATCAGGCTTTATTGAATCAGTCAGTGGCTGCAACGCTTGATATGCAGCTACAACAAAATCCGGAATTAATGCCTTTTAAAGATGTGATGTTAGCTTTTCTTACAAAATATATGGGTCTCTCAAGTGTCGGGCCGGGGATGATTGACCTATATGTGAGCTATTTCACTGCGACAGAGTTAAGGGAGCTCAATGCTTTTTACGAAACGGACATAGGCAAAAAAACTATTGAGACATTGCCCACTCTGCAGATAGAGGCTATGCAACTTGGCGCAATGCTCGTGGAGGAAAATGCGGCTGAATTACAGTCCATGATGATGGAGGAGATGCGTCGTATTCAAGAAATGTAAAGGTAGATGCAATTAGTGGAACACCAGCACTTATTCTCCCTTCGTTGTTGGTGGAAGTTGAAGCCATTGCGATGATTGGTAGCGGAAATTAAATCAAGATAGGAGAGGTTTCAGTATGTCAAGACATAGTGCATTAGAAAAATTTGGGCGATCGGGAAACCCAGCGTTAAATGCTACGACATTTAGTGATGCTGCGGCGAGATCTGGCGGAGAATCTGGATCAGTAGCCACGATGTCATTGGGGGGAACAGTTAATAAAACCGGGATTCTGCTGCTTTTAGTGGTGCTCTCAGCATCCTGGACTTGGAATTTATTTTTCGAAAGTAATAACGCGGCCACAGTGATGCCGTTGATGATAACTGGTGGTATCGGCGGCTTTATCTTTGCCTTAATAACTATTTTCAAAAAGAACTGGTCTGGGATAACCGCACCGGCATACGCTGTATTACAAGGTTTGTTTTTAGGTGGAATTTCAGCGATGTACGAAGCGCAGTTTGACGGCATTGTTATTCAGGCGATTGGTCTTACGCTTGGCACTTTGACATCGCTGCTACTTCTGTATAAGACTGGCATCGTCAAGCCTACCGAGAATTTTCGATTGATGGTGACCTCGGCCACGATGGGCATCGGACTGCTGTATTTGGTCAGCATGGTCATGAACATGTTTGGCTCAAGCATTGGCTTTATTCACTCTAATGGATTGTTTGGTATCGGATTTAGTTTGTTTGTGGTGGCGATCGCTGCACTCAATTTAGTCCTCGATTTCGACTTTATTGAACAAGGAGCTGAGCAGGGCGCACCAAAGTACATGGAGTGGTTTGGTGCCTTTTCGTTAATGGTCACGCTTATTTGGTTGTACTTGGAAATGCTCCGCTTGCTGGCTAAGCTGAGAAGCCGCTAGTGGATTTCAATAGTCTGTTATTCGGTGGACTGGCAATTATCTCGCTTGCAGTGTTTTTCTTTATTGGGCGCTATAAGGCGGTCAAAAAACAGACTGAGCGAGATGACCGTATAAATTGGAGCCAACGGCAATTCTCACTTTGGAAAATTGCCCTGTATAGTCTTGGGGTTGTGCTTGCAGTAGTGCTCGTAACGCAATTTTTTTGATGCGTTGGTCTCAGTTTAGCGAACTAGCGTTTGGATAAAAGGATAATAAACAATGAACAATATATCGCTGCTAATTAGTGGCATTATTTTAGGCGTGATCGTGTTTCAAACGGCAATTGTCGCACCGGCTGTTTTTACCACACTCAAGGGTGCTGATAGTTCGCTTTTTTTACGTAAAGTATTTCCTCGATTTTTTGTCTTACTGGCCGCGCTGGGTGCAGGTGCAAACATTGCCGCTATCATTTCCCATGATTGGCCAGCGACGGCTATCTCTGGCGCCACAGTGGCGCTTGCTGTAGTTGCTTATTTGCTGATCCCAATGACCAATAAAAGCCGTGACGAGGGCAATGAGAAATCATTTAAGCGCTTGCATCTTGCTAGCGTCCTCTTAACGCTGTCCATGTTGGCTATAAATCTAGCAAGCATCGTCGCTTAGTTCATCGATAATATTTTGAAGAGTTACCTAAAATTGTCCAATGGAAATTAAGGTCAATTTTCTCGATAAGCTGCGCCTTGAAGCTAAATTTGATGATTTCACGGTTGTCGCTGATCAGCCTGTTCGTTACAAGGGCGATGGATCGGCGCCTGGCCCGTTTGACTATTTTTTAGTCTCTTCGGCATTGTGTGCAGCTTATTTCGTCAAGCTGTATTGCGAAACACGTAATATTTCTACTGAAAACATACGTCTATCGCAAAACAATATTGTCGATCCAGTAAACCGTTATCAGCAAACCTTCAAAATTCAGGTTGAGTTACCTTCAGATATTCCGGAGGTAGACCGTCGAGGTATATTGCGTTCTATTGAGCGTTGTACCGTTAAAAAAGTCGTTCAAGCAGAGCCTGAATTTGTTATCGAAGAGGTCGATAATCTTGATGCGGATCTCCATTCGTTACTCAATATAAAGTCATCCGCTGATGTCAGCACTTTTATTCTCGGTAAAGACCTTTCGTTGGAGCAAACAGTTGTCAATATGTCGAGTATTTTGACAAACTTGGGTATTAAGATTGAAATAGCATCATGGCGCAATATCATCCCTAATGTTTGGTCCTTGCATATCCGAGATGCCCACTCCCCTTTGTGCTTTACCAATGGTAAGGGAACTACAAAAGAAAGCGCTTTAGCGTCAGCTTTAGGTGAGTACATTGAACGACTTAGTAATAATCATTTTTATTCCGAAGCTTTTTGGGGTGAAGATATTGCCAATGCTGACTTCGTACATTATCCGAAGGAGCGTTGGTTTAAGTCAGGACCTGAGGATGCGCTGCCGATAGGGATTCTTGATGAGTACTGCCTACCACTCTACAATCTAGGTGGAGAGTTGCGTAGCTCGCACTTAATTGATACAAATTCTGGCAATGTGGAGCGCGGTATTTGTTCGTTACCGTATGTGCGTAAATCCGATGGCGAGGTGGTGTATTTCCCTACAAACCTAATCGAAAACCTGTTTGCCAGCAATGGTATGAGTGCTGGTAATACATTAGCTGAGGCGCAGGTTCAATGTTTGTCTGAGATTTTCGAACGAGCAGTAAAACGCGAAATATTAGAAGGCGAAATCGCTTTACCTGATGTGCCTAACAACGTCTTGTCCAAATTTCCAGGCATCTTAGCTGGTATTCAAAGTTTGGAAGCTCAGGGGTTTCCAGTTTTAGTCAAAGATGCATCACTCGGAGGGATTTATCCTGTGATGTGCGTCACATTGATGAACCCACGTACCGGTGGTGTGTTTGCGTCATTCGGTGCGCATCCTAGTTTTGAACTAGCGTTGGAACGTAGCCTCACAGAATTGCTGCAAGGTCGAAGTTTTGAAGGTCTCAATGATTTGCCTCGTCCTACTTTTCAAAGCAACGCTGTCAAAGAGCCAAATAACTTTGTGGAGCATTTTATTGACTCCAGCGGAATCGTCTCATGGCGATTTTTCAGTGATAAAGCGAATTACGAGTTTGTTGAGTGGGATTTCTCCAATGATGGCAAGAATTCTAACGTCGAGGAATCTGCAATTTTGTTTAATATTCTTGATGGTATGGGCAAAGAGTCTTACATCGCAACATACGACGAGTTGGGCGGCTTAGCCTGCAGAATTCTGGTGCCTGGTTATTCGGAAATATATCCATTTGAGGAATTGATCTGGGACAACACAAATAAGGCGCTGTTGTTTCGTTATGATATTTTGAATTTGCACGATCTAGATGATACTCATTTAGAGGCATTGCTTGAGCGTTTGGATAACAACGAACTAGATGAGTACTCTGATGTTGGCTCCTTGATCGGTGTAGAGTTTGATGTCAATACAGATTGGGGACAATTGACGGTTCTCGAATTAAAACTGCTGGTAAATCTTGTTTTAAAACAGTTTGATGAGGCTCATGAGTTAACTGAAGCGTTCCTTCAATATAACGATAACACCGTTGAACGAGGCTTGTTTTATCAGGCCTTGAAGGTGGTGCTAGAGGTGTTATGTGATGACAATTTACAGTTGGATGACTATGTCGTTAACTTCCGTCGTATGTTTGGTCATGAGCGTATTGATGCTGTCTTGGGCTCAGTAAATGGCACGATCCGTTTCTTTGGCTTAACCCCAACGAGTATGAAACTGGAGGGCCTTCATAGACACCACCGTCTAATTGATAGTTATAAAAAGTTACATAAAGCGCGAGCTGAAACAGTGAAATAATATGTTCTTTGGTTAGGAATTTTTAGGCATTGTATTGGCTAATTTAGCTTTTCCAGGTCAGGTGTATTTTGAAACCACTTAATTCCAGAGGTCCTGAATGAGTTTTTTGGCGTTAATCAAAAACCAGCTCCCGATTATCCAAGCGCCAATGGCGGGTGGAATTACGCCTCCGATGTTGGTTGCTGCAGTATCTAATGCCGGCGCTGTGGGTAGTTTTGGGTTTGCATACAGCAAGGCAGAAAAGATTGACGCAGACTTATCAGAGGTCCGCTTGTTTACCAAAAGACCCATTAATGCAAATTTTTTTATTTTTTCCAAGCCTCGTCTTCCAACCGCTCAGGATTGGCAAATCGCAACTGAAGCGTTAGTTAGCCTGCCTTTTTCGCGAGGAACGCTATATCAGGCTGGTTCCCAGCCTTTTTACCCAGATTTAGATAAGCAATTAGAACCAATTTGGGCTCATAAGCCTGAAATACTTACTTTTCATTTCGGTGTGCCGCCAAAAAATGTTCTGGAGAAAGCAAAATCACTTGGGATATACGTTGGTGTTACCGCAACTTGCGCAGAAGAGGCTGAGTCCATACAAAGTTCTGGTGCAGACTTTATAGTCGCGCAGGGCATAGAGGCAGGAGGACATCGGGGTACGTTTTCAGAGGAGGGGGTTGGAGATCAAAAACATCCTACTTTTGATTTGCTTCAAATGTTACGTGAGCGATGCACACTACCGATAATTTCTGCTGGCGGAATTATGAACGGGGCCGACATCGTTAAACACACAAACCAAGGAGCAACTGGTGTTCAAATGGGAACATCATTCGTGTGTTGTGATGAGTCCGGTGCAGATCCGGTGCATAAAAAATACGTTTTAGAGGAAAGGGAACGTCACACTGTTTATACAAAGGCTTTCTCTGGTCGATGGGCTCAATCAATTCAAACAGAATTTACTTCATTGATGAAAGATAAGTTTGTACTGCCATTTCCGTTGCAAAACACACTAACTGGATCTTTAAGAAGTTATGCTGCAATAAAAAAAAATGGGGAATATCAAAGTCTGTGGGCGGGTAAGGGCTTCCGAAAGGCTCGAGCGTTGCCCGCGGCAAAACTAATATCTGAATTTGTTCTTGAAATGAAAGCAGCGCTATCAAAATTCGACTAACTTGCGATATGCGTAGCGCAAACGCATTGTATTGACAAGCACGATAGAATGAATGGAGTTAATTTGCACGAGAACTGAATTCATGGCGCACCAGGTGCTTTAGAGCCCTGTAATTTAGAGCCGATAAGTCACCTCAAATGTTTAATATGACTCTTTCGAACATTGTTAATCTAGAGGATAGAAATATTTTTGAACGAAATTAAACCGTAAGTATTCGACTGAATTGATCAATAAATATATAGGAAGAACATACATTAGTGGTGGGGGTCTATGAAGGTAGACGTCTCTAATCTCCGTCGGACATTATCGGAAGAGTTGCACGCGCGCGCATTTAACAATTTTTCGGGCGCGGGCCGTTTCGTAAGATTTGTTTATCTTATAAACGGCAATGTTGCAGACTTCATTGATTATCTGAACGTCTTTCTAACTAGTGAGGGCCAGACCCTTATCACTGTAGATAGTAAGTTTGCTACCTTTCCGTTGGCTCATTATTCTCTCGAATATGAACGTCATACTGAATTCATTACTATTAGTTTTATCCAAAAAAGAGAAGCTCCTCTAGGCCCAGGTCTTTTGTCCGAGGCGTACGATGAAAATCGAGTGATTCTTCCCTTGGATTGGGCACGCGCAGCGCCAATGAGTTTATTTCACGCAATATGGTTAGAAATTGGCGGAGAATCGCCCGTAGGTTTGAACGAGTATAAGATGCTTGATCTGATGCAAGCACGTGCGGTTGCGGCAAACCAGTTTAGTGATGGGGCTGCTGAGGTATATTTTGCTTTTGATATTGATGCAACCGGTTTTTCGAGAGTCGCCCTTTATAATTCGCATATGACGGCGAGCCGTCTTGGCCGTGCGGTCCAACGAATTGTGGAGCTGGAAACTTATCGGCTACTTGCACTTTTGGGTTTTGCTACGGTGAGAGAGCATGAACCCAAACTCGATGCAATTGCTAAGCGTGTTGGTGTACTTACCAACGAGCTGGGGGATCAGATTAAGCAGCCCGAGAGCCATGTAGAGAGCATGCTCTCCAACCTTTCGACGCAAGCAGCTGATTTAGAGGGGATTTACTCGAATGCGTCTTATCGCATGGCGGCGACCAAGGCCTATGACACCATCGTTATGAACCGTCTCGAAGGCTTAAGGGTCAGTCGTCTCGAGGGTTTTCAAGGTGTTAGAGGGTTTTTGAATCGCCGTATGGTGCCTGCAATTGATAGTTGTCGTGCATTCTCAGAGCGACTTCGTCGCCTCTCTGAGCGCATTAGTCGCGCTGGTGATTTGTTACAGACACAGACTGAGATGATAATTCAGCGTCAGAATCGAGACTTGTTGATTTCTATGAACCTGTCTCTTATACACATCTGACGCTGCCGACGATATGCAGTGTGTAG
>CAJXOL010000019.1 GCA_913057675.1 uncultured Pseudomonadota bacterium | reverse complement strand
CAGCGTCAGATGTGTATAAGAGACAGGACCCGAACCACGGAAAAGCGACCTGAAACGCAGGATCATTCCATCTCTGAGCTAACCAGCCCGCGTAATTGATGATGCGCAGCGTTCGAAGGGGCTCGACTAAGGCAACTTGTTGGTAATCAAAAGCCATAAATTGCTCGTATCCGACCAAGACTTTCCGTAACTGCTGCGCCATAGATTCACGATCTCCCGACAGCAGCATCCATAAATCCTGAATAGCCGGACCCATAACAGCATCGTCCAAGTCAACAAAACTCGGACCATCTTCCATCCATAAAATGTTTCCTGGGTGGCAATCTCCCAACAAACGAATAAAGGATGAGTCCTGTGCTCCTTTTAACGCGTCATCAATAGCCGTTAAGGCGAGATCCACAAGGCCTTCGTAGGTCTCACGTAGATCAACAGGAATGAAGCCATTACTTAGTATAAAGTTGACAGGATCTCGACCAAACTGGTCCGTACTGATAGTAGGACGAGAACGAAAGCGCTGCGTCGCGGATACCGCGTGAATGCGACCGATCAATCGACCAATCCAACTCAGCACTGAGTCATCCTCTAAGTTAGGCGCTCGCCCGCCTTTTTTTTCAAATACGGCAAATTGAAATTTCTCGGCCTTAAAAATAGACTCTCCATTCATCCTAATAGGAGCGACCACTGGAAGCTCAAAATCGGATAAATCAAACGTGAATCTGTGCTCCTCTAACAGTTGCTTTTGGGACCATCGACCAGGTCGATAAAACTTTGCGACCACGTCGAATTCCAGATCCTCATCATAAACGCCAATTTGATAAACCCGATTCTCAAAACTATTAAGAGGGATTAACTTCCCTGTGGTTTTCCAACCTACGTGATCAAGCGCATTGAGAATCAGGTCTGGACCTAGACCGAAATATGGTGTCTCTTCAGCCTGGAACTTCACGGAGCAAAAGACCTAACTAGCGCAACAACAGCAACCGAAGAACAATAAAAATTCATCATCGAGGGTAGGAACCGCCATTTACGTCTACGGTCGTTCCAGAAACATAGGCCGGGCTTTCCGCTCCCAACCAAAAAATAGCCTCCGCGACTTCATCCGGTAAACAGGGTCGTCCACTATGCACACTGCTCATTACAGATTCTTTTCTAGATTCAGGCAATTGCTCATACATCGTTGTCAGCGTTGGGCCCGGCGCCACCGCATTCACAAATATATTGTCTCGACCAAGATGTGCCGCATAACTCTTTGTAAGATTGAGTAGCGCCGCCTTCGTCGCACCATACCAAAGATCAGGATGACCCGTGAATGCCGAGACTGAACCAACCGACACAATACGGCCACCACCTTGGGATCTCATACCCAATGAGACGGACTCAATTAATCTCGCAGGGGCTAAAAGATTCACCTCTAAAATCTCTTGTATATGATCCTGAGGTATTGAGTCCATCGCGTCACAAAATAACACCGCCGCATTATTAACCAGCGTATCAATTGGCCCCAAACGATCTATTAACGCTGGAATTTTATCGAGAAACCGCAAATCAAATGAAATACGCTCTCCAATAACGGTAGCTTGAAACTCTTTATCTAGGGACAACACGTTCCAATCCATTGATGAGAATTTTTTAGCGACGGCTAAGCCTATGCCTCTACCAGCACCAGTAACCAATACTGTTTTCATAAGACCCTTTTAATAAACATTAAGCTCACACATAAACCTTACGTTTCGCAGTTAACATATTTCGCTTCGCCTTCGGATAGTTTTAACTGATAACGCTGAATACCTATATCCCTAAAGAACTGATCAATCGTTTCAAGCGCTTGATCATGAGACTCATAAGGCGCAACAGGAAAATCGTACGTCCTATCGAATGAATCATCAAACAAGGACGATAACCGAGTCAACACTTTACCACCTGAACTTGCATCAATCGACACATCTGGCTCCCCAAATTTTAGGCGCGCATGATTGATTGCATTACTAGCGAACAACTGAAATCCAATTTCCCGCACCGCCCAGTATCCCTCCTCAAGAGATCTAATCAGAGGTCTCGGTGGTCGAGGCAGCGCCAACACTGAACAATCTGCAGTAGATAATTGGGCACTTACCGCCTCAGCAAATTTAATCCCCCACCTACCGATATCCCCTGCGGACTCAAAAACTGAAGGTGCAGAAGCCGGACTAAGCGCCACACCACATAGAAACCGCAAATGCGCCACTTCGACTCCAGCTGAAACATCGATTGGGTCATCAGGAAAGTCCAAAACCGTTATATTTTTCAATTCATCGTATTGGCCAGCCAATCTCCATGAATCAAGAGGATATTGATGCAAGGCTTCATAATCCGTTAAACAATTAGCCAATCCAAAATTCTTACAGTGGCCGAGGACGCCGAGACTTTCAAGGATGTCACTCAACGCGGTTACATCTTTCAATATGGTCGAAATGGTATTTTTTTTCTGGGAACCAATAACCAAAATAATCGGCATCACAAACAAATCTAAGCGAAATGCGCTTTTTTTTCGATTAGCTGTTATTGCTACGTCTGCCACCTGCCTGGTCACACGACCAGATAAAATAGAGTTTGGATGCCAACACGCCTGTTTTACGACATCACTCCGTCCGGAATCCACGAACGTATCAACCAGGTTATACAGCGGCGTTTGATCTGACGATACCTGTCCTACAGGCCCCTTCTCAGCCAAATCATTAGCAAGGGCCATCAATTGCTCATAAGGACTCATATTTGAAATTTGACTATCATTCATGACAGGTAAGTTTTTCTGTTTATATTTAGCCATGATTATAACGATTGCTTCTTCCGATAGAATCGTAATGAGTTTAAAGCAAGCACCATGCGCGTATTGCGCACCTTACAAACAAGACATTAAATCTTAAAATAAAAAGTGTATACGCCATGAATTACCTCGCACATCTTTTCTTATCTCCAAATAATGAGGACTGGCAGCTAGGCAGCATCCTTGGTGACTTTGTAAAAGGCCCCATAGACGAGCAGATGTTGGCGACACACCGACATGACGTTGTTAATGGAATCAAACTTCACAGAAAAATTGATGTTTTTTCAAACAACTCAGATACTTTCAGAAAAAGTGCAGCAAGGATCAACTCTAAGCAAAGACGGTTTTCTGGGATACTGATTGATATGTACTTCGATCACATTCTCGCCAAACACTGGTCGACGCTGCATTCTAAGAGGCTGGCAGATTTCAGCCAATACATATACCAAGTAGTCCTCAAAGATCGACCTGAAAATCCACAAAAATTTAGAAAAGTCTCCCGCATGATTATTGACCAGGATTGGTTCAGAGCTTACACAACAATCGATGGGATCACTCAGCAAATTGAGCGACTGGGGTGCAGACTGAAGCGGGGAAACGCGCTTTTAGGTGGCGCTAAAGATCTCGTCGCAGAATTGAAATTCTTTGAGTTGGATTTTTTTCAGTTCATCGAAGAGGCCAAAGATTTCTCCGATCATTGCGCAAAAAAAATTATTGCTAGCAACAATGTGGCTTAACTAAAAACTAACTCTCTTTCGTCTCAAAGTCTCCTGGCATCACAATCTCGATCAGCTCTAAGTCATCACTATGTGCGACCTCCTTATGATGAATGCCCGACGGTTGATGCACACATGTGCCGGCTGTTAACCGCTTTCGTCCGACCCCTTCATACTCGAACTCTGCCCAACCCTTCAAAATGTAGACCATTTGAAATGTCACTTCATGATAGTGTTGATGGGGAACTGAATGCTCACCGGGCACTGCTCGAATAACGTGCGCAATAACAGCCCCATTTGTTGCCTCTTTAATACCTAAATCCCTATACTCAAAAAACGGGCGCAAACCATCTCTTTTGAATTCAGTGTCATCTAAATAGTTACAAGAGAATTTATTTTTATCGCTCACAATCCCTCCATTGAATGTCAAGTCGCCACGATCTAACTCACTTTAAATCAGACTTTACTTAAATCATCTCCAAGCATCGCTTTTAGCGCTGCAGACTTAAACTCTCGATGATAAAGGATAGCTATTACCATGACAGTAGATAAAATAAATAACCAGGAATTTAAAAACCAAGGCAAAACCGCCAAGCCAAAATAATAAGCACGCAATCCGTCATTAAAGGTATTCGAAGCGGTACTCGCCATTCGCGCACCACACTGAATGAACTGTTCCTGCACATCAGGCGCGGCATCATTTTCTGGTGCTGCGCCGACCATAACCGAGCAAAAAAAATGTTGCCTTAAAGACCAGGTAAACTTAAAAAAAGCATATATAAATATGGCGAGCAGCAATACGATTTTGCAGTCCCATGACAAAGTGTCATTTTTGACAGCAAATGGCAAATCAGCCAGAATTTCTATTGCTCGGTCGGTGGTGCCCAACAGAGCCAGGAGCGCACCCAAGATCAAAATAGTCGTTGATGCGAAAAACGTAGCCCCATTTGATAAGGTGAGAATAATGTTTGCGTCAACGATTTTTAGATCTCTGCGAAGGGTCCCACGCCACCATTGTTCTCGATAGCGAACCATGACACTCATCAAACTTGGCATCCCGTTGTCAGCAGCACGTCTCGCGAATTTAGCATAACCAAGCCAACCAAAATAGAATATGGCAATTGCTAGATAGTCAGTAACGGTGAACGATAAGTTATCAATTGTCATAAAAAGTCTCGATCCGTTGTCGCGTTAGCATAAAGCGTTGAAAACAATGGTCTTCATAATTTAATCTGATTAAAATATTAACGTTATACTACTCTAAAGAAACCCGTTATGAGAGGCTCAATATGACTGCTAAAAGCACAGCGAAACTCAATATCAATGAAACCGTTTTGCATAGAACAGATGAAGGCGGCATTGCCACACTGACTCTCAATCGCCCGAAAGCATACAACGCGCTCTCCGAGGAGCTATTGGAAGCACTTCAAACGCAATTAGATACCATTGGCAGTGATGCGGCAGTTCGAGTTGTAGTCATTGAGGGAAGTGGCGACGCATTTTGTGCTGGGCACGACCTGAAACAGATGCGGGCGAATCCAAGCCGAGAATATTATGACTCACTGTTTAATACCTGCAGTCAATTCATGCTCACTATCATGAAAATCCCTCAACCTGTAATCGCAAAAGTACATGGCATTGCGACTGCCGCCGGCTGTCAACTTGTTGGGGCGTGCGATCTTGCCATTGCATCTGAAGAGGCGAAATTTGCAACTTCTGGGATCAATTATGGCTTGTTTTGCTCAACGCCTGCGGTTGCTGTATCTAGAAACATTCATCGAAAAAAAGCAGCAGAAATGCTATTTACGGGGGAATTCATTGACGCGCAAACGGCGGAGTCACTCGGATTAATCAATAACGCAGTCCCCGCCAAACAACTGAATGCGGAAGTGCTTAAGATGGCTAATGCAATTATCCGCAAGTCAGCAGTTGCCGTCTCAACGGGAAAACGAATGCTCTATCGACAAATGGAGATGGGTATTGATGACGCATATAAATTCGCAGCCGAGACCATGGCCTGTAATATGATGGCATTTGATGCTGGCGAGGGAATCGATGCATTTATTGAAAAGAGGTCTGCAACTTGGAAGCACATTTAAGACAAAATAGTTAGCTGATTGACCAAGAAAAAAAGTGATAAAACTCCATAGATACTGCTGATGCAGCACATGTAATCATTAAAAATTATCAGCCAAAGGATGCAGTATCGCTCCCGTCATTGTGATCGCATTAAACCGACGAGCGATATACGCATCCGAACCGTCTTCAGACGGCTAAGTCCAAACAAAACTAAAAATCCAGTTGATGATCGTGATTTGACAATATATTTACCAGCAACGGAACTGACAACAATCTTGCCAAGGTAATGACATTCGGAAGCACACTAATCATCGCAGCCCCTAACAAATAACCACCAAATACAACTAAGTTAAGTAAGAGCCCGCGAATCACTCTTTGTGTGGAAATTTATCTTCAGAGCTTCATAGAATCAAGTACTTTGCGACAAGCTCAGGATTAAATTATTCAACTTTACGACGAATGCGGCTGGATCCTCTAGCGCACCACCATCTGCCAGCATGGCTTGATCAAAGATAATTGAGCTCCAATCCGAAAAACGGTCGTCTTCTTTCTCGGCCGCCATTTTCTTCACAATCGGATGAGAAATATTAACCTCGAGGATTGGTTCAATCGGAGGCGCTTCTTGTCCTGCTGCCTTCAACATTCTTGACAGATTCATACTCATTTCATCCTCATCCGATACCAAACATGACGGGGAATCAACTAATCGGGTGGACACACGAACGTCTTTCACTTTCCCTACTAATGCAGCCTTAATACGCACCACTAAGTCACTGGCCTCGGCATCAGTTTCATCAGTCTTATCATCAGATTTCTCATCATTAATTGGCCCTAAATCAAGCGAGCCTTTAGCAACTGAGACAAGTTTCTTTTCATCGAACTCTGGGAGATTAGAAACCACCCATTCATCGACTCGGTCGGAGAGCAGAAGAACTTCAATATCTTTTTTCTTGAAAATCTCTAGATGAGGACTTGATTTAGCTGCGGCATGCGTCTCAGCGGTAATGTAATAAATCTTATCTTGTTCCTCTTTCATACGCCCAACATAATCACTCAGGGTCACGACTTCGCCCTCGTCAATCTGAGCAGTCGTTGAGAACCGGAGTAACTTAGCAATACGCTCTTTGTTACTCCAATCTTCTCCAAGCCCTTCTTTGAGAACGCTACCAAACTCTTTCCAAAATTCTTTAAATTTATCCTGTTGATTTTCAGCCATATCCTCGAGCATGGTTAAAACTCGATTAACACATCCCTTACGAATAGCATCAACATCTCTAGATTCTTGCAGAATCTCTCTAGAAACATTTAACGGTAGATCTGACGAATCCACAACGCCTCTAACGAAGCGAAGATACCCAGGCAATAACTGCTCCGCATCATCCATAATAAATACACGGCGGACATAAAGCTTCAAACCTCGCCTATGATCCCTATTCCAAAGATCAAAAGGAGCTTTACTCGGAAGATACAACAATTGAGTGTATTCACTTTTCCCTTCAACTCGAGCATGCGCCCAGGCTAATGGCTTTTGAAAATCATGAGAGATATGTTTATAAAAATCTTCATATTGCTCATCAGTGACCTCGGTTTTAGAACGGGCCCATATCGCGGATGCTTGGTTAATTTGTTCGGACTCGTCTTGAAGAACATGCTTATTTTCTTTGGCATCCCATTCTTCCTTGGGCATACAAATAGGAAGATTAATGTGGTCTGAATAGCGCTGAGCGATTGTTTTTAGATGATGCCCTTCGAGCAAATCATCTTCATCCGCCCTCAAATGCAGAATAATTTGTGTGCCTCTACTCAGCTTTGACGTACCTTCGATCGTAAACTCCCCCTCACCCTCAGACTCCCAAAGAACCGAATCAGAGGCCTCCAATCCAGCACGCCTAGAAATGAGCGTCACCTTATCTGCAACAATAAAAGAGGAATAGAAACCAACTCCAAATTGCCCGATAAGCGTAGCATCTTGAGCTTGATCTCCAGTGAGCTTACTGAAAAATTCTTTAGTTCCGGATTTTGCAATCGTCCCGATATTCTCTATCACTTCAGCTCGAGACATCCCGATTCCGTTATCGGATATGGAAATGGTTCGATTTTCACGATCAATGGCAATATCAATCTTAAGAGCCGCATCCTCGCCCATAAGCGAAGCATCTGTGAGCGACTCAAATCTAAGCTTATCGCAAGCGTCAGAAGCATTTGAGATCAACTCTCTGAGAAAAATTTCCTTGTTTGAATACAAAGAATGAATCATTAATTTGAGTAATTGACTTACCTCAGTTTGAAACCCGAGCGTCTCTTTAGCAGCAGCGTCTGACATTAAATTTCACCCTATTTAAATGAATTGTATTACCTATAGATCAACGAGATGGGGGCAAGAACTGAAAATTCAAGAGCATAAATAGCCCAACAATAATAAAGGTCTTATTTGGGACTATTCCCATTTAGAAAATTCTCTGCCCAGAGTAATGCAATAATTGTTTTAGCATCCTGTATCTTGGATTCTAGAGACTGTTTTAACAACTCAGCCATTGGTATTCTCGAGGTTTCCAGAAACTCTTCATCGTCCAATTTTTGTTCTGAATAGATCAAGCCTTGAGCGAGATAAGCATAGATCAATTCATCTGAATACCCAACACAAGGCATTAAAGTCCCAATCAGATTCCACTGTTCTGCCTGATAGCCCGTTTCTTCTAACAACTCGCGTCGTGCTGCATGTTCGGGATCTTCTCCTAAATCAATTTTACCGGCCGGAACTTCTAGCATATGTTGCTTCACTGGATATCGGTACTGCCGCTCGACAAGTACCGTACCATCTTGAAAAAAAGGGACGATTACAGAGGCTCCAGGATGCACGATATATTCTCTTGTCGCCTCATGGCCGTTTGGCAACCTAACAGTATCCTCACGCAACTCAAGAAGTTTGCCTTTGTAGGCTGTGCTCGATGCCAACTGCTTTTCAGTAAAATCCTGGCTCATTGATCAAAAAGTTCGGACTGAACTCTCGATTAACGATTCACAGAGGGACAATAGCCACCCGGGGAACAAACCCAAACCAAGCAGCAGCAAACCATTGATTGCGAAAACCGCCATTCCCGGTGAATACTTAGTCGTATTGATTGATGATGAGTCACTCGCATCAAAGTACATAATTTTTACAACTCTCAGATAATAAAAAGCTCCGATAAGAGAAGTCATTACGGCTGTCACAGCAAGGCCCACATAGCCTAAATCTATGATCGATTGAATCACAAATAATTTAGACCAAAAACCTACGGTTGGCGGTATTCCTGCCATCGAAAATAAAATTATCATTAAAAGAAATGCACACCAGGGATTTGTCTGACTCAACCCCTTCAAATCGCTAAGTTCCTCTGACTCAAACCCATCCCTAGAGAGAATTAAGATCACACCAAACCCACCCAGCGCCATCAACACGTACGTTAAAATATAAAATAATGACGCGCTATACCCATTAATTGAGCCCGTCATGAAACCAACCAACAAAAATCCCATATGGGCAATCGTAGAATAAGCCAACATGCGTTTAAAGTTAGTTTGTGCAATCGCCACAACGTTACCAATTACCAGCGAACCGACTGCAAGAACCGTTAGCATTTGACTCCAGTCCTGGTGAAGCGATGGATGCCCAAGAGCTTCGGCAAGCAGCCGCAATACAAACGCAAAGGCAGCAACCTTAGGCGCAGTACCAATGAGCAGGGTGACCGATGTAGGGGAGCCATGGTAGACATCCGGTATCCACATATGAAATGGAACCGCGCCAAGTTTAAAACCGATTCCTACGATTACAAACACCACTCCGAGCCGAAGCAGGTTCGAATCACTTTGCCCAGAAAGTACGGACGATACAATTGCTTCAATATTCAGATGTCCAGTGCCACCGTAAATCATAGACATACCATAAAGCAGCATACCTGAAGCAATAGCCCCTAAAACAAAGTACTTAATAGCCGCCTCGGAACTGCGGCCGGAATCACGCTGAAGAGCCACCATCGCATACAAGCTCAAACTTAACAGCTCAAGACCCAGATAAAGACTTAGGAAATGATTGGATGAGATCATGACCATCATCCCTAGAGTCGCAAATAATGTCAGTGAAAAGTACTCCCCCCGATGTAACCCGCGCGATAACAAATAGCTCTTTGAATACACAAGGCCAACTGCTACGAGCACACATACCGTCGACTTAAGAGCTGCTCCGAGTAAATCCGAAACAACCAACCCGCTCATAATGACTTTGGGATCTGCGTCATAAAAAAACCACGGCAGAACACTCGTCACGATTAAAACCACGAGAGATAATCCGTACGTAATACCGCGCTGCTCCTTACTTAAAAATAAGTCGAGCAATAATATGCCACTAACTCCCACGAGCAAAAAAATCTCAGGTAGGAGCGTGTACAGATCTAATAATTGAAAATCCATATTTGACTTAAATACCTTATATAATCGACTGGCGCTTTATTTAGTTCTTGATCACTGAGGCGAGCTCTAGTACCGAAGCCACCGAAACATCAATCACATCTGTAAACGGCTTGGGGTATAAGCCCATACCAATCACGATGAGAGCCAGAACAAACAACATTGCGAATTCGCGCGCATTAACATCCTTTAATCCTCGTATCTGTTCGCTACCACACTCTCCAAAAACAACTCTCTTATACATCCAAAGCGTATACGCAGCGCCTAAAATTAGGGTCATGGCCGCTGCAAATGCAAACCAAAAATTACTCGCCATCGCGCCCATGATGACAAGAAACTCCCCTACGAATCCACTTGTTCCAGGCAACCCGGCGTTAGCCATCGCAAATACGAGAAAGAGCGCTGCGAACATTGGCATTGAATTAACGACACCTCCATAATCAGAAATTTCTCTTGAGTGCATTCGGTCATATAAAACACCAACACACAGAAATAATGCCGCAGAGATAAAGCCATGCGACACCATTTGAATAACAGCACCTTGCATTCCTTCGGCATTAAATATAAATATTCCCAGGGTCACGAAGCCCATGTGAGATATCGAAGAATAGGCAATCAGCTTTTTCATATCCCTCTGGACAAGAGCAACAAATCCAATATAAACAATAGCAATTAAAGATAGTGCAATTACGAATGGGGCCAATTCTCTTGCCGCATCCGGCACGATCGGCAGTGACAGTCTTAAAAACCCATAGCCACCGAGCTTGAGCATAACTGCCGCTAAAACGACTGAACCACCGGTAGGAGCTTCAACGTGCGCGTCGGGCAACCAAGTATGGACCGGCCACATCGGGATCTTCACGGCAAAAGCGGCAAAGAGCGCTAAAAAGATTAGCACCTGCGCACTCTGTGGAATCGAAACCGTGTAGAAGTCTGAGATGGCAAAGCTGCCTCCAGTGGTGCGATAGAGATAAATGAGTGCAACCAGCGTTAATAAAGACCCTGCCAACGTGTAGAGGAAAAACTTAATTGCTGCATAAACTCGATTTGGCCCACCCCATATTCCGATAATGAGGAACATTGGAATAAGCGTTGCCTCAAAGAAAACATAGAACAACATGGCGTCTAACGAGCAAAAAACCCCGTTAATCATCCCAGACAAAATTAGAAATGACGCAAAATAATGAGATACTTTTTTAGTGATTACTTCCCAGCCAGCAACAACAACAAATACGGTGGTCAATGCATTCAGCAGAATAAGTACTAAAGATATGCCATCTATACCCAAGTGATAATTGATATTGAAAGTTTCAATCCAAGGGATAAATTCAACAAATTGAAATTCAGATTGCTTTACATCAAATTGTATCCATACAGGGATCACAACCAAAGCACTCAAAACAGAGCCCACTAAAGCAAGCCAACGAGCGACCCTCTCTCTTCCATCTCTACCAATCAGTAGTACGGCAACACCAAAGATTATGGGTAACCAAACAATGAGTGACAAAGAACCTATAACGTGGGTCGACATTTTTTATCTATCTTGTTTTTAGAAAAGCCATATTGTGACGAGAGCGAAGGCCCCTAGTATCATCACAAAGGCATAATGAGACACAAAACCGGTTTGCACCCGGCGGAGCTGCATTCCCACCTGACCAACTAACTTAGCAGAACCATTAACCACCATGCCATCAATGATTTTTTGATCACCGATTCTCCAAAGCAAACCACCGAGAGACTTCGATCCGCGCGCAAAAAACCATTCATTAAATTTATCCAAGAAATATTTTTCCTCAAACAATCTAGTGAGCGGCGAGAATAAGGTTAATTTTTTTCTAGCATTCGGTGAATACAAAAACAAAAACCACGCGACCAAGACACCTGCAGCCGCTAACCAAAAAGGTAACGTTTGGAATCCATGCAGCCCCATTGCAAACCACCCATGAAAGTGCTCACCGAATTGTCGGACCACATCATGAGATTCCATCACAAATATGACATCTTGGAAATAATCGCCGAAAAGAATAGGTTGTATCGAGATTGCCCCACTGAAAACTGATAAAACCGCCAGTCCGACCAAAGGGGCCCAAACTACCATTGGTGATTCGTGAGGCTCATGATTGCCGTGGGAACCGTGGTCAGACTTGCGGGCTCCTCCTCGATATTCACCCTCAAACACCAAGAAATACATTCGAAAACTGTACAGTGCGGTTACGAAAACGCCTGCCAAAACGGCAAAATATGCAAAACCAGCACCAGGAATTGTCGACAAATGGACACTTTCAATGATGCTATCTTTTGAGTAGAAACCTGATAGAAACGGGAATCCAATCAAGGCCAAAGACCCAATTAGCGAGACCAACCAAGTAATGGGCATTTTGCGTCTTAATCCACCCATAAAGCGCATATCTTGCTGGTGGTGCATACCGATTATCACAGAGCCAGCCGCCAGAAAAAGTAACGCTTTAAAGAACGCATGCGTCATTAAGTGGAACATCGCAGCCGAATATGCGGAAACACCTAGTGCAACGGTCATGTATCCAAGTTGGGATAATGTTGAATAAGCAACCACACGCTTAATATCATTTTGTACTAAACCTAAAAGCCCCATAAACAGTGCTGTAATAGAACCGATAATCAGCACGAAGGACAGTGCTGATTCGGACAGTTCAAATAAAGGGGACATACGAGCCACCATAAATATGCCGGCTGTAACCATGGTCGCCGCATGAATAAGCGCAGAGATGGGTGTGGGGCCTTCCATGGAATCAGGCAACCATACGTGAAGGGGGAATTGCGCTGACTTCCCCATCGCGCCAATGAACAAGCAGATACAAATTACTGTTACGAGAGACCAGCCAATTCCACCGAACAGCTCTATCTGTTGAGATGCAAGATTCTCGCTTTGATCAAATACGGCCGCGTAATCTAGGGTTCCAGCGTAATGTAGGACAAGTGCGATACCTAATAAAAACCCAAAATCACCGATTCGATTAACTAAGAATGCTTTGAGATTTGCGTAAATCGCAGAATCTTTTTTATACCAAAATCCTATCAACAAGTAGGAAACCAAGCCAACAGCCTCCCATCCAAAGAAAAGCTGAAGAAAGTTATTACTCATGACCAAGATCAGCATGGCAAATGTAAACAGAGATATATAACTGAAAAACCTCTGATATCCTGGGTCTTCCTTCATATACCCTATCGTATAAATGTGAACCATCAATGAAACACTGGTGACGACAATCATCATTAATGAAGACAAACGGTCGATCAAAAATCCGACTTCGAAACGCACATCCCCAATAATCGCCCACGTGTAAACGGACCCATTGAACATATGACCATCTAAAACATCGACAAAAATTATGATAGATGCGATCAATGAAATCGCTACCCCAAAAATTGCCACAAGATGTGCCGCCGAGCGACCAATTTGCTTACCAAAAAGACCGGCAACCAACGCGCCGAACAACGGGGACAGCGCAGCGAGGAGGTATACATTCATATTAGTCATAAAATCATTAACCTCTTAACCCGCCGAGATCATCAACATTAATCGTCTTCAAGTTTCTGAATAACACCACCAAAATCGCAAGCCCAATCGCTGATTCGGCAGCCGCTACCGTAAGTATAAAAAAGACGAAAATTTGACCCGACAAATCACCCAAATAATGTGAGAATGCAACAAAATTAATATTGACAGCAAGTAACATCAGCTCAATTGACATCAAAATAATGATGATATTTTTACGATTCAAAAATATGCCCGCGATACTGATCGAAAAAAGAATCGCGCCTAGAACAAGGTAATGAGATAGGGTAATCACGACTTGTCCTCGCTACGTTTATTCTCGACCGGCATGGAGATTATTTTTAGTCGATTAGCCCGATTTGCTGAGAGCTGCTGGCTCGTATTCACAAGTTTTGTATCCTTGCGACGCCTTAGGGTTAATGCAATAGCAGCCACAATAGCCACAAGTAAAATAACCGCAGCCAACTCAAATGCATATAAGTATTCTGTGTATAACAAACGGCCTAATTGAAGCGTATTACCCTCACTGGTAATAGTCGCGGCAACCTCCGATGGCTTCTCAAACACTACTCGCCCACCAACTAGGACAATAATTTCCGCCAAAAAAATCCCAGATACGACCAAGGCTGGTAGCAAATAATTCCAGTACCCCTCTTTCATCCGGTTCAAGTTGATATCCAACATCATCACAACAAATAGAAAAAGAACCATTACCGCACCGACGTATACCAATATAAGGGAGATCGCCAAGAATTCAGCCTCCAGAATGATCCATATAGCGGCAGACGTAAAAAACGCCAACACCAAAGAGAGGGCTGCATGCACCGGATTACGTGAAAAAATTACACTCAGCGCCGCACCAACAAGGATGGCTGAAAACAAGTAAAAAGTGAAATTCTCAAAGCTCATTTAGTTTATGTCGTCTAGTCTCAATGTTGAAGTATATTCATTAATTATCGGTATTTAGCGTCAGACTCTCGGTCCTTAGCAATCTGGTCTTCGTATCGATCACCGATGGCTAACAACATGTCCTTTGTGTAAACCAAATCGCCACGTTGTTCACCGTGATACTCAAAAATTCTTGTTTCAACAATAGAGTCGACCGGACAAGATTCTTCACAAAAACCACAAAAAATACATTTAGTTAGATCAATGTCATAACGCGTAGTACGCCTACTCCCATCATCTCTTTGCTCGGACTCAATAGTTATCGCGAGCGCAGGGCATACCGCCTCACACAATTTGCACCCAATGCAACGCTCCTCACCATTGGGATAGCGCCGTAATGCATGCAGTCCACGAAACCGTGCGCTCTGAGGTGTTTTTTCCTCAGGAAACTGCACAGTAATCTTTGGCGCAAAAAAATATTTCAATGTGAGCATCAACCCCTTACGTAACTCGGTAAGGAGAAAAGTCTTTGATGCATCACGAATAAACCCGAACATTTTTATTAATTCCTTTATATAAAAACTACCAAGGCCACCAATCCATCCTCATTAGCACGCCTATGAGAACGAGCCACACAATGGTTATAGGAATGAACACCTTCCAACCTAAACGCATAATTTGATCGTATCGGTAGCGCGGGAACGTGGCCCGAAACCATAGAAAGAAAAAGAGCATGAATGCAACTTTTGCTGCGAACCAGCCGAACCCGTCCGGTATGCCGGGTATTGGCGAGAGCCATCCCCCTAAAAACATGATTGAAGCTAATGCTGCAATCAAAATCATGTTCGCATACTCGGCCAAGAAAAATACCGCAAATGTTGTTCCCGAGTACTCGACATGAAATCCGGCAACAATCTCGGACTCGCCCTCTGCAACATCAAACGGCGCTCGGTTCGTTTCAGCCACACCTGATATAAAGTACACAACAAACATAGGAAATAATGGAATTAAATTCCAACCGAGGAGCCCCATTCCCGTTCGTTGCGTATCGACTATTGTCGTTAAATTCAAACTTCCGGACATCATCAAAACGCACACCAAGGCAAAACCCATAGCAATTTCATAAGCCACAATTTGCGCACCACTTCTCATGGCGCCAAGCAACGCATACTTCGAATTAGACGCCCAACCTGCAACAATGACGCCATAAACACCCATAGAAGTAATAGCCAAGATATACAACAGTCCTGCATCAATATTCGACAACACTAAACCATCGGCAAAAGGCATCACAGCCCAAGCAGCTAACGCTGGCATTAAGGACAACATGGGAGCGATAACAAATAAAAACTTATTAGCCCCATTAGGAATGATGATTTCTTTTGTTAAAAGCTTCAAAACATCAGCAAAAGGTTGCAACAAGCCCATTGGACCAACGCGATTAGGGCCCAAACGTAGTTGCATATACCCGATTACCTTTCTCTCAGCGAGAGTAAGATAAGCGACACAGAGGGTCACTGGAATCAGAATCGCCATCACCTTCATCAAAGTCCAACTGAAGTACGCTAATTCTTTACCGATATACGCGGTTAAAAAATCAACGATCATGCAATCGCTCCTCGCGATTGAAGCTTGACGACATGAACTGAACCCCCGACACCACCAAGCACCCTTGAAGCATGGCTGTTCATAGGTATTCGAACGACGGCGCGCACTAGATTTGGATCAATGCGAGCAGGCAATTCAAATGAGTTTCCTTGTTGCTCAACCCTAACCACATCGTCATTCACGACATCAAGTTCTTGCGCGAGCTCTGAACCCAACCATACGTAATTAGACAATGCGTCTTTAGTCAGCTGTAATGCCGGCGCGCGACGAACAATTGAATCGACGCTATACATAGGAACATCGGAAAGTCTTTCAATCAGCAAAGGCTCGGCGGATACGCTGATCGGCACTTTATTTGAGATATTCGGTTGCGATTGTAGTCTACGAGGCAAGTCATCAAGACAGGCCTTCAAACCTCCACGAACAGCCTCTATGGATTCATATTCAAAAGTAGAAAATCCAAATAATTTACCGAGCGCGGCGAGCAATCTCCATCCAGGTCGGCTAAGACCCTTTGTTGGGGCAACCGGGCCAAATGATTGCACCGCGCCCTCCATGTTTATAAACGTACCAGCAGTTTCAGAAAACGGGCTAATTGGCAGCATCACTGTCGCATACTCAGCGACCTCGTCTTTGAATGCACTCATTGCTACAACCAACTGAGCAGACTTCATAACCTCAATAGCCGCACTTGGCACGCATGAATCAGCTCCCATTTCAGCATGCAATAAAAAATAAGCATCTAAGGGGGCGTCAGTCATTTCAATCGCATTAAGTCCGTTCGGGCCAGGCAGCACATTTGTAGATTCTGCACCCAATGAATTTGGTCCATCCGAGAGAAGGCCTACTTTTGCATCCACTAAGCCTCCCAGCAGATGACTGATTTGCTCTATTTTGGATCGATCTGGGTGATGTAGAGAAAAAGATCCGAGCAAGATCAACTTCTGCTCCCCGGTGACCAACATCTCTGCGATCTGTTCCGCATCGGATTCAACCGACAAATCAGCTAATACATTGGCAACCGGTCGACCAAGCGAAAGACATACAGCCTTAACGACTTGAAGCAACAATCCCGTCACGCGGCTAGGAGCGATGAGGTAATCCTTGGCCGTCGGAACCAAGGACTCACTATTTATCGGATTGATAAACGCGAGTAGACCATGATTTATTTTTGTCGCCTGTCGGATTCTATGCGCGAGAAGTGGTTGTTCCTTGCGTATGTTAGAACCAATCACCAAAATCCGGTCCAATTTCTCCACGTCGGAAATACGCATACCCAACCACGGTGCTTTAAACGATACTTCGCAGTCTGCCTGCCTCAACCTATAATCGATATTTTCGGAGCCTAGAGCCCGAATCAGCTTTTGAAACAAATAAAATTCTTCAGTCGTCGCTTGAGGCGTCGCTAATGCACCAATACGCTCTGGTTTAATCGTTGGGGACGCTAATTTTGTCTTAATGTGATCTAGGGCTGAAGCCCAATCCACTTCCCCCCAACGACCGTCAACTTTTATCATCGGAGAAAGTAAACGGTCCGTCGCATTCAATCCTTCGTAAGCAAATCGATCACGATCAGAAATCCAACATTCATTAATTTCTGTGTTTTCATGAGGGACCACACGAATAACCGTATCCCCTTTAATTTGGGCGGTTAAATTAGATCCGAGTGCGTCGTGTGGACTAATTGTCTTTCGACGAGCCAACTCCCATGTTCGGGCAGCATACCTAAACGGCTTAGATGTCAAAGCCCCAACCGGACAAACATCAATCATATTGCCAGACAATTCAGAATCTACTGTCGAGCCAACAAAGCTCATAATTTCCGAGTGCTCTCCTCGACCCGTCATTCCCAATTCCATAACCCCAGCAATTTCCTGCCCAAACCTAACACAGCGTGTGCAGTGGATGCAGCGAGACATCTCTGCGGCCGAGACTAACGGACCAAGTTCTTTCGTACTAACGGTTCGTTTCGACCCTTTGAAACGCGATCCCGATCCACCGTAACCCACGGCCAAATCTTGCAATTGACACTCCCCGCCTTGATCACATATGGGGCAATCAAGCGGATGATTGATGAGCAAAAACTCCATCACCCCTTTTTGAGCAGTTTTTGCTTGCTCAGATAAAGTATGAACTTTCATATCTTGCGCTGCTGGCGTCGCGCAGGCCGGTAGCGGCTTGGGTGCTTTTTCAACTTCAACCAAACACATACGACAATTCGCCGCAATGGATAATTTCTTGTGGTAACAAAAATGTGGAACATGAATGCCGAGCTTATTTGCGGCATCCATAACCGTACTACCGCTATCCACCTCTACAGCTTTGCCATTGATCTCAAGGGTGATCATATTGATTCAATCTGACTTTTTTTATGTTTGATAAGATACTCAAACTCGGGACGAAAATGCTGTATGAAGCTCTTAACTGGAAGGGCAGCCGCATCGCCTAACGCACAAATTGTCCTACCTGCGATGTTGTCAGATAGTGACAACAGTTGTTCAATGTCACCCTCTTCTCCTAACCCATTTTGAATACGTTTGACCAATCGATACAACCACCCTGTACCCTCCCGACATGGCGTGCACTGACCGCAAGATTCCTCATGATAAAAATACGAGAGGCGCAATAAACACCTCACCATGCATCGAGTTTCATCCATAACAATAACCGCTCCAGACCCAAGCATAGAGCCAGATTTAGCGATAGAGTCATAATCCATATCAGTCGCCATCATCACGTCAGCAGGCAACACCGGCATTGACGAACCGCCAGGAATAACTGCTTTTAGGCCGTTGCCGTCACGCACTCCGCCCGCCATTAGCAATAGCTCAGAGAATGGAGTGCCGAGACGAACTTCATAGTTACCGGGCTTTTCAACATCACCAGAAACAGAAAATATTTTCGTACCACCGTTATTAGGTTTTCCTAACGCCAAAAACGCATCAGCCCCATCTAAAATTAACGATGGTATTGCCGCAAAAGTTTCTGTGTTGTTGATAGTCGTAGGGCGCCCATAAAGTCCGTAGGATGCAGGAAATGGTGGCTTAAATCGTGGCTGACCTTTCTTTCCTTCTATAGATTCGAGTAATGCGGTCTCTTCGCCACATATATAAGCACCGAAACCATGATGCGCGTGCAGTTCGAATGCGAACTGCGAGCCCAATATTTCCTCACCTAGATATCCCGCCGCCCTTGCCTCGTCTAACGCTTCCTCAAAGCGCTCATAAACTTCCCAAATTTCCCCATGGATGTAGTTGTAGCCTACTGAAGCCCCTATAGCATAAGCAGCAATAGCCATACCTTCAATCACAACATGCGGGTTATATCTGAGGAGGTCGCGATCCTTAAATGTGCCAGGCTCTCCCTCATCAGAATTGCAAATCACATATTTCTGACCTTCCCCTTTAGGCATGAAGCTCCACTTTAGACCCGTGGGAAATCCAGCCCCACCTCGACCTCTGAGCGCGGAACTCTTCACTTCTGCAATCACATCTGCAGGAGAGAGGCCTTCAGCGAGAATTTTTCGAAGCGCCTGATACCCCCCCCTCTTCACATAATCTGCAAGCTTCCAGTTCAGCCCATCGATACCCTTCATAATCACCGCATCTGGGCCATAACTGGTGGTGGGAAATGGGGGGGCTGATGTGATCATCGCGTTTTAAACTCCTCTACTAGTCCAGCAACGTCTTCAACGCTTACTTTGCCACGCATCTCGCGATCGTTAATGATGACCACCGGCGCATCTCCGCAGGCCCCCATGCATTCCGCCTCCTTTAAGGTAACGGAACCATCCGAGGCAGTCTCGTTGAAATTAATACCAAAGAGTGCTTTCAGTTGGTCTGCCGTTTTATTCGCACCTTGCAACGCACACGGTAGGTTCGTGCAAATAGCTAATTTAAAACGCCCGGGCTTATCCAAGTTGTACATGCCATAAAACGTTGCCACTTCCCATACCGCGATAGCGCGCATCTCTAAATAAGCCGCAACATCTTCTACAACTGATTCGGAAACCCAACCTAATTCATTTTGGGCTATCGCTAAAGCAGCCATAACTGCTGAAGACTTTCGATCCGCAGGATACTTTGCGATTTCCTTATCAATTCCTTGGTAAGCTTCCTTACTCAATAATTTAATACCGCTCATCGATCAATCTCTCCAAACACAACATCCTGAGTACCAATTATGGCCACAAGGTCAGCAATCATATGCCCCCTCGTCATTTCATCTATTGCAGATAAATGCGCAAACCCTGGCGCTCTTATTTTCAAGCGGTAAGGCTTATTGGCCCCGTCCGAAACCAAATAAATTCCAAACTCCCCTTTCGGTGCTTCGACCGCACAATAGGCCTCACCAGACGGGACATGCATCCCTTCGGTAAACAATTTGAAGTGGTGGATGAGGTCTTCCATATTCACCTTCATATCTTCACGTGAAGGTGGAGCAATTTTAGTGTTTGGCGTAATAATTGGTCCTGGGTTTTTTCTGAGCCAATTAATACATTGTTTGATGATATGGTTCGACTGGCGCATTTCTTCAATACGCACCAAGTATCGATCGTAACAGTCACCATTCGTCCCTACCGGAACATCGAAATCCACTAAATCATAAGCGTCGTATGGTTGTTTTTTTCGCAAATCCCAAGCAATACCCGACCCCCTAAGCATTGGCCCAGTAAAACCTAATGCGGCCGCCCTTTCCGGCGTCACCACTCCGATGTCCACTGTGCGCTGCTTCCAGATACGGTTATCAGTTAACAAGGTTTCATATTCATCCACCTTGCTAGGAAAGTGGCTCGTAAAGTGTTCGATAAAATCAAGAAGCGATCCTTGTCGATTTTCATTCAACCTATTAATTTCTTTTTGATTACGAAACTTGGACGCCTCGTATTGAGGCATAACATCAGGCAAGTCTCGATAAACACCACCGGGCCGGTAATAAGCCGAATGCAGGCGTGCGCCAGAAACCGCCTCATAGCAATCCATTAAGTCCTCGCGCTCGCGAAAACAATAAAGAAACACCGTCATGGCCCCAACATCCAGCGCATGCGCACCAAGCCAAAGCAAATGATTTAATATTCGAGTTATTTCATCGAACATGACACGAATATATTGCGCTCGGATAGGTACCTCCGCACCAAGCAACTTCTCGATTGCCATAACGTACGCGTGCTCATTACACATCATTGACACGTAATCCAACCGATCCATGTAAGGGACTGATTGCAAGAAGGTTTTATGCTCTGCTAACTTTTCGGTTCCACGATGCAACAACCCAATGTGGGGGTCGATACGTTCGATCACCTCCCCGTCAAGCTCAAGGACCAGCCTAAGCACCCCATGCGCCGCGGGGTGCTGCGGACCAAAATTCATTGTGTAATTTTTAATTTCAGCCATGCCAGAATCTCTTTCCAAACAGACGACATACCATCGAACTAGACATCGCCATAAGAGTCCTCTCGTATCACTCGCGGCACAATCTCCCTGGGCTCAATCGTCACAGGCTGGTAAACCACTCGTTTTTCTATGGGGTCGTAACGCATCTCAACATGACCTGATAACGGAAAATCTTTCCTAAGTGGGTGCCCTACAAAACCGTAATCCGTTAAGAGCCGCCTCAGGTCAGGATGACCATCAAAAACAATTCCGAAAAGGTCAAATGCCTCACGCTCAAACCAATTGGCACCGGGCCAAATATCGACAACTGAAGAGACGGAAGGCTGCTCATCATCATCACAAAAAATTCGCACCCGCACACGATGGTTAAAATCGATGGATAACAAGTGATATACGACTGCAAACCTACTAGAGCACTGATCTTTAGATGGATAATCTCTGTAATCCATACCACAGACATCCAAAAGTAGATTGAATTTCAAGCCTGAAGCATCTCTCAATAAAGTCATTTTCGTAGGCAGGTCCAATGCCGCTAACGTAAGCGTCACTTCGCCCAACTCATAACGAACTTCGTCCTTTGTTAGCCTCAGATTAGACTTTAATTTCTCTACCAAATCTTGATGCACTTGATTCACTTAATCCCTAAACCATTAGATCGCAACGTTTAGCGCGCAATCGTATTTGTTCTTTTAATCTTATTTTGAAGTTGCACAATACCGTACAGCAACGCTTCAGCTGTAGGCGGGCACCCCGGAACATACACATCAACAGGTACAATTCGGTCACAGCCACGCACGACAGAATACGAGTAGTGATAATACCCACCACCGTTTGCACAGGACCCCATAGATATAACCCATCGCGGCTCAGCCATTTGGTCATATACCCTTCTGAGAGCTGGGGCCATCTTATTACACAATGTCCCCGCTACAATCATCAGGTCGGACTGCCGGGGACTCGGTCGAAAGACAATGCCAAACCGATCCAAATCATAGCGAGCAGCCCCTGCGTGCATCATCTCGACAGCACAACATGCCAGACCAAAAGTCATCGGCCACAGCGAACCGGTGCGCGTCCAATTGACAACGGCGTCAACGCTCGTTGTTACAAACCCCTTTTCTTGAATTTCCTCAATAATCATATTCGCCGCAACCTAATCCCAATCCAGTGCACCTTTTTTCCATTCGTAAATAAACCCTACAACCAACAGAGTGAGAAAAATCATCATGGCAACAAAACCCGTTAAACCAATCTGATCGAGCGCAACCGCCCAAGGAAATAAGAAGGCAATTTCAAGATCAAAAATGATGAATAAAATAGCCACTAGATAATATCTAACATCAAACTTCGTTCGAGCATCTTCGAAAGCATCGAAACCACATTCGTAGGCGGATAATTTAGCCGCATCAGGATTATGAGAACGAAGCGTTCTACTAAGAATAGCCCCTGCTAAGGGCAACGCTAATCCCACGACTATACCGATAACAATAAACAATAAAATTGGGAAGTATTCAGCTATCATTCAATTACCTCGTCCACTCTGACTCTGCTTGATGTCAGACCAACATTTCACTAATAGTTCGAATCGCTAAATAATTAACGACTTAACATGCATTTTTGGTGCCGACGGCGAGACTCGAACTCGCACGACCTAAGCCACCGCCCCCTCAAGACGGCGTGTCTACCAGTTCCACCACGTCGGCACAAAAATACTTACTTACAACAGATCGCTGATGCCCTTCCTAGGATATTCACTTGGGAATCTCATCAACTTTAGAGCCTTCACCCTCTTCAACAATTGACCCAGCGTCGTCAACGGCACTCGGCATAACGGCAGGAGAGGTTCTAGTCACCCCAGACATCACACCGATGGATCGAGACTCCTCAAACTGTAGAAAACTCAAGGTCATACTTGTAATAAAAAAGATAGTTGCAAAAATAGCAGTGACCCGACTTAGGAAATTTGCTGACCCACTAGATCCGAACAAACTACCAGACGACCCACCTCCAAAAGCAGCACCCATGTCTGCTCCCTTACCATGCTGCATCAAAACCAACGTAATCACACCCAAGGCTGCCAGCACGTGTATCACTAAAACAATAAAACTCATAATATTCAGTCAATCATTAATGTGTCGTCACTGAAACCGCCAAGTGACAAATTGTCAAAAAATCAATCAGGTTAAGTGAAGCTCCCCCGATTAACCCACCATCAACATCCTCTTGCTGAAATAAAGCCTCAGCATTATCAGGCTTAACACTTCCGCCATAAAGAATTTTTAGAGAAATCGCCGCATTTGCATCCATTAGAGCTAGTTTACCCCTAAGATAACTGTGCACCTCCTGCACCTGATCAGGCGAAGCAGTCAAACCTGTTCCAATAGCCCAAACTGGTTCATAAGCCAACACAACCTTCCCTAATTTCCCCACCCCTACGCACTCTACTGCTGCTTCCAATTGCCCCAAAACAACCTCAAAAGTCTGCCCCGCCTCTCTTTGCCCAAGCGTCTCACCCAGACAAATAATGGGTGTAATCCCCATCTCTAACAACTTTTTAGCTTTCTGCCCAACAAGCACATTGGTTTCAGCATATAAACTCCGACGCTCCGAATGGCCAACAAGCCCATATGAAACTCCAAATTCCTTAAGCATCCTTGCTGAAATCTCACCAGTATAGGCTCCAGAATCATGCTCGCTGACATTTTGAGACCCCCAAGCTATAGCGCCTGAGACCAGACAATCCCGCACCTGTGAGAGATATAGACTCGGGACGCAAACAGCAACATCCAGACTCGACAGCCCTCCTGCGGCGGACAAACCACTTAATAGAGCCTCGTTATCAGCAAGGGACCCGTTCATCTTCCAATTACCGACAATCAATTTTTGACGACTCATTCTCTAGACCACTAAAGTAAAACCTCGGGATTTTACCTTTTTACAAGGTTTCGGGTCAATGTTGAAAGGCGACTTCGATAGAGAAGCAATAAATACTTAGCCAATTGCACCAGACTCGTTGACGATCAACCGAATCGGCCGGTAATGTAGTCCTCAGTCAATCTGTGAACTGGATTTGTAAATATTTGCTTCGTTTCACCGACCTCAACGAGCTTACCTAAGTGAAAATATGCAGTCCGGTCTGAGACGCGCGCTGCTTGCTGCATGGAATGCGTGACAATCACAATGGAATACTGCTCACGCAACTCGTAGATCAACTCTTCCACCTTAGCTGTAGCAATCGGATCTAAGGCCGAGCAAGGCTCGTCCATCAATATAACATCCGGACCTACGGCGATGGCGCGCGCAATACACAAGCGCTGCTGCTGCCCTCCTGACAGGCTTGTTCCGGGCTGATCAAGACGATCCTTGACCTCGCCCCATAAGCCCGCCCTATCAAGGGATCGCTCAACAATTTCATCGAGCTCTATGCTGTCCTTCGCCAAACCATGGATCCGCGGGCCGTAGGCAATATTATCAAAAATTGACTTGGGAAAAGGATTCGGCTTTTGAAACACCATGCCGACTCGCGCACGTAGGGACACTACATCAATATTTGGGTCAAAAACATCATCACCATCTATCTCTATCACACCCTCCATGCGACAAATATCGATCGTGTCATTCATACGATTAAAGCATCGAAGCAAAGTCGACTTACCACACCCAGAAGGCCCTACAAAAGCAATAACTTCACTGTACCCAATATCCAACGTAACATTGTCAACAGCAAGCTTATCCGCGTAGTAAACACTTACATCGCGAGCCGTCATTCTGGCATTGTCGACATAAACGTCCCCAACCGTTTCATCAGGAATCTCTCGATCTTGGAATTTCACGTCATCCGTGTTCGTCACTGCATCAGCCATTCGTTATCCATTGTTCCATAATCATAACCAACGTCGCTCAAGTTTTTTACGCAAGATAATTGCCCCCGCGTTCATAGTAATCAAAAAGGCTAACAGAACAATAATAGCGGCGCTGGTTTTTTGAATAAACATACGCTCGGCGAAATCCGCCCACATAAAGATCTGAACTGGAAGCGCAGTCGCAGGCTCTGTCACACTGCCGGGCACATCAACGATAAAGGCAACCATGCCGATCATCAAAAGCGGTGCGGTTTCACCCAGGGCCTGAGCCATACCAATGATGGTTCCAGTCAACATCCCTGGCATAGCCGGAGGAATCACATGGTGTAAAATTGTTTGCATTTTGGAGGCGCCAATCCCCAACGCCGCATCTCGAATGCTCGGCGGCACCGCCCGAATAGCTGCGCGAGAAGAGATAATGATGGTCGGCAACGTCATTAGCGCCAGAACAATACCTCCGACCAGAGGAATGGAGCGCGGTAATCCGAAAGCGATAATGAAAATTGCGAGCCCCATAATCCCAAAAACTACTGATGGCACAGCTGCCAAATTATTAATATTGATTTCAATAATTTCTGTCATTCGATTTTTGGGCGCAATTTCTTCCAAATAAACGGCAGTCGCCACTCCCAACGGAAAAGCGATCAAAAGACATACACTTAAAGTCCAAATCGATCCAACTAATGCGCCCTTAATACCAGCAATTTCAGCGTTTCTTGATGCAGAACCCGTAAAAAGATAATCGCTGAACTCATAGGAAATTAAATTGGCCCGATTCAAGAGTTCGACATACTCAATTGTCCGGTCATTAATCCTTCGATCAGATTCGGGGGTATCCCTCGAGATGAACCCGCGCATGAATGAGTCAATATCATCATCAACGGCAAATTTTACTGATACTCTTTGGCCAATAAGCTCTGGATGCTTGAGCGCAAACTCAGTCAACCGAGCGGCTGAACCTGAAGACAATATAGAACGAGCCGCGCGCCGAGCCTTTCTCCCCTCTGGGCTGCCTAAAACACTCGACAAAGCCTCGCCCACCAACCCAACAGCATCACCGGAATAAAGAGACGCCGCACTCATGTCACCTTTTGGGTCCATTCGCTCTTTATCCAACACAACCTCTAAGGTCACATAGTGCTGAAACATACCAGGAATACCTTTGGACAGTATGCCTGTGAATAAAAATACAAGAAAACAAAGGGTCAGTGAAACCGCTCCAACACCTAAATATCGAAAACGTCGCTCGCTACGCCCCCGCCTCTTAAGCGTTGCCGCCACCCGAACTGCGGTCTCTTCAGGCGTCAATGCGCCACCTGTATTTACATCAGTCATATTGTTCTCGATATCGCTTCACAATTTGCAACGCGAAGAAATTGAGCCCTAAAGTAATAATGATTAACACTAAGGCCAAAGCAAAAGCGGACAACGTCTTTGCAGATTCAAACTCCTGATCACCAACCAAAATAGTGACGATTTGCGAGGTCACAGTTGTGACGGCATCCAATGGATTAAATGACAAATTAGCCGCTAAACCTGCTGCCATAACCACAATCATAGTTTCGCCAATCGCCCGGGACACAGCAAGGATGATCGCAGCAACAATCCCGGGTAATGCCGCTGGCAACACCACTTGGCGAATTGCCTCACTTTTTGTTGAACCCAACCCATAAGCCGCATCACGAAGTGACTGCGGTACAGCATTAATGACATCATCGGAAAGGGATGAAACAAATGGAATAATCATGACTCCCATGACCAAACCTGCAGCGAGCGCAGACTCAGATGCAACCTCTATGCCCAGTGAGGCACCAACAGCCCTCAAAAAAGGTGCCACCGTCAATGCGGCAAAAAAACCGTACACAACCGTCGGAACACCCGCCAAAATTTCCAGTAACGGCTTAACGACTGAGCGCACTCTATGACTGGCATACTCAGCAAGATATATAGCGCTGAACAAACCCACCGGCACTGCCACCGTTAACGCGACGAATGATATCAAAAACGTGCCGACAAACATCGGCAGCATCCCATAGGTAGCGGTACCACCGCCCGACCCAGCCCGCTCTGCCCCCTCAAACTGAGGATTCCATTCAAGCCCAAAAATAAAATCCTGAATTGGAATTAGTTTAAAGAAACGTATCGATTCAAATAACACGGATAACACGATACCAATAGTGGTCAGTATTGCGATTGTCGAGCTCGCAATAAGGGCCCACAAAATGATGCGCTCCACACCATTTCGCGCTCGAAATGAAGGATTAATTAGACGAAATGCAAAAAACCCCGACAAGAGGGCACATCCAATCGTAATTGCAGCTATCACCCGATCTGCAATGCCTTGCCACTCAAGCCAAGCACCACCAGCCGCCCGCACCCAGGGCTCCGGCGTACCAAAGTAGATGCCTTCGACAAAGTTCATGACCTGAGCGAATGCGATCGCTCGGGCCACCCCATCCGCGTTCATCACCTGTCTCTTATACACATCTCCGAGCCCACGAGACAGGCAGAAATCT
>CAJXOL010000018.1 GCA_913057675.1 uncultured Pseudomonadota bacterium | reverse complement strand
CGAGATTTCTGCCTGTCTCGTGGGCTCGGAGATGTGTATAAGAGACAGGGCTTAACCTTCCCCAAAGCTAAAAGTTTCTCGAACTTTAAGGACCTGCGCAATGAACTCAAGAGAAAACTAGTCGTCGCCTGTCGAGCCTTTTCGTACTTCAAATTTGATTATGGATTTGCAGGGCATCTAACAGTTCGAGACCCAGAATTCAAAGACTTGTATTGGACAAATCCAATGGCAGTTCACTTTAAACATGTGAAAATGTCCAATTTAATTCTTGTTGACCACTCTGGAACGGTTGTTGAAGGGGAACATTCGGTAAATAGAGCAGGCTTTGTTCTACATGCGGCAGTTCACAAGGAACATCCAGACATTGTAGCCATGTGTCACGCGCATACGCTATACGGCGGGGCTTTTGCGTCGTTCGGAAAAAAATTAGATCCAATTTCTCAGGACGCATGTGCATTTTACGAAGATCACAATGTGATCACAGAAGAGTCAGGCGCCGTCGCCGTGAGCGAAGACGCCGGAATCAACTTGGCCAAATCATTCAAAGATGTAAAGGCGGTAATTCACCAAAATCATGGCTTATTGACAATGAGCAAACACAGCATTGACTCTGCAGCATTTTGGTTTAGCGCACTTGAGCGATGCTGCCATCAAGAATTACTGGTTATGTCTACAGGAAAAACACCCAATCTCGTGCCACATGAGAGAGCTGTCTTCAGCAGAGAGAACGTTGGCAGTGATTACATCGGATGGCTTCACTTCCAACCGATTCATGATCATTTGATTGCCACCGAGAGAGATATGTTTGACTGAATTTTGTAATAAGTTTGATTGCACATGGATGCGTATAGCAACATGTTGCAGCTTATTTTTCTTTCTTATGCCGCGACCCGGCTTTGCCGAATGGCATAAGATTGATCAAACTGAGAATATGGTGATGTATCTCGACGTTGGCAATGTATCGCTCATTGACAGCACAAAAAGAGGCGTCAGAAATCTCGTTGACTTTAATATTCCACAAGTCGCCCACCCAGATGGAAAGCAAATCACTTTTCAGTCTTTTGTTCGAGAAATTGAAGTGGATTGCAATACTCACCAACAGAAAACTTTAAACCTAGTCTTCTTTGAAAGAATCAACGCCTCAGGCCGTGAAGTATTCCGAGCGGACATAAATTCGACTTGGCATACAACGTCACGCAAAATAGATGGCGCTTCACTAATTGATTTAATTTGTATCCCGAATAGCACTTAAACCTAAGAGTGTTTACTTTCTTAATTTATCATTTACAGATCAAGTGTCACAGAACCCCGTGCCCTTGAGACACAAAGCATCATACGGTTTTGGCGAGCATCAGGGCTCAGCACAGAATCTCGATGAATTACATCTCCTGATCTATAAACACACTCACAAGTGCCACACACTCCCTGCCGACATGACGAAGGGATAATATGACCAGCCATTCTTAACATATCGAGTATCGAATGGTTTTCAGGAACACGTAAGGTCTGCCCAGTACTTGATATGATGACATTAAACGGCTCGGGCTTATAATTTTCGTCGATCTCAGTACTAAAAAATTCGAAATGTATTTGTTTTGGATTCCAGTCATTAGTTAACTCTTTCACTTCAGCCATCAAACGTTTAGGCCCGCAACAATAAATATGTAGATCTCGTGGAAGGCTACCAATCAAGGCCACCAAATCCAGTCTTGGGCTTTTGGGCTCATCTGAAACATATGTACTCAAAGTAGAATCACAAAAGTTTTTCAGATCTCGCTCTACGTTAGACTGACGCCGCCGTGAGCAAAAATGAAATGCGTATAACAAATTTTTTTCATTCAATGCTTGCCCCATTGAAATCAAGGGAGTTACACCAACACCTCCAGCAATCAGGAGACTTCGCGTCTCGCTCAAAACAAAGTTATTACGCGGGGTCGAGACACGCGCTTCAACGCCTTCAATCAAGTACTCGTGAATCCAAGACGAGCCCCCGCGCCCATCGTTTTCTCGCTTTACGGTAATAGCATACCGCGACAGGTCTTGCGGATCGCTCGTCAACGAATACTGCCGGATCTTACCGTCCTCGAGACGAAGGTCAACGTGAGCACCGGGAGACCATGCTGGCAAGTGAGGTTTCAATGGATGTTTTAACCAAATACGAACCAAGTCGTCATCAAGTTGATCACGTCGTTCGACGTGAAGCTTCATAATAATACGCGCGCTCATCAACGCCTAACGATGAGGTTTACTTGTCACTTCGTTCAAGGGTACGATTTCGTCTCCAGGACGAATAACGCCACCCTTCTCGATCCAACAATTAAGACCCGACCGATTATAAAGAGGCAAAAATACCGGACGATCCAATAGCTGCTCAAGATAACGACAAGGAAAGTTCAGTCGACCACCAGAAAGGATGCACTCACCGATACTAAATCGATAACCGACAAGATGGTTGAGTGGCACACCTTCTACAGTCAGGTTTCGTCGATGTTCAAACGGCTGTATTTTGATAGCAGCCCCTTGCATAGGTGGGTCATCTCGAACCAATGCATCCAATGCTTCTTGCTCAATCAGCGTGACTTCACGACAGTCTAGCTTGGGCGAATAAGTACCCCGCCCCAGATAATAACGGTCTCCGACAAGGCCCCTACCTGCGACAAGCTCCGCCTCAGCCAACTCCTCCATCTCATAGCTCGCCTCGGGAGCGATATGGATGTTTAACAACTTACCCGTCCAACCCATGATTTTCCTATGAAATTAAAACTTGATATTACCGGAGTTACGGCGCTGTGGATCATACGATCAATATAAACTCAAAAAGGAATAAAAGACAAATTAATAACATTATGTTTTTTTGATACAAAGTGAGGAGCGTTTTTTTTCTTTGTGCGTGTCGATACGCCTCGTATGCACCAATGCGGTCGTTTCAGCTGTTCCAAACTGGTACGTGCAAACAGACAACATCACAAGTTTGCGGTTTAACCTTGCTCGTAACATGGCACGGGTATTGCTTTACACCTAGTAACGAGAAGAATGATTTGCAGAAACCTAATCAACTTTCTCATCATATCGGAAAAGACCTGCGGGTCTTTTAAGTAAACTAATTTATAGGAACCTTTTATTATGATCAAGAAACTAACGCTCACCACAATCGCACTCTTATTGAGCATGACAAACACTCTAAGCCATGCGACCGAATTTGGGACAGAAGAAGAAGCCAGGTCAATGATTGCGCGGGCTATAAATTTAGTAAAAAGCGATAAAAATCGAGCACTGGATGCATTTACAAATCTACAGGGTGGATTTGGTTACAAAGACCTCTATGTTTTTTGCTTTGATAAAAACGCCATCTTAGTAGCTCACCCGACTGTCCTTGGAGATGATGCGTCAGAACTTACTGACCCGGATGGCGTCAAGATTTGGTCTTTAGTTTCTAGTGTAAAACAAGATGAAATCAAAAAGATTACATACAAACTAGAACGCTTTACTAGCGGAAGTGCTGCCGTGCATATCAAGACATCTTTCATCACTCAAGTTGATGGGATTCACTGTGGAGTTGGATTTTATGCGGAATAAACTCAAGTCTTAAAAAAAGGCGCTGAATATTCAGCGCCTTTTTAAATGTACCTTATAAAAAGCACGACTGGGACGTCGCGAATGGCTCTGCTAATTTAAGTGGGTACAAAAAAATTACTTTACCAAACCATAAATCTCACCACATTTCCAACTCGAGACAAATTCATCAATCGAAACCGTCCATGGTTCCTCGGACTCATCCCCAAAGTATTCAAAAAGAATTCCATCATTAGTGCACATTGACAAGAGAACTGTGCCGCCATTTTCTCCCCCATGCTCCAGATGAGGTCGCGAATCGGCAGGAGACAGCGCGTAATCTCCTTTATTTCTAGAGATGCTTCTGGTCGAACCATCCGCTTGGGTCTCTTGAAGACATTGCTCCCCCTCAAGCACTAACGTCATTGTTGACGCCACATGCCGATGCCTTCGGCAATGCCCTCTTCCCGCCGCATATCGAAGTAGCATATCCAATCGCCCCGCATCTAGATCAAAACCCAGAAGACTATATTCAAAATCAATCTTATATCCGGCATTAGAAGAATCGGCGATTCGGCGCCATTCCACCCGGTCCAAATTAAAACTCAAGAAGTTCATGTTTAACTCACTAAGGCTCTTTTTATATTTTTATTCTACACAAGTAACGACAACAATTAATACACAAATTTTTTAATTCAGCACCTAATTGTTGAGCACACCACACAGTCTTATTGGTGGAGCTATTGCAAGCCCCTAAAGTTCGATACACAATGAACTATATAAATAAAAAACAGTCAGTTAATTCAAAGTAAATAAACGATTTTGTTTATGTCAGAACCACAAAGGCACACAATGATTCTTGGGTTAGGAGCACTTCTAGGCTTTATTTCAGTTGCGTTCGGCGCTTATGCTGAACATGGCCTACGCGCCACAATTACTGAGGAACAGTTCAGATTTTTAATGACAGCTATTCGCTACAATCAGATCCATGCGGCTACAATTGTTGCACTTGGATTTGGTCTTTTGAATGGGGTTCAAACGGAACGTTCACTCCTGCTTCAGTGGAGCGGCTTTCTTTTTATCATAGGGACCATTCTTTTCAGCTTCAGCATCTATATCTCAGTAACCTTCAGCATGCCAGCCCTTGTCAATATCACTCCGATTGGAGGCATTACTATTATGGTTGCTTGGCTCCTCCTGATGCTTTATGGGATCAAACTCGTCTCCCATCGTAATGGTCATTAAGTGGAGGTACGTCTCTATTAGCCTGCTGCTCACAATTGTTTGTGGTACTGTCTTGTTAGGTCCCATCATGAGTAATGTTGAACATCCAAAATATATCGTCATTGAAAAGCACGGCTCCATTGAATGGAGAAAATACGATATACGAATCGCGGCCAATGTTATCGTCTCTGGATCTCGAGAGGAATCCATAAGGAGTGGGTTTCAACAGCTTGCGGATTATATCTTCGGCAGTAATACTGTTTTAGATTCATCATCAAAAGAAAAATCAGAGTCGACCTTTACTAACGAAAAAATCGCGATGACCGCGCCGGTAGAACAGCTTGGCGAAGGTAATCAATGGGTCATCAGCTTTAATATGCCTCGCGAATATTCTCTAGAGACGCTACCTAAACCAAATAACCCTCAAGTAAGCATTACGAATAAACCTGCGCAGAATGTTCTTGTAATTAAATTTTCCGGATCGAATTCGACTGAAAATGTCCAATCGCACGCAGAAAAACTAAAGACCTTCGCAAAGCAAAATAGCATAGTAATAAATGGAAACCCAATTTACGCTTTTTACAATCCCCCTTGGACGTTACCCATCTTGCGACGAAATGAGGTAATGTTTGAGATAGACGCTAATTAATAACAGCAAAATGGGGAGTCCAATAGATCATGCTAACCAAAACATTCAAAAGCCTACTCCTAGCGCTCGCTATTACCTTATGCGGAAGTGCCGCCTACGCGGAGTCTATTAAGCCACAAGAGAACGAAGTTAAAGAGTGGCTCACATTAAAATCCCTCATGTTCGGTGAAAGACCAATCCTAACGGGATCCAAATCATCCATCTCTTTGAGTATCAACACTGATATTGATGATGCCTCAACTGTACCGATACACATTGATGGCCTCATTAACCAATTAGATCAAACTTATATCAAAAAATTACATTTGATCGTGGATCAAAACCCAATCCAGACTGCAGCAATATTTCAATTGTCTCCAACAGCTGGAAAACTGCATCTTGCCACAAGACTTAGAATAGAAAAATTCACCTTTGTCCGCGCCGTAGCTGAGACCAGTGATGGTCAGCTACACATGGATTCTAAATGGGTAGAAGTTAAAGGCGGTTGCTCCGCACCTGCTGGAAAAAATGCAGCCTCCGATCCCCTACTCGGAAAAATGAAGATAACTTTTAGCAAGTACAGAAACATCTTCAAGGATAAAAATGGTGACAAGGTGTTTCGTATCCCTTTTGAGCAAACTAATATTGTGAAGGTTCAAGTGCGACATCCGAACGAATCCGCGCTGGCGTCTGACATTGACGCAAGCACCACGCCGAACTTCATTCAAAACTTCAGTGTGGGCTATGCAGATGAGGAAGTAATATCGGCAATAGTTAACTTCTCAATTTCAGATAACCCAGCATTTACGTTTAACTTTTCCCCAACAAATGAAGGTAATTTATCATTGAGAGTCACAGACACACACAGAAACACCTTTACTCAAAATGTAAGCGTCGTTGGCGCAGACATAGGTAATCAAAATTAGTAAGGTGCCCAAGGCACTAGGATAAAGTTAGTTGAGGAGACCAGATGAAACCTTTTTTTGAACTGCGTATTTATCAAATCAATCCGGGGAAAACTGAAGAGTGGGTCAAATTCGTTGAGGACACGATCATCCCCTTCCAAGTTGATAAAGGCATGGTGATTACCGGCAGTTTTATAATGGACAGCTCCGATGAATTTTCAATCGTCGATAACGAACGCGTAATGACATCAACTCCAAGGGGCAGTACCTATGTGTGGATTAGACGTTTCGAAACCGCCGAACGTAAGAAAGAGTTATATAAAGAAGTCTACGAGAGTGAAGAATGGACTAGGCATATCGCACCGATAGTGGTCACACTGATAGATAGAAACTCAATCGTCGTTCACAACTTAACATCTACTCCGCTATCACTAATGCGGTAAACCAATCAGCATAAAGAATCTACACACATGATAAAAAATCGGTACTTCATAGTTTTACTTCTGATCCTGTTCTGCGCTCTGACGGCAAAAGCTGACACCACCCAAAGAGATCCTTGGGTAAATTACTTTTTAGATCAAATATCAGGTATTCGCGTTGAGATCTCTAAGCTGGAGTCGGATGGTGTCGTAGAGGAATTACGTCGAGAGCAAGCTCTAGAGAAAAAAGTTACTCAATTAACAAAAGCTGTAAATGAACTTAAAGAACGCCTAAACGAACAAAAAATACTGATCGAAGCCCTCCAAATAAAGCAAAACCTCTAAACTGAGCCTCCGGTGATACACGCTCTCCGAGCACACAGCAGAAGACACTACCGTAGTGTGTAAAAAAAGAACCTCATCGCTGATATACGAGAATACCTCACCCATCTCTAATCCCAGGCATAGGTCTAATCATCAATGATTCTCTCTGAATATTGGATCAGTCCTTGCTCGATGGTTTACACTTCACAGAACGAAACTTAATTACTACAGCGGCACTTAAATTCTTGTGCCGAGCTAAAGGAAAAATATTTTATGCATTACAAAGTTTATCTATCAGGAGAAATTCATACCGATTGGCGAGAGGCCATCATCACAGGGTGCAAAGAAAAGGATATTTCATTCATGAGCCCCATAACCATTCATGAATCAAGTGATGACTGTGGGGTTCGGATACTAGGTTCGGAAACAAATAAATTTTGGCATGACCACAAGAGTGCGAAAGTTAATGCTATCCGAACACGTAAAGGTATTGAGGACGCAGATATTGTTGTCGTATGTTTTGGCGAAAAATATAAACAATGGAATGCCGCCTTCGATGCGGGCTACGCAGCGGCACTTGGAAAATCATTAATTATCTTACATCAAGACCAACATCAACACGCCTTAAAAGAGGTGGATGCTGCAGCACTAGCAGTCACAAACACACCAGAACAAATCGTTCAAATACTTTCTTACATACTTGATGGAACGTTACCTTAAAGCTGGAGCATTGAACCATTAATTTTTTCTTTAGGAGTGATAATGAAAACTCGTCAACTCGGCATACATGGGCCACGCGTCTCTGCTATTGGTGTGGGTGCCCTATCATTTTCTGATTTTTATGGCTTAGCGAAAGATGAGGGTTCGCATGAGATTTTGAAGATGGCGCTCGACCTTGGCATCAATCACATCGACACATCTAACGTATACGGCAACGGTCGGTCAGAGACAGTTATTGGTTCTTTCCTAAAAAAACAGGGTACGCAAAAAAATCAGCTATTCACCATTGCCTCAAAGGTCGGAATTTGTCGTAATAAAAATACCGGGCAACGCTACTTTGATAATAGTGAAACACACATTCGCGACCAGCTTGAAAAATCCCTCCATAGACTCGGGCTAGACGCCTTAGATTTGTATTACATACACCGCCGAGATGAGACGATACCGATTGAGGAGGTAGCAGGAACCATGAGCCAACTCGTAACAGAGGGGAAAATTAAATCCTATGGATTCTCGGAGATCGCCCCATCATCATTGAAGCTTGCGCATTCAGTAAGTCATGTTGCGGCCGTACAATCAGAATATTCACTTTCAACCCGAAACCCAGAATTAGGATTAACGCAAACTACCAAAGCACTAGGCACAGCACTGGTTGCATTTTCCCCGGTGGGACGCTCGCTACTCACAGATAGTCCCCATACAACGGACCGAATCTCGAAGATGGATTTTCTAAAAGAAAACCCTCGATTTATTGCACCAAATTTAAACAGAAACGTCGAGGCAACTAATGCCTTTAGAAGGCTCGCAGCCGACTTCAGCATCAGCGCCTCAGGTCTTGCAATTACTTGGTTATTGCATCAAGGCAAAAATATTATTCCGATACCAGGAACACGATCAGTGAAGCACCTTAAAGAACTAGCAGAAGGAGTGCGACGTGACCTTTCCATAGATGAGCTCCGATTGATTGAGGAGGTACTCCCAGTAGGATGGGCTCATGGCAATCGCTATTCAGCCGGCCAAACTGCAGCAGTTGAACAATACTGCTAATACCTATAGGTAAATTTGATATGTCACTCACTTACCCTGGACCGGTAGTCTCTGCACAATGGCTCACTGAACATTTAGATGATATGAATCTGTGCATTGTTGACGCGACTGTGCACCTTCCGGACACTGGCCGCGATGCAAAGGCTGAATATTTAAAGCAGCATATTCCTAACTCAATTTTTTTTGATCTCAGCGATGTTGCTGATCCGAATAACCCTCTCCCGAGAAAAGTGCCCAATAAGGAACTCTTTTGCGCCAAGGTCGGGAATCTAGGCATTGACAATAACACGCACGTGGTCGCCTATGACACCCCGGGCCTTTATAGCGCCGCTCGTGTTTGGTGGCTATTCCGACTCTACGGTTACGATAAAGTCTCGATCCTAGACGGTGGTTTGCCACATTGGAGACACTGTGAAGGTAAGCTCACAGCACAATTGTCACCGCGTGAACCGCGTATTTTTAGGTCCGAGAAAACACGAGACATTCTGGCACTTAAAGCTGACGTTTTAAAAGCATCCTCATCGGGTGATGAGATACTTGATGCACGTACGCCAGGTCGGTTTTCTGGGGATGAACCGGATCGTTATCCAGGCGCTCGGCCAGGACATATTCCAAAAAGTCATAATCTATACTGGTCTCATCTGCTTCACTCGGAAACACGTGAACTGTTGCCTAAAGAAAAATTAATGCAATGTTTCAATGAGTCAGGAATAAATATTGACACCTCCCTTATACTAACCTGTGGGTCTGGAATAACCGCCTGCATTCTGGCACTTGCTCTTGATCAACTTGGGAAACACGACTGGAAAATATATGACGGATCATGGGATGAATGGGGTCGTGATCACCACCTACCCGTTGAATCGAATACGTAACACCATAGAATCCACCCAAAAACCTACTAATCTCTGAGACGTCACACTATGCCTTACTCAAAAACCACCAAACTTGGCTTCATTGGACTTGGCTCAATGGGATCACCCATGGCTAGGAACATCATTAAAAGCGGCTTACAAACGAATATTTATGATATTGAACCCTCTAGATGCGCAGCTCTTAGCAGCGACAATGTGCTCATCTGCTCATCACCGATTGACGTTGCTAACCGGGCCGACATCATCTTCACCTGCTTGCCTTCCCTAGATGCTGCACGCTCTGTAGTTCTAGACCCTGCCAACGGAATCTTAAAAGGGTCTCAGATAAAGAGCATCGTAAGCCTGGGAACGACGGGTAGTGCTTATGCAAAAGACGTTGCATCTCAGTTACACGCAAACAATATTGCTTTTTTAGACTCTCCGATTTCTGGAGGACCAGCCGGAGCCAAGGATGCAACACTTGCCATAATGTGTTCAGGAGATAAGGCTACTTATGAATTTTTATGCGTGCACGTATTTCCGCATATGAGCGCTAAGCAATACTATGTCGGCGATGAGCCCGGAATGGCCCAGGTCATGAAGTTAGTTAATAACATTAATCTATTTATACACTTAGCTGGAACACTCGAGTCACTAACGCTCGGTGAAAAAGCAGGACTCGATCCTGCCCAGATGATCGATGTCATTAATGCCTCGTCCGGATTAAGCCGATCTAGCCAGGTATTTATTCCTAACAACGTATTGAGTGGTGCATTTAACTTTGGGGCCAGCAATGGCATCTTAAAGAAAGACCTAGAGTTGTGGGCTGAAGAAGTAAAAATGTATGAGTCATCTGATCAGGTGGGCAAAGCCACCCAATTAGCATTCGGCGAAGCGATACGCGAACATGGTATCGAAGCCGACCTCACTACGATTTACAAAACTCTCAGACGTATCGCATCACTTAAATAAATTAGTTGAGATCCTAGTCCTCGATAAATCTGACGCACTCTGTCGACTTAAATTATTAGCATCAATAGTCGTTAAAAAAGTTACCTCTACAATGAGTAAGGGCTCGATCACAATTTGATCTAAAGAGCGCATCAAAGTCATATCCCCAACGTATACGGGACAATTCGATCGCACACGTTTTTTGTCCAGATAACGTATTGTGACCGGCGTAATTTTCCCTCTGGCAGCAACTACAGGCTGAAATATAGATGCGTGGAATGTGCTCACGTGATCACCAAGTGTAGTTGTCCCCTCAGGAAAAACACAAACAGAGTGTCCATCTCTGAGCGACATATCAATATTTTGATTGACCTGCATTAGAGAGCGACGACTTGCCCTCTCAATGAATATCGTCCCAACAAAACTAGCTAAAAATCCAATCACTGGCCACTGGCGAATCTCTGACTTAGATAAAAAACAAATTGGCACACACGCTGATATCACTGGTATATCCAACCAAGAAATGTGATTAGCCACCAAAAAATGTCCTTCCAACTCCTTATCAAAGCCTTTTACTTCAAGTTTAAGGTTGAGGATAATCAACAAACATCGAAACCAATATTTGGCGATAATTCTTCTTAACCGGATGTTATAAAAAGCAAATAGTAAAATTGATATCAGTATTCCTGACATCAGAAACACAATCAGGACTGGATACTTAACGAACCTACGCAAATATTGTTGCACATATGTGATTAGACTCATGTCATCTAGACAGAGTCACGAGCAGTGATTAGCGAAAACGCAAAATGAAATACTGAAAAATTAGACATCGCAGCGATCAGTCACACCCGCATTATGATCCACGCCGTTAATACGAGGCACACTCAGCGCCCTAATAGAGACAGTTTTTTTATCCTTTAACCAGCGCGCAACCAGGTCCCAAATAGGTTCGCCCGTCGCACCCTCGGTCACAGGGGCCCAGCCTGCTACTTTATACACCTTGTTTGGGTCCATGAGCGTTTCGCCCATCCGCATCTCAGAAATGCGAGATCCGATCGCCTTAGTAGGATCGATAGCATAGCTCATGCCTCCGACCCGAACCATATCCCCTCCCTGTTGATAATACGGATCTGGATTAAAAATATTGTCCGCCACATCCTCAAGAATTACTCTAATCGTCTCACCCTTCATTTCTGTCAAAGTACTGTAGGAATAAGTGGTTGCAGTTTGCGCTAAAAGCGCCTCCATATTGATTGTGCTGTTTGGCAAAAGAGACGTCCCCCAACGAAATCCGGGAGAAAATGCAATGTCTGCATTAAGTTCGTCCATGAGCGCGTCTATAATCAACTGATCAAAACTCCCATTAAAATTTCCCCTCCGATACAACAACCCTTCGGTCATTGCGAGTGGCTCCATAAGTTTTTGCTCAAATGGACGTCTCACTCGATGAATCAATGCCTCCATATCAGGATCTGGATCAATGAATTCAGAAAAAACTGGTAAAAGTCTGTATCTAAAGTCAGCAACACCGGATACTGTCACTGCAAAGTCCAACACACCAAGAAATTTTCCATTGCTACCCCCATTTGTAACAATTGTTTTTCCAGCCCTATTCGCAACGATTACTGGAACTGGCATGCCGTCATGGGTGTGGCCACCCAGTATTGCATCAATCCCTGTCACTCTTGACGCTAACTTCAAATCGACATCCATCCCGTTATGGGACAACAAAACAACGACTTTAATCCCTTGTTCTCGTATTCGATTGACCAACTGCTGCAACTCATACTCTCGTATCCCAAAACTCCAATCAGGAATCAGATGGCTGGGATTCGAAATAGGCGTATAAGGAAAGGCTTGGCCGATAACAGCAATCGGGATGCCATTCATTTCCTTGATGCTGAAAGACTCAAATACAGGCTCATCGAAATCAAATGTCTTGACATTTTGAGCGAGAAAATCAATACGTCCTGAGAAATCATTCCCAACAATATGCTTTACCCGCTCTGCTCCCAGCGTCATTTCCCAATGAGCGGTCATCACATCGACTCCAAGCAACAAGCAGGCATCTACCATATCCTGTCCCTGAGACCACAAAGCGGTGCCAGATCCTTGCCACGTATCACCTCCATCGAGTAACAGGGCGCCTGGACGCTCTGACCTTAATTTATCAACCAGTGTTTTAATATGCGAAAACCCACCAACACGACCAAAAAGCCGAGCGGCTTCCTCAAAGTTAAGGCAAGAAAAGGCATGCGCCATAAGACTATCTGTCGGAACATTTACCGCCTTTAACAAGGAGTCACCAACAATGTGTGGCAACTTCCCAGAAGACGAGCCCACACCAAGGTTCATACTTGGCTCTCTATAATAAACCGGGTTTAATTGGGCATGACAGTCAGTCATATGCATGAGATGAACATTGCCAAATTTCGGAACATCGTAGAGCCCACTTAAATGGGGATTAGCAAGCGCTTGCCTATTAGATATAGGAAGCCCTGCCGCAGCTGCAGCTCCCAACGCTAATAAAAAATCTCTACGAGAAAGTGTCACGAAAAGAGTTTACCGTGCCCTTACTCATTAACAGGGGATTGAGGATCCAACAGTAAACCCATGATATGTCGCATTTGCTCAATGGTTAGTATTCCTTTATGACCATAACGAGGCATATTTGAACACATTAAAAATGCCTGGGGGTTGAAGATCTTCCCCCATGTATAGCGCAGGACTTCATCAGAATAACCTCTTAATTTGCCGTAATGGTGCAGTGATGGCCCGAGGTTCCCGTAGGCCAGCTCCTCTTGACGAATTTGGTGGCACGCATAACAATTACCACCATTTTCGATATCATCTGCATCGTTAAATCGTAACCCTTTACCACTTTGCGCAATTTCTTCGCCTTTTTTCCAGTCACCTATATAAATACCATCAGCTGGATATTGAATCTGTGCTAGGGCTTTAGACATCAACTGACTTGCCTCAGCACTATTAATATCTACATTTAAGCCACTGCACATTTTTTGGGTGGCATCTAACGTCAAGAAATGCTCCATCTGCACAGGACCTTTACTCTGCAAGCCTTCGTCAAGCAAATCATTAAACTCCATGCGAATATCTTCTGAGGCGACAGGCACTGTTAGCCAGAGCACAAGTAATAACGGTGTCACAGTAAAGCCGAAAATAAGTCGTAGATTTTTCATCAATATATCTTAACGCTTCATGGCGGGTGCGTTAGAAACACCACCATCAGCGCTTTTAGCCAAAAACATAATCAGGGCCGTAATCAAGTCACTGCCGTAAATGGCCTCTGGAAAGCGTTGCTGTCGAAAGCAATCATAAAGTCGGTGCTGCATAGTTCTGACCTCTCCAGCCGATACCCGATAGGCCGGCCAAGATCCGTATGTTTTTCTAGCCTGATCTTGATTTCTAAAATTTGGGAGCTCCTGCAGTCTTATTCTTCGATCCTCACCACCGTGACAGGTGATACATCCAAAATCATGCGAACCAGCTCGAAAATAAAAAAGCTGCTCACCCAAATCGAACATTTTTTTCTCTGCAGCATGCTTTAGGGGAATATTCATGCGCATACCTTTTGATTTCGAAGCAATAAAGGCGACTAACATCTCAACTTCTGATGTCTCTTGGCCCCTCTGCGTAAAGGGATATGCAGTAGCATCCACCCTCGAAAATCCTTGAATCACCGTACGACAGTGAATCAAACGTTGCTCTAAGTCCATGACCTTTTTAACATCCGAGAAATAACGGGGTAATTCGACATAGGCTCCACGCGTCACTCCCGGCCCCTTACCAAGATCACACGCCTCCAAAGTCACCAATTTCGGACCTGCTGGATTAAACCATATTTCCTCACCCGAAAAAACCCACAATTCGGCAGGGTTCCCATCCGCGAGTAAGTCTCGGTACTCCTGGACCCCCGTAACTGTCTCAGCTTGTGCGAATAACTGGCCACAACAAAAAATACTGATGAACACACTAACTGCAATTCGCCTAATCACGCTTCACCCTATAACAACAATTCTGTCAATGTTAAATTGTAACCGGATTTAATAAGGACGGAGAAACTTAGGATGACACCGAGTATAAGGTGTTTTTAAATGCTAAATGTTCAGCGTGTTTCTCTAAAATATCAACCTTAGATGAATAATTACACCTTTCATATTGCATCAAATATCAAAAAAGCCGGCATTGCCGGCTTTTTCTAAAACGCGTGAATGTTCTATTTAGTGATCATGATCACTTGTTTCCTTAAACTCTTCCTGCTTAGGCTCTTCATGCTTCTCATCAACAGGTTTAATTTTTGCACCTGAGTGGTTGCTTGGGCCAGTAGTTCCTGTTACACCTGCATAAGTCAAAGAGCAAGTCACGAAAAAAACGAGTGATAAAACATAAGCTAAAGCTTTCATCTACTGATACTCCGTTATTTATTATCCGATTGAAGTAGGGTAAAAGGTAACCCTTTTAGAGTCAACTCAAATAAAGCTGAGAGGCATTTAAAATAACCTCGCCTGACCAAAAATACATCGAATCAGATGAGGATCACGAGCACGCTATTAACCTAAAAAATCCTCATTGTGCTCACCAACTTTCGGCGCTCGATCAATACCATCACCTTGTTTTTTTAGCCCATTAATTATAGGAATTGGGACCGCAGGAATTGTGTCGCCGTTTTTACTCATCAATTGTTCCGCAAATACACCACGTGCTCTAAACTGTTCATCCTCTAAAACCTCCTCTACCGTTTTTACAATACTGCAGCAACAATTAGCCAATCTAAAAATGGGTTCCCAATAGGATGAGGACTTAGCTTTAATGATAGATGCAACCTGACGAATCGTCTCTTCTTCATTAATAGAATCATCACGATACTCTGCCGCTAGTCCTATTGTTTTTGTAAAAACCTCCCAAAACTTTTCCTCTAAGGGACCTGCCGCAACAAAGCGCTGGTCAGAGGTTGGGTAGAGCTGATAACGCGGAGACCCGCCAGTGAGACGGTCTTGTCCATTTTTAGGGTTTATGCCGGTCGCACTTGTTTTTCCCAGAGCCCAAAATAAAAACGGAAGTACACCGTCTGTCATAGCAATATCGATGTAACAGCCCTGACCCGACAAATCACGCTCGCGAAGAGCGAGTAGGATATTCATTACTGCAGGATATGCCCCCCCGGCAATGTCTGCGATTAACGCAGGCGGCACAACAGGTTGCTCAGTAGATCCCAAACTCAGAGATAGAAGTCCCGCATCCCCAATATAATTAATATCATGCCCGGCTAGATTTTTCTTGGGACCGTTTTGTCCGAAACCAGAAATCGAACAATAGATAATCTTGGAATTAATGCTTTTGATAGCCTCGTAATCAAGTCCTAACCGTGACATCACACCAGGACGAAATTGCTCGACTATGATGTCGGCTTCCTCAATTAATGGAATTAATTTAGCCCTCTCCTCTTCATTCTTTAAGTCAACTGCAATACTTTTTTTACCGCGATTTAACAATGAAAAGTTGATACTGCTATCGCCCCACTTCGGCGGATAATATCTCATATCCTCACCACTGCCAGGTCGCTCCACTTTAATCACTTCCGCACCAGCTTCAGCAAGAAATAGAGTTGCCATGGGGCCAGGAAGTAACGTCGAGAAATCTAAAACTTTTAAACCTCTGAGGGGGCCGAGCATAGTCACTCTCTTTCGAGTTCAGTTAACGCAAACTATAAGGATACAGATTTCAACAAAATCAGTCATTTCCCTGACTCTTAACCCTACTCGACGACATCATTCGAGGCGAGTCACCTTCAAGGCAATATGATTTTCAGGATCTAGTCCCGGCTCATCCATTGGATCTTGCTCGGTAATTGGCCGAAGATTAAGATCGAGAATATCTCGAACGTAGTTCGGTAGTCCGAACACACCTTGATGCGTATCACCATTATAGTACTGCAGATGACTGAGCTTACGTGCCTTAATGCGTCCTTCTACGTTCTCCGAATTAAATGCAAGTGGATCAGTTTTATCTGACGCCGTTGCCATACCCCAAATAGCGCCGTATAACGGCACGTAGACCAAATAGGGCCGCACAATCCCAAATACAGTTTTCAACGAACTGAACACTCTATGAAAGACATTTGGGCGCATCACCGGAGAACCCAAATGCATCGACAAAACCCCCTCTGGGCCTAAAATACGACGACAATGCTTAAGAAAATCAACGCGGTATAAAGCTTCAGCAGGGCCAAAGGGGTCCGTCAGATCAAGCATCATAAGATCGAACTGATCTTGGCACTCTTCAACGTATTTTTTGCCGTCAGCAATTACAACTTTTAACCGTGGATCATCAAATGCGCCTCGGTGCACCTCAGGAAGATGCTCTTTGCAAAAATCGACAACAACGGCATCGATTTCAACCATCACGACCTCTTCAATGGAGGGGTACTTCAAATATTCCTCTGCAGCACCACCGTCACCGCCACCGATGATTAATGCACGCTTAGGTGCGTAGTGCGAGATTCCAGCCGGATGAACCATATTTTCATGATAGAAAAACTCATCCTTGTCCGATGTCATGAAATAGTCATCGATACGCAGGGTGCGTCCGAAATCTGTCTCTAAAACCTCAATATCCTGAAAAGGAGACTTGGCATGTGCAAGTCGCTCTTTCGACTTAACCCAAAATCCTATTCCATCATTAAGGCTTTCCAGAAAATACTGTTCAGTGCTTTTATCCGCCATCGAGCTATTTAAATCCTACCAATTAAACTAAAGTCTTTCGACAGCGTGAGATTTCTCGAAGTCAGGCTTGAAGGTCTCAACCAAAGATTGATAAAGCTGTCTTGCCCTAGGACGGTTATCTTGAGAATAACTGCAGACATATACATCCACGGTCACATAGTTTTTTTCAGGCCAAGTATGTAGAGATATATGTGACTCGGCCAGCACAACCATACCTGTCACGCCACCCTCTCCATCAAATTGGTGAAAAAACTCACCAACAGTGGACAATCCAGCATTTTTGACCAATTTCAGACAATGCTCCCTTAGTAAGTCGGCATCCACCATGAATTTTTCGCTACATTTGACGTCATACAGATCTCCCATGACATGTAGTCCTGGAGTTTCTTTAACGCCATGTAGTGGCCCACTAGGCTGGGACTCTTCAACTGAAGCACCACCAACCAGATGGAGACCTAACTCGTCTCCGTTTTTATGAAGCGTTTCTGTCTCCGTTGCGACCGGACGAACCTTCTTCAATTTGAGATTACGCATATCACAATCTCCCTCCGTAATGCGAGGTTATGCCCCGGCGTTGCGTCGAGGACGCGTACCCAAACCGCGATTCCCGCCCAAAGCTCACGTGGCTGCAATTCCCACTGAGTTCTCTGAACGACCCAGCGACCAGACAAAAAATAAAACTACCGACTGGTCGAAATACTTGAAGGCCGCACTATACGGTTTCGACAGAGTATTTCAAGTGTTTTTTTACGAAAAAAATCATCAACAAACCCAAAGGTGATCATGTGCAGCAGTATTTTCAAAATACTGGGGCTCAATAAACACTGTTAATCTCGAGATAAAGGAAATATCCAACTGATTTTATTGACAATTTTTTACTTCTCCCTACTACAATGTCCCGTTGTATACCCCGCCATCAATGAGGAAATTGTGGCCCGTAATATAAGAAGCCTGAGCGCTACAAATGTACGCACACAATTGCCCGAACTCTTTTGGATGTCCAAATCTCCCAGCAGGAATTGCATTTAGTCTAGATTGAGCGACCTCCTCGACAGTGGTTTTGCTTTGTTTTGCCATTGCAGCCATACGACCATTCATGGTCTCAGTAGCAAAGGCACCAGGAAGAATATTGTTAATGGTCACATTGTGCATGGGTGTTTGCCGAGACAGACCTGCAATAAAACCGGTTAAACCCGCTCTGGCGCCATTGGATAGTCCCAAGATGGGTATCGGTGCTTTCACAGCTGCTGATGTAATATTGACAATTCGTCCAAATTTTCGATCGATCATTCCATCTAAAAGCGATTTGATAAGTTCTATTGGCGTCAACATATTCGCAAGAAGCGCCTTTTCCCAATCAACGATCGAGAAATTTCGAAAATCTCCAGCTGGAGGACCACCTGCGTTGTTGACCAAAATATCAAACTGAGGACAAGCATTAATAGCAGCATCTCGACCCTCTTGGGTTGTGATATCCGCAGCCACTGTTTTGACCTCCACCGCAGTTGTCGAGCGTATGTACTCCGCCGTTTCTGCTAACGCCTCTGCACCACGCGCAACAATAACAATGTTAACTCCCTCTCCAGCCAAAGACTCTGCACAGGCTCGCCCTAGCCCTTTACTTCCCGCACACACTAACCCCCATTTACCTTTCAGCCCAAAATCCATAGATCCTCCATGTCTCAGTTTGAATTTTTAATTTTTAAATTTTAATTTTTAATTTTTGATTGATCCGGTCTAATATTTATTTTAAGTATAGCCGCTAGAGAACAGAGCGTATAATATATGTAGACTCACGACGCGGTATGCTTTATGAAAACTTTTGCCATCAATTTATTGCTTGCTATTTCATTAGTTACCGCTGGCTGTGCGACGGGCCCAAACAGCTATGATCCGCTAGAGCCTATGAACCGAAAAATTTATGGTTTTAACGAATCATTGGACAAAGCGATTCTTAAGCCTGTCGCTAAAGCCTACGACTACTTTGTCCCGTCTCTGATTCGCACAGGCGTAAGCAACGTTTTCACGAACCTCGGAGTACTCAACACTGCTGTTAATGATGCATTACAACTAAAGATGCGCAATGTACCAATTGACCTTGCTCGATTCACAACTAACGTGATCCTTGGAGTTGGCGGCCTTTTTGATGTAGCTACAGGTATAGGCATACCATACTATAAGGAAGATTTTGGACAGACACTTGGGCATTGGGGGGTGGGAAGCGGCCCCTATCTTGTGTTGCCTTTGTTCGGGCCGAGCACTGTGCGTGACGGCTTAGGAAAGCCGGTGGATTACATTCTGGATCCAAGCTCATATATTGACAACGAATCCATTCGATGGACCGTCACTGGACTAAAAATCATTAGCAAACGTGCGAATTTATTAGCGGCAGAGACTATGTTGAACGATTCTGCCATTGATAAATATAGTTTTGTCAGAGACTCGTGGCTACAGAGACGCGAGTACCAGATTAGAGATGATTCAAACAGAGCAGGCGGAATGCAAAGCAGATACAAAGGTAAATCACTGAGAGAATTAGAAATGGAAGAAAGCTTGAATTAACGCCCTCTCCACACGATTTGCGTCAGGAAGATTAATTATTTTCTACATATGTGGGTAGCAACATCGTAATCCTACAACTATTCTCCGGTGGGCTTAACGGATGGCGGCATAAAAAGTGCTGCGATTGGTTTTTTGTTGACACCCGTTTCTAATAACGCCTCTTTGTGATCAACCGTAGGAGCAGACGTTTCACTAAGGCGATCACTCGGCTGATATGGCTCAGAGAAAAAACTATCTGCTTTCGCTGTTTTTACACCGCTTTTATGAGGTACCCTCGAGCGCATTGGAGCAGGCTTTGGAACTGTCCCCCGAGTGGATTCAGTCTTGCTCGGCGCACTGACTTCTAATTTCTTATTGATCAGTTTTTCAATTGCGCGTACCGATTCTTTGTCTTCAGGGGTGCAAAACGATATCGCCTCTCCTTTTTGACCTGCGCGTCCCGTTCGTCCAATACGATGCACATAATCCTCAGCATTGTGAGGCAAATCGTAATTGACAACGTAAGGTAGTTGTTCAATATCCAGCCCACGAGCAGCGATATCAGTCGCTACCAATACCTTAGTTTTATTTGCCTTAAAGTTTTCTAAAGCTGCTGTTCGTTCAATTTGAGACCGATCGCTGTGTATTGCCTCTGAATCAACATTCTTAGTTTGCAAATGCCGAGTTAAGCGATTTGCCCCGATTTTTGTATTACAAAAAACTAACGCTTGAGTGATTTTGCCCTCATGCAGTAGTCGCACAAGCTGCCTTGACTTATCTTGTTCAGACACTTCCAATACAGTATGTTGAATCGTATCGACGACCGTATTTCTAGCTGCTACCTCAATCTTCACCGGATCTCTAAGCCAAGCTCCCGCAACTCGTCGAATATCTTCAGAATAAGTCGCGGAAAACAATAAGGTTTGCCTCGAAGCAGGAATCAAATCCACAATCCGTTTGATATCAGGCAAAAATCCCATATCAAGCATTCTGTCTGCCTCATCCAAGACCAAAAACTCTATAGAAGAAAACCTCACCGCGTTGGTGCCAACGTGGTCTAATAATCGACCAGGTGTTGCAACAAGCACCTCGACCCCAGCACGCAACATAGCGACTTGAGGAGGCATTGGCACGCCGCCATAGACACAACCCACTCTAAGCGGAAGGTATTTTCCGTAACGTCGAGCGCTCTCATCAACCTGTGCAGCCAACTCTCGTGTGGGTGTCAAAATAAGCGCTCGAACGGGATGTTTAGCTGGAGAAGTGCTGGAATTCGCATGAGGAAGTAATCGATGTAACATCGGCAGCGTAAAGCTAGCCGTTTTACCAGTTCCGGTTTGTGCTGCGGCCATAACATCCCTGCCACTGAGCACATTGGGGATAGCTTGTTCTTGTATTGGCGTGGGTTGCGTATATCCTTCTTCAACCACCGCCTTTAAAATCACATCATCGAGACCTAGATCAGTAAATTTCATTCAAACCATTCGATTAGGTTGCATTATTGCGTCAGGCAGGTAACTCAATTTAGAAGTCCTAATCTAAAGAGTCATTGAGAGTTTAGAACGTTATTGTAACTCTTTCAGCAAGGTACGCTAGAATATCGCGTTCTGCGCCCCGGTAGCTCAGGGGATAGAGCAACCCCCTCCTAAGGGGTAGGTCGGACGTTCGATTCGTCTCCGGGGCGCCACTACTTGAAAATGCTATCACCAGATTATCCCCATTGAAGTGCTACTCATTCCACAAGCAGCGTATCCAATTGGAATGCATCAGGCGCTATATTCTGTTGAGAACTCGAAAGGAAAGGGATTTTTCCAAGGCACGGGCCACCTAGTCGTTGATGTAACGTCTTAAAATTTTCGTCTTGAAACGAAAAAGTAGGGTCTACGAAGTTAGCTACCCAGCCAGCAAAAGTTAATCCTCGACGATCAATTGCCTCACGCGTCAATATCGCATGATTCACGCACCCGAGTCTCATTCCAACCACTAAAATGATCGGAAAGTTTAAGTCAACCGCTAAGTCAGCCGTCGTCCAATTCGGGTTTAACGGTATATTGAACCCTCCCACCCCTTCAACAAAAGCATATTCGGCGCAACTAATTGTTGTATGAATATTCTTCAGAACGATATTTTTATTGATCTCTTGTTGCTCAAGGCCTGCCGCGATCTCAGGGGCACAAGGAGTTCGAAACTGGTAAGTGCAAACCTGATCAATACTGATCGGCGGGTCACAAACCCGACTCAAGCGCAACACATCCTCGTTGACCCAAACACCATCGACCCAATCCTGACCTGCAGCTATCGGCTTAAGCCCCAAACATGTATGACCGGATCCAACTACGGCGGACACTAAACCCACTGTTACAGTGGTTTTTCCGATCTCGGTATCAGTGCCTGTCACGAAATACTGCATGACTCAGATTATTTTGTTGAAAAGTATGCGAAAGGCATTCATCAACCGATCAACATCATCAATCGAATGATCTGCCGACAGCGTCACTCTAATGCGCGACGTTCCAATTGGAACAGTCGGTGGTCGTATGCCAGGCACCCGGAACCCTAAGTCATTCAATCCATCCGACAGATCCGTAGCCCGCTGAGACTGACCCACAATGACAGCCTGAATTGGAGAGACAGAATCTGAAATGCTCAATCCAGCAGCGGGGTATTTACCAAGCAGATCAGACAGGCCGCATCGGAGATGATGCTCGAGCACCCGCAAATGACCTCTCCGTTGCCTCCCTGCATCACCATGCATTAAATCAAGAGACTTTAACAATGCATACGAAATCGCAGGTAACGGAGCCGTCGTGTATATGTAGCTTCTAGCCGTCTGAAAAATGTACTCTATGATAGTTTGGTGGGCAACAATAAAGGCCCCCGATAACCCAGCAGACTTGCCTAGCGTTCCTACGAGGATCACCCGATCGCAAATTAATTGCTCGCTCTCCAAGCTTCCAAGACCTTCATCCCCAATAACGCCGTAACCATGTGCATCATCCACCACGATCCACGCGTCGTGCTTATGAGCTAATTTTTGCAAGACATCCACATTCGCCCGATCACCGTCCATGCTGAATACACCATCAGTGACAATTAATCGAGTGTCGGCAGTACTGTTCGATAACAGATTATCGAGCGCATCGTAATCACGATGTTTATAAATGTTTACTTTGCCCTTAGATAGCCTAATCCCATCGATTAAAGAGGCATGATTGAGTTCGTCAGAAAAAATTTCGGAGGACGCATCCCCCAAAACAGTCATCACAGCGAGATTGGCCATATAGCCTGTTGAAAAGGTAAGGCACCGATTATCAGGTATTAAACGCAAAAATAATTGACTGAGCATCACTTCGAGCTCTTCATGGGGCCTCATATGTCCACTGATTAAGTGGGACGCACCTGAGCCACCGCCCCAGTGGTCAACCCCCTCCTTCAATGCATACAAAATATCAGGATGATTAGCAAAACCTAAATAATCATTAGAACAAAATAACGTCTGCTCGCTTGGATTTAATTGCGTGGCACTGAGAAGCATCTGCTGCGTTCCAGTTTGCGACTGTGCAATCCATTTATGGCGTAACAAATCCGAACGCTCCAGCACATTCATTTTTTCTTGCAATTTTTTAATTAGCATCCGCTTAACACTTTATCGATGCATTGATCTATCGCATTCGCGAGAAATTCAGCTAATTCCTGATCGAGCACATAAGGCGGCATAAGATACACCGTATTACCAATGGGCCTAGTCAAAATTTCAAGCTCACGACCTTGCAAATGAAAACGTTCCGCAAAATTATCACCGGGGTTATTGACCTCAAAAGCGAGGATCATACCGCATTGCCTTAACGGCGAAACTCGAGAGTCACCATTGAAACGATCAAACGCCTTTGCAAGATATTTTGCTTGCTGACCAATGTCATCAGTCAATCCTTCATCAAAATAGTCGAGCACCGCATTGGCCGCAGCACAAGCTAATGGATTCCCAGTATATGAGTGAGAATGCAAAAACCCTTTAGTAAAGTCATCACTCAGAAAACTGTCAAAAATTTCATCTGAGCTGAGCACTACCGACAGGGCTAAATTACCCCCAGTGATTCCTTTGGAGAGCAAAATAATATCAGGCCAATCCGTTTTACTTACTTGCTCCCAAGCGAAAAAAGTACCGGTCCTCCCACACCCAACCGCAATTTCATCTGCAATTAGATAAACATCGTGCTGACGAGTCATCTGTCTGACCTTACGCAGATAATCGGGCGAGTGCATAGACATACCACCACCACACTGAACACGAGGTTCGATGACCAAAGCTGCGATCTCATTACCCCGATCATCAAGCAGATTAGATAGTGCCTTTAGCGCAACATCTTCATTACCATTTCGACTATCTGGCGAATCGACAATGAGCGTATCAGTTAATAACGCGCGATAAGCGTTTTGAAATAACGGTACATCTGTGATGGATAACGCACCAAGGGTTTCACCATGATAACTATTACGTAAACAAGCGATGCGGGTCTTAGATCCCTGCCCTTGCATTGCCTTAGCGTGAAAACATTGCTTCAATGCGATCTCAACTGCACTCGACCCATCAGAAGCAAAAAAAACGTGGCCTAAATTATGGCCAGTCCTTGCGGCCAAGCGCTCAGCAAGTCTAACTCCAGGCTCATGCGTACAACCTCCCAACATAACGTGTGAAAGCCGATTTGCCTGCTCAATGATCGCTGCCGTGATGCGCTGATTGGTATGTCCCAAAATATTGACCCACCAAGAACTGATTGAATCAAAGTATCGACGACCCGATTCATCAATAAGCCACCCCTCATGTCCGGAGCGAATCGCAAGCGGCGGACACGATCGCAGTCTTTGCATCTGGCTACAAGGATGCCAAATAGCGTTTAAACTTCTATCAGATAACGAAGGGGATGAATTATTCAAAGGAGCTAATCGTCAAAGTTACGTTCTTCGTGATTTCATCATTATAATATTTCGCGTTCAGCATTGCTAACAAACTTAATCCGCATTGGCCATGTTCAGATCCATTTTTTTCGTTTGAATACCAAAAATATCCCACTTACCAGAGTAATCGCCAAACACCAGAATGCGAGATATCCAAAACGCCACTCGAACTCGGGAATATATTTAAAGTTCATGCCATAAACCGCCGCAAAAAAATTCAGAGGTAAAAACACCATGCTAATAATCACTAATCTATTAATGACCAGATTCGTTTTATGACTTGTCATGCCCATGTAAAGATTCAGCGTCTCGGACAAGATCGCACGCTCGGTAGTTGCATCGCCAGCAAGGCGATCAAGAGGTAGCGCTTGTCGCTCCAAAAAAGGTTGAGCTGATTCTTGAATGAAAGAAGAACGTCGATTAGAGAGCCCATCTACAGACTCGCGAGCAGCAGCAATCGCATTACGAAATTCAAGTAGAGAAGCTGACAGAATTGAGAAGTCGTCGAATATATCCTTGTCCTCATGGTTTTGGATGAGTCGCTTTTGCATTGACTCTACATCAAGGGCTAAATCACCAAGAGTTTGACGATAGTCATAAATTAACGAGTCCACCAGCTCAAACAACAAAAACCCCCCCGACTGAGCTCGTTGATAAAAGTCTTCCTCATAGGACCCACAAACCTCCGCAATCACATCCGAGTGACCATTACACATGGTAAATATAAAGTTATGTCCAATAATCAAGTGGATGGGCTTCAGAGTTAGATCACGCCCATGAACGACTGCTTCCAATAAAGTGCAGTGGATCGCAGATCGACCAAAACGCAGTACCCCATGACCTTGATTATTAACAATACGATCAATTGTTTCAGCATCAACACCCACATCCCTTAAAACAGCATATCCCGATTCATTCAAAGACAAGTGCCCCCAACAGAAAAAGCCCTCTCTCGTCCGACGAGACACATCTGACAAAGCAATATCATCAATTTTCTTTGCATTGAAATCGAATGCGATTGCCCTCCCTACATCAAACTTGGCCATCATGCGACAGCACTCCTTATCTTAAATGCGAACATTACAGCGCAGCTTCATAAGCTTACTCGGCTATAGTATGTCTATAGCCCGATAATATAACCTGTTGAGTGTTTATAGTCGTGAAAACCTGTCGAAATTTTTTAATCGTAAACATCTTTTTTTTATGCGGATGGGTGGGGAATCCCTCTTACGCCATTGCTCAAGAACTGGAATTTACAAAGGATCCAGCAACACCAGTAACGGTAACTGATATCGAGACTCTAGAGAAACAAGCTTACTCAGGAAACGTGCAATCACAATTACGACTCGGAGCAATGTATCGCGATGGAACGGCTGTAAGCAGAAATACGCAAAGAGCATTTTATTGGCTGTCACAAGCCGCCAAGAACGGGCATGTACTCGCCCAGCTAAGGGTAGCGAAAATGTTTCAAGAAGGTGTTGGAGTAGAACAAAACCATCGATCCGCTTTTGAATGGTTCAGCCGTAGCGCTCAATCTGGACAGGTTGATGCCTTAACCCAGGTAGGCAAAATGCTTCGGCACGGGATCGGAACACCCACAAATTTAGTCAGGGCCTTTGAGGTTTTTTTAGTTGCCGCAAAAAAAGGGCAAACAGAGGCACAAAATAACGTTGCTGACATGCTGTGGGAGGGACTCGGCACATCACAAAACAAAGCCCAAGCGCTAAGATGGTATGAGATGTCGGCAAATCGAGGTAACATTGACGCTAAAAATACGCTTGGTATTTTTTATCTTCAAGGCGAAAATATGGCCAAGAACACTGAGCGTGGGCTTGAACTCATTATTCAAGCTGCAAGCGAGGCGCATCCCGCAGCTTTTCACAATCTTGGACTTATCTACGAACTTGGGTTAGGCGTTCCAGCGAACAACGTCTACGCCTACCTCTGGTTCGCTGTTGCTGACGAAAATGGACATGAAAATGCCGCTAGATTTAAAGAGGGGGTCGCATTTTCTATGAGCGCAAATGCCATTAAGAAAGCACAAGGTCTTGTAGCTGTATGTAGGGCAAAAGCCTACAAAAAATGTATTTCTTTTTAGTACCGGATGAATTTAATTACGCAGGAAGACCATCAAAAAACTCTACAAAACCAGTCTCCAAAGAATATTCTGCGCCCACAACAAGTAATTGCTCATCAGTAATCAATTTCTCAAGCGCCGGTGACCCATGCCTTAGTTGTTGCACTGACGCGCGAACATTTGCTCGGACTGCTCGTCCAACTAACTGATCGTAACTGCACTCGCCTGACTCGTATACGCTCTCAATACCAGGACGAATTCGATCTACAATGAAATTGAGATTCGAAGATATACCCTTTCCATCCTTATCGGACTTCAATACGGACTCAATAGCACCACAATGAGTGTGTCCTAAAACAACAACAAGTGGAGTGCCGAACTGCTCCGCGGCGAATTCAACACTACCAATTTGTGAGGGCGCGACAATATTTCCGGCTACGCGAACAATAAACAAATCACCCAGCCCTTGGTCGAAAACAATCTCAACAGGGACTCGAGAATCGGAGCATCCCAATATAATTGCAAACGGATTTTGACCTTTTAAGAGAGCGACTCGATCCATAGCAGTATTTGAAAGATTTCCAACCTGACCGTCGACAAATCTTTGATTTCCCTCAATGAGGCGATTAAGAGCTCTTAGACTATTCATAAATTCAAATTAAATTAAAACATTAAAACTTGATGACAAACTTGCTACACGCTACTGCTAACATAAATTTCACAATCTACGTATTTAATGTCAAGTGCCGACTCAAAAAAGGACGTTATTGATTAACTGGCGCTAACGTCTTTAAGCGCTTCAAGCTTGGAAGAAATGGTAAGCCATTCTTCCTCAATGCGCATCTTATCCTTAGACGCCAACGCCTGCTCATGCAAATAACCTATCAACTCGTCTTTAGCAACTTCCTCATAAAGATACGATTGAGCGAGAGTTTCTTCAATACGGTCGGTTTCTATTTGGGAACGATTCAACTGCATCTCAAGTGACTTGAGTTTATCAACAAGTGGCTTTTTGAGTGCCGCTTGACGGTTACGTTCGTCAGCTTCCTCACGACGTCGCTGTTTACGGGACGCCATAATTTTAGACGAACCGGCATCTGAACTGGGTGTCTTGGCCAAAAGTTGGTTGGAATAGTCATCTAAGTCACTTTCAAATTCACTCAAAGCCCCACCATGAATCAAGTACAACTGATCACATACGGCAGTTAGAAGCGAGCGATCATGAGACACGAGCACCATGGACCCCTCGAAGCTTTGCAGTGCTCGAGTTAAGGCGTAGCGCATCTCCATATCCAAGTGATTGGTTGGCTCGTCCAGCAATAGAACATTTGGTTTTTGCCAGATAATAAGTGCTAGGGCCAGCCGAGATCGCTCTCCACCTGAGAACAAGCCCACCTCTCGAAATATATCATCCCCTATAAAACCAAAACTGCCCAAGTAGTTTCTGAGCTGCTGCTCTTTGGTAAATCCAGCAATGCGAACCAGGTGCTGCAGGGGATTCTCATCCTCTCTGAGCTGATCAAGTGAGTTTTGCTCAAAATATCCAATCGCCAAATCTTTACTCTTCGAAACCTCTCCTTTAATCGCTTTTATCTGACCTGCTAAGAAACTGTCTCTTATACACATCTCCGAGCCCACGAGACAGGCAGAAATCT
>CAJXOL010000017.1 GCA_913057675.1 uncultured Pseudomonadota bacterium | reverse complement strand
ACACACTGCATATCGTCGGCAGCGTCAGATGTGTATAAGAGACAGCCTTTATTATTACGGAATATTGGGGGACGACCACTAATTTTAGAGTCAAAAAATTAATGATAGATAATGCCTTTAAATATGTAGATAAAATTTATTTTGATATAGGTAGGAATAACTTTCGCTCAAGAAGAGCCGTAGAGAAGTTGGGGGCGAATTTCTGTGATTTTGCTTCAGAAGGAATGGTGGTTTACAAGTTAGATAAGTTGAGCTTTTTGAAATCTAAAAAACCAATATTAAGTTAATGTCCCACCGTTTTTGTGATTATTCTTCTATGTAATTTTTGGTTTTTATAGTAGATAACCCATGAGTCTAAAAATTCACCGTTCTTGAAATACTTGTGATGAGATTTAAACATGCTGGGGATAGTGTTACGTAGGGTTGCGTGATAGGTAGCTCGAGAGATACAAGAAAGGCGCCACGCGCGGTGAGATACCCTCTGGCGCAATGCGTTCGCGTGTTTTACCTCACAAAATGGGGGGGCGGAGTTTGGCAGTGTGTCGAAGGTTCAATGTGTCGAATGTCTAGGGTGCGAGTTATGCCAGGTGATGATCTAAGTTGCAATGTGCTGACACCTGGCTACGCGTGGCCGGGGCAATCGATTGGATGCCAAAAGCTCAGTGTTTCACCGGTGTGGCAGAGTCCCCGCTTAAACGGTCAGCACATTTTAGAAAAATGAGATCTAAAAGCGGTAGCAGTTAGGACTGACCCATATTTGAGTTCAAAGTGGTGTTCGTGTTCCTCTGCTCCTAGGCTCTTTTAAATGTCTCATATTGATCATGAATCTGTGACCGTTTCGAGGAACGGGAATCGTTCATATCTCTACGTTTTATCATTCGTCGAGGTTTATTTCCCCCTCTGTTACATATTTAGTCACTTTTGTTAGTGTTGGATTTCATCGTTGACATTAGTTCGCATGCAAACTAATATAGTTTGCATGCGAACTAATTTGAAACGAAAAAAAGTGACCTACTTAACGTTAATCAAGCAGCTGGCAGAGGCCTATCAGGCATTTGAGAGATACTCGGCGAGTCACGTCCGTGAATTGGGTTTAACCCCGACACAGTTTGATATTCTCGCGACACTCGGGAATCAGCGCCCCATGACATGCAAGGAGCTAGGGGAGAAAACGCTAATAATGAAAGGCACCATGACAGGTGTTTTAGATCGCTTGACCATTAAAGGCCTCATTGACCGACTGCCAAACGAGGAGGACGCGCGCAGTTACAAAATCGAGTTAAGCCTATCGGGAAAGGCGCTTTTCGAAAAAGCATTTCCAAACCACTTAGAACATTTGAAACACGCTTTTAGCAAAATGACCCAGAGTGAAATATCTGAGTCGATCAGAGTGCTGAGATCAATAGAATCAATATTTTAATGGAAAAGGAATAAGTATGAACACGTATCAAAATACTTTAAATTTACTAGGCCGGCTACTAATTGTCGCGATGTTTTTACCCGCTGGGTTATCGAAAGCAATTGGCTTCGAAGGAGCAGTTGGTTATTTCACATCGCTAGGAATAATCGCTCCCACATTAACAGTTGTCCTAACAATTATCCTTGAAATTGTTGGAGGATTCGCGCTGATCGTCGGATACAAGACCCGTGCAACTGCAATGTTACTCGCTTTATTTACGTTAGCAGCCGCTGTTACAGGTCACGCTTTTTGGAGTGCCCCCCCTGATGCGGCGTTCGTTGAGCAACTCTTGTTCTTGAAAAATATTGCGATAACTGGTGGTCTATTGATACTTGCATCGACTGGCGCCGGAAAATTTAGTTTCGACGGCGTGAAAGAATCAACATAAATCCTCGTCGACCTAATGAGGAATTTATAAATGACAAAAATATTACATATAAAGTCGAGAATGAAGGGACTAACATGTTGAAAGTCCGAAAATCGGAGGCACGTGGTTACGCCAATCATGGTTGGTTGAAAAGCTACCATTCCTTTTCTTTCGCGACTTACTATGACCCAAAATTTATGGGCTGGGGGAATTTAAGGGTAATCAATGATGACCGAATTGAGCCAGGCCGCGGATTTGGAGAACACAGTCATCGCGATATGGAGATCATTAGTTATGTCTTGACTGGTGAATTGGCACATCGAGACAGTTTGGGAAACATCGAAGGTATTCCGCCAGGAGACGTTCAGCGAATGAGTGCGGGTACGGGAGTTATGCACAGCGAATTTAACCACGCTGAGGGCCAGCAAACTCATTTTATTCAGATTTGGATTGACCCCAAAATAAAAGGGATTGTGCCCGCTTATGAACAAAAAACCTTTTCGAAAAATGATAAAGAAGGCAAATTGAAACTAGTAGTCTCATCTAACGGCGATGAAGATTCAGTCAAAGTTAATGCAGATATCCGTTTATATGCTGGACTTTTAGATGGTGATCAAAATGTCACCTTGGATATTGACCCGGAACGAAAAGCTTATGTTCACTTGATTCGGGGGTGTTTAACAGTAAATGGCGAAACCTTGCATGCGGGTGATGCAATCATGATGGCTGAGGAAAATCAAGTTAGAACATCAGAAGGAAAAAATGCTGAGGTTCTGATCTTTGATTTGGCGCCAAAGTAGAAAATAGTCCATATCTTTTTTTTTGATTATCTCCCCAGTTACCTATGGATCACGTAGTTTTGTGTAGACCATCCACCTTGGTGTTGCCCAATGAGATAAATTAGGTATGGTTACGTACATGGAAAATTTAGCGCCCAACTTAAAAAGACAGCGTTTACTCATTGAAGGTTTTTTTGCGGGTAGCGTCGATGAAACCAGAGTGAGAGATTACTTTGCTCGTATTTGTGAAAAAATGAACTTCACAGCCTATGGAGATCCCATCGTTGTCTCTCCCAAGGGACTCGGAAAAGAAGAAAATCAAGGTTACGATGCTTTTCTACCATTAATAGATTCAGGAATTTCTGTTTATATCTGGAGTGGCAGCAAATTTTTTTCAATAATTTTCTATACTTGCAAAGACTTTGATGCGGACAAAGTCGTTGAAGTAACAAAAAGTTTTTGGAAGTCCACAAAGACCGCTCAAATGTCTTTTTAAATGAAGAATTTTTTGTATCAACTTAGGTATATCTAGGTCACACAGTTTGATTTAGCCGTCCCTCGAGGTGTCTATGTCTCATCAGAAATATGTGTAGTCTTCCTATTTAGATTACTAAAAAAGTGAGAACTCCGTCATAGTCTATGCCTTTAGAAGAGGAGGTCTATTGGGGATGGTTATGATCGAAACCTTGCAACCCATCGAATTCGTTCATGTGTCGAGATTAATTATCGATTAGTATTTTCCGTTTATTGCTTGACGTATCATTATTTTTTGACTTTGAGAGACGTAACTCATTACATCAATTCTATTCGGTAACCGAATCGTGGAAAATGGACGCACACAGTGCCTACATCTTCGGCGAAGCGTTCTATCACGACTGTCTCTGCATCGGCGTAATGTAACTTGCCTGCGACCGGTTGTTCGCCGCCATTCACGTCAGGCTGAACCGTTATCGACTGCCCTACCGAGAGGTCTTGAGGGTCATGCGCGGCGACACCTGCAGCAGCAGCAGGCTCATGAACTCGTGCACGCGATATGGCATCAAGTGGCTCCATGTCGATAGCAGTGCCGTGGCCGATGTCTTGAATATTTCCCTCCCATCGGACGAGATCCTTGAATTCCGCCAGAAATGAAGGGCCGTCTGCCCATCGGCCGCGCAGGAACCAGACCACATAGTAGAACTGTGCATCGATCGCCGCGGGCTGCGAACCGAGTAAGAATCGTCGCCCGTCAGATAATTGCGCGTTAAGCCATGACAGCGGTGCGCGCATTTGTGACGCCAGATGAGGCAGGGTAGCGTTTGCCTGTTTCAACTTTACCGTCCAATCCTCTCCGAGGTATAAACGTCCACGATCCTCTGCAAAATCCTTGTCCAACTGATCGCCAGCTGAGCCAAGGATATGACGCACAGTTTGGTCGAACAATGCCCCGTCCGTCCATCGGCTTAGGCACCACATCAAGCCCTGTTCGGAAGTAGGCATGATGGTCGGCGAAGGAAATCGTCGTTCAAGTTCGCGGATGATGCATTGGCTGTCACAAAAGATGTCTGCACCGATTTGCATGACCGGTGTGCGTCGATAACCGCCGGTCAGTGCCGTTAACAATGGCTTGGGTGGTAGGCGTGGAATGTCCACATTGCGCCAGGTAAGTCCCTTGATACCAAAAACGACCCTAACTTTCTCAGAAACAGGGGATTGCGGGTAGGCGTGGAAGATAACCTCGGATGTTGAGTCAGACAATTTGTATTCCTTTTTGGAAATTTAGCTACGACTATGCTACAAATCGTATTTGATTTTGGATTGGGTTATCTGATGTTCGATGCGAGGACATAGCCCTCAAAACTCAAATTAAACTCAATTGAGCATATCATTTGGTTATTGTAGATTGACGGAGTATACGTGATGCTATGGTTTGAGTGGCAGATGCTTGTAAACACTACCCCCTGCACCACTGGGTTCGTTTACTCTTGGCGCGCCCCCCCCTAGAGTCTGAGTCGAGTAGGATTTTTCGCTGGTCTAGTAATTGCCTCTTGTCACCGCTTAGCGGATCAATAAAAAAAGATGCGTCTTGCATTTTCTCTGTCAACACGTCCCCATTCTCAATTACCAATTCATAGACAATCGACCGGCCATTATCTGTAACAGCGGCATTTGTAATCACGACTTCAGTTTCTTTGACATCCTCACTATCTATCCACGTCAGCACTGCATTGGGTGGGTCAGCTTGGAATGTATCGCCTTCGCCTTTGTTCCACATTGATGCGAATTCGTGTGCGTTCAGGTAACCGTGCAGACGATTAGGTCTATCAGTGAACGCAAAGATTTCTCTTGTCACGGGCATCACTAAGGTGGTATCTGAGGTCATTTCAGCGGTCTGTGCTGTATGTACAAATAACCATTCTGCTGGTTTGGCATCTTCAGCCAAGACACCGGTGGTAAACAAGAGCGCTGCGGTGAGGGTGCTGAGTGACTGAAGTAGCGTCATTTTTATGGTCCTATTAAACAAGCGCTCTATTTTATCGGGGTTGTGTAACATCAAAGCCACCTTGGAAGAGGCGTCAAGTTTTATTCACGAGCAACAATGTTTAATTTCAGTCTTTTTTGAATCTGCTCGGGTATATATAGATAACGTAGTCCTGTATTACCCCCTGGACTGTTTAGCTCTCACTAGAAATACCTCTGGCCTTCCTATTTGGATAATTAAAAAAAGGTGAGGACCCCAGAACATTCTTCGCCTTTGGAGGAGTTAGACGATCGATACATAACCGAGATTCAGACTGCCTGAGGTCCCCTATGAAGAAGGGAGGAGTGTCTAGATTAACGAGATGATGTGATTGTAGAAGGGGGGTAGTGTGGCAATTAAGTGGTTTATAGGATGAGATTTACTGTTTCTTTGATAAGCGATAAGTGCAGTTGTGCGATTTTTTAGCTCGAACTGTTCAGAATGAAAGGAAACGACTAGTATTAGATGGGGAAAATAGGCCGTTAGATTTGACTAAGGGAGATGAGTAGATGAAAAGCGTAATTGCGATTATTGTTCTCGTGCTTGGGTTGTCGTTTTCTATTACTGGGAATTCAAAAGAGGTTGTTGACCGAGAGTTAGTAGCGAAAATTTTATTGCTGGGGGAACCCTTGGGGTCTTCTTCTGGCGGAAATAGATATCCAGGTTCAATCATGATCGCTATCAGATACAACGGTATGCTTTATACGTGTTTTGTCCAAAACGATTCTGGTGAGGTTCGTTTTGCTTGTGATGATCCATACGAATAACTACCTTATAGGCATTGCTGAAAGCAGATTGTAAGAACAGCAAGAAAGTGTTTAGTATCTGGTGAGGTAGAGGAAAAAATTATTGAGTTAGATTTGAATAAGGAAATCTATGTCACGGGAAATACGTGTTAACGATGACTTTAGTTTACGTGTGGTTGTTTACCCTGATCAATATCGGTGGGTCGCATCGCCGAAGCACGGGGTACAACGGATGATGTTAGATCGCATAGGTGATGAGATCGCTCGAGCTACGACAATTGTTCGCTATGCACCTAACAGTGAGTTTTCACCTCATACTCATGGTGGAGGAGAGGAATATCTCGTATTGGATGGCGTGTTCTCAGACGAAAACGGTGATTACCCTTTAGGTACTTACGTCCGTAATCCGATTGGATCGTCCCATTCACCCAGGATCGGCTCACAAGGGGCTACTATTTTTGTGAAACTGCATCAGTTTGCACTTGATGACTCGGAGCAAAAAGTCATTAATTCGTTTCATGGGCACTGGTATTCCGGCAGCATGCCCGGTCTAAACGTGATGTCACTTCATAAGTATAGTAATGAGCATACGGCACTAGTCAAATGGTCGCCGAACACACAATTCAACACTCATAGTCACTCGGGTGGGGAAGAAATCTTAGTACTTGAGGGTACCCTATATGACGAGCTTGGCATGTACCCTAAAGGGTCATGGTTGCGATCCCCAAACTTTAGCCAACACACTCCATTCACTAAAGACGATGGTGCCACCATTTATGTGAAGACCGGACACCTCTAGTCTCGATTTCACTCTTATTTGTGTCTCCCAAGCTACTTCTTCCACGTGTGCCCCTCTGCGGTATCACTAGGGATGCTGCGATCATCAGTGACAATCTTAGTCTTCCAATTTAGATAAGGGAAAAGTGTGAGAACCTCATAACAGTCTGTGTCTACGGAAGTAGAAGTCCGATCGCGGCTAGACGGGTAATTAGACCGCCTAAGGTCTCCTAGGAACAATGGAGGAGTAACTAGATTAACTAAATGATGTGGAATTAGTAGGGCCGTGGTATGGGAATTAAGTGGTTTTCCGAGATTGGCTTGTCTTATTAAGTTAGATGCACTAACCTAGATTAAAAATCATAGTGTTTTTTTGTGTCCAGTCAATCGACTGTATTGTATTCCATTTTTCTAATTCTTACTTTATAACCTTCAACAAGAATTCCAAGGCATTTTGTTTAAAGAGTGTTTTTGTTCAATCTGTATTTTTTTAGTTTTATAACGAGCTATTGAGGAACACTAGTATGTCCCTAGAGATTATCGGTACGCCAAATTCCAATTTTGTGAGAACCATACGAATGGTTGCTGAGGAGAAGGGAGTGGTTTATAAAAATACGCCCGAGATGCCGCATTCAGATGTTATTAAATCACTTCACCCCTTGGGTCAGGTTCCTGTGATGGGGCATGATGGGTTTCATCTTTTTGAGTCAATGGCTATAGCTCGCTACATTGATAATGTTTTTGACGGTCCTGCTTTGGTCCCTACGAGCCCAAAGGCGGCGGCGAAAATAGTCCAATGGATATCTTTTGCCCAAACGTCAGTAGACCAGCTAATAATGAGGCAGTATGTGCTTGAATATTTATTCAATAAGGACGAGGACGGAAATATAGTTCGCGACAATATAGATAAAGTATTGCATAAACTTTCAAAAATGTTTCGTGTGCTCGATGAAGCAGTAAGTTCTGGTTACTTCGGTAACGATGAGTTTTCTATGGCAGATTGTTTCTTAATGCCTATAATTTCCTATGGACAGTTGTTTCCTGAGGGAAAAGAGGCGCTGGAGTCAGCAAAAAATCTAAAAGCCTATTTTGACAAGTTAAGCCAACGCCCAAGTTTTATAAATACTTCGGCGTGAGAATGAGGGAAGGAAGAAAGTGATGCCTTCCCTCTTTGCGATTAGCTGGTTGAATGTCAGATACCTACTGATCTCAATTGCTAAATTTATATATGTCGTATGAAGCGATACCACCCGTGCCCTCTGTTGGACCTTGTAATTCTCGACCTTTCAACAAAAATATATTGTTGTTAACCCAACCAAGGGATTCGTTAACAGTTTGCATTCTCATTGTTGCGTACCAATACGCCATTCCATTACCAGGAGCCGTCATTACTTCGCCAGCCGATAATTTATCCCAAAAGGTTGCTGAAGGTACGATAACAAAGTTATAGTCGACGAGTATTTTCGAACCGTCATCAAGCTTAACGTGGCACATGACATCGTTTGTTAAGGTCCCAGTAGACTTGATGTAAAACTTCTCGCCGCAGAAATCTATAACGCCCTTAGTGTTTCCTATTTCTAGCATTCCAGTTAGCATATTCGATCCGCTGTTCGCGCTTGTCATGAAGATGCTATCCGTGGACCAAGTTAAGCTCCATGATCCAATTTTCTGAGTATCTACGTTGTCGGACATGGCCGATGAAGCGAACAGCATAATTCCAACTAAGAAATAATTACTTATTTTCATATTCAACCCTTCTTTTATAAGATTATTTTTTAACACCATAAGGTGTGTTGTTTGAATTTTAATTATAATTATCTACATATCGTCGAATATATTAAACTACATAATGTAGGAAAAGGTCAAATCTGTTCGTTTTATGTCAGTTTTAATATAAAGTAACGTTATGAACGTGAGGGTTAAAACTCGTGGGAGACCAAAGAAGATCGATAGGGATGCGGTGATTAGAATCGCTTTGAGTCTTTATTGGGAACACGGTGTGGAAAATGTGTCAATGTCCCGCATTGCGCGCGAGGCTGAAACTCAGCGCGTGAGTTTGTATGACGAATTCGGTGGTGAAAAGGGGCTCATACAGGAATGTTTAGATCTTTACAGAGAAAGATTCAAAATGCCGATGCTCAACGGTATTGACGAATCAGCTGATTTACCGTCGGTCTTAAAGATTCTTTTTCATGGGCTGATATACGACGGTAATATTAATTGGGATGAAATAACTTTTACTATCACCGATTCTGAGGGTGAGATTATTCCGAGACCGAAGTTTTCTAAGGGTTGTTTTTATCTACGAACAAAGTTTGCGGACAGCAAGCTAACCGATTCGCATCGCGACTATATTCATCTTTACGACATTGAGTTAGAGCGAAGGTTGACGTTATGTATTGAAACCGCAAAGGATAGCGGCAAGGCATACGATCACCTGGACAGCAAGAAGACCTCTGAGTTTATAAACTCGCAAATGACCCTCATGCAAAGCATGCGTTCATCCAAAACTGCCGAAGAAAAAATGCTCAACACCTACGAATTCATTGTTTCTATGGTTATTCCAGAGGGGCACCGTATTTGACGGTGGGTGGCTTATTAGTAGCTTCCAAGCTACTAATAGATCACGTAACCCTGTGTAGACTCTCCCTCGGGGTGTTTAGCTATGATCAGAAATACTTCTAGTCTTCCTATTTAGATAAGTATAAAAAAGGTGAGAACCTCAGAATAGTCTATGCCTTTGGAGGAGCATATCAATCGCTGATAGATCGACATTTAGACTGCCTGCGGTAATAATTATGAGTACTACATTTCATTAGGAGAAGACCAAGCATGGCTGATTTGCCAAATACAAATAATGAAGAGATTGAGAAATTCAAAATAATCGCTGAATCAGAGAACGATGAGCCCGTACTCATGCTGAATTTAAATCGGTATCGACCAGAAGCTAAGTACCCAGATGGTAAACTGTACAAGGAATACATGACTATTCTCGATCAGCTCTTATCCGAAGTCGGAGGGGAAATTAAATGGCGGGCTCAAGTTCATGGCACACTCGTAGGATCACAGAACATTCATGAAGCAATCGGAATTTGGTATCCATCTCACCACGCTTTTCTTAGTCTTATGAGCGCTCCATCATCTGAACGTAACATGCTACTTAGAAAAGAAGCCGTTGAGCATGCTGACTTACATCGTTGTGAAGCGAGTTAAGAGCCGCCAGTTTTGAATCGAAACGTAATCGAGGGGAAACTCGTCCAGTTCATAATCATTATCATATTTCGATATGGGAACATTAATTTGCTCGTCCCGATGCAAAATAAAATTACCGAGGTATCACGGATGAAAAATCGGGAAGAAGGGCTCGCGAGTAAGTTCTTTAGCGATTTTGCTCTTTTCTGTATCTCCTAAGCTACCTATAGATAACGTAGCTCTGTGTAGACCCTCCCCCGGGGTGTTTAGCTCTCATCAGAAATACCTCCAGTATTCTTATGTGGATAATCAAAAAAAGGTGAGACCCTCAGAACAGTCTACGCCTCTGGAGGGAGCAAGCCGATTGTTACATAACCGACATTTAGACTGCCTGAGGTCCTCTAGGAAGAGGCGAGGAGTGTTTAGATTAAAGAGGCGATGTGATTCTAGAAGGGCAGTAGTGTGGCAATTGAGTGGCTTATAACTGACGATTTTGAAAGCACTAAATGGCGATGAATATCTCTTCTAAAACCATATGCGTTCTTTTATTTTTATGATAAATTCAGGTGCATTCTTTACAAAGCCTTAAATAATTCTATATGGAACTTGTGATAGCCCGACCGAGTCCTTATGCCCGTAAAATTCGAGTAGCCCTGATCGAGAAAGGTATCCCTTGCGATATTACGGTCGACAACCCCTGGCTTCAGAACCCTCGAATCCAAACCATCAACCCAATTGGTAAAGTCCCCGCCCTCATAACACACTCAGGCGATATTATTCACGATTCTAAAGTTATATTTGAATATCTCGAGATCATGTTCCCTTCACCAAAGCTTATCCCAATTAACGGTACAGAAAGAATTACGCACAAACAGGTCGAAGCAGTTTGTGATGGCATCTGCGATGCCGTCGTACTAATCGCAATGGAAGGCACACGGCCCGAGGAAAACCAGAGCGTAGCATGGGTCGACCGTCAAACTCGAAAGATTTATGCGGGCACTGAGGAAATAAACAAACGACTAAATGGAAAACAAAGTTTCACCTCAATGGAACTCGGATTAGCTGAAATAGCTACGGTAGTAATGCTCGAATATCTCGAGTTTAGATTTTCTGAGTTTGACTGGAGACCACAATACCCAACGCTCTCTAAACTTATTTCCCAAATTTCCCAGCGTGAATCTTTCCTAGAAACTAAACCAGTGGGGCAAACTTTACCTCAGCATTAGATTTTTTGATTACTCAAGGAAACATTAAATAACGAGCCCATCTATTAAAAAATTCCTCCATTAGTAGAAAGTTCCGCCCTAAGAAATAGTTGACTAAAGAGGGCGTCTTGGGTGACGCCTTTTTTGTATCTCCCAAGCTACCTATAGATCACGTAGTCCGGTGTAGACCCTCCCCCGGGGTGTATCAATGACAATGAACGTAACCTGTTCTGTGATTCTTGTGACAACACTGTCCAGCTGGTGAGCTTTTTCTGCACCCTCCACCGTGATACATCACTCGACTCTCTTTGATCACTGTAACTGTCTCGTGTGCGTTAGCGTTTACGTTGGCGATTAAAAGAGTGGCTGCTGATATAAATCAAACGATAAAACACTGTACGTCCTACTAAATAGAGCGTACGCTATTAACTTCGTATTTATATCTAGCCTGCGGGCTTCACGCCTCCAACCTCCTTATTGCGACCTTATTTGCTTACAAGTGAATAGGGCGGGTTTGCAATCCCTACTGCTTCGGCTCCTCATGCTTGATGAGGGCTGTTATTCGTTTGGCGTCACTCTGTTCTCTTTAGCGAAGAGATATTGCGCGAGAAATTTATGGCGTGATTTATGCGCATCTTCATTCATCGTATTTTTTTAGGGTCATCATGACTACAAACAACAAAGAGCTACGTGAATTACAACCAGCCATTATTTCCTATGTTAAAGACCTGCCTAATCTGTGTTCACTTTTTGGATTGGCCTGCACAATACTAGCGATCTATTTCAGTATTACTGGTGTTTATTACGCAGCGATGATTGGTATGATTTGGGCTGTTGCCTTCGATTGGGCAGATGGACTGATTGCTCGAGGAATGAAAGGTCGCACAGGCAGAGATAGAATCTTTGGCGGTCAACTCGATCTGCTCATAGATATTGTGAGCTATGGTGTGACTCCAGCGATTCTCTTGCTTAGCTTTGGTGAGTTCGCCCCTTTATTGCTGCCGATCGCTTTCATAGTGCTTGCTGCCAGTGCGATACGATTGAGTTATTTTAGTACATTTGGTCTGTCTGATGAGTCCAAATATACTGGGCTGGCTTTAGACAACAACAACATCGCACTCGTTTTCATATTTCTCTTTGAAAGTGTTTTCACCTCTGGGGTATTCACAGTAGTCCTATGCGTCAGCGCCTTAAGTCTTGCAGCCCTAAATGTGTCTCAAATAAAAACGCCTAAATTTTCTGGCAATTTAAGAAATGTTTACCTACTCGCACTTTATACACTCGGAATGACGGGTATTTACGGATGGAAACTTATATAGGAGGCATCAATGTCAATGCAAAACGATACTAATAAATATTTTTTTCTGATGGTGGAGAACGCGTGATTGTATATACTGTGGGCACTTTTGATTTATTACATGTGGGGCATCTCGCCCTACTTGAATACTGTAAATCGTTAGGGGATATACTGGCTGTTGGTGTTGCCTCAGATCGCGTTGTGAATTCTTACAAGTCCAATGTGCCTGTCATTCCTCTTGAGCAGCGAATGGAAATGCTCAAAGCTTTGAGCTGTGTTGATCTTGTGCGCTCCTACGATGAGCTAGAGTATGTATCTGGCTGCAAAGAATTGAAAGCCGATATTTTCGTAATTGGCGAAGATTGGGGCAACAAACCATACAATGTTGCAGTGGAGTCCTATCTGTTATCGCAAGGGAAGCAGATCAAAAAAGTGCGTTACAATCCACGCACTTCATCGACCAGAATAAAAGAAGATGTTATGGCACAAACCTCTCATATCAATCTGATCCAAAGGGCGGCAAACGGTTTTGATAACCCTAAAGAATGGACTAGGCTATCAACACAACTGACAGCAGATCGCGATGCGCCACAATAGGCTTTAGAGAGAGAAGAATAGTCCTCTCAATAGACAGGTTTGATAAAATTAAGGTGTCTTAGGTGACGTCTTTTTTGTATCTCCCAAGCTACCTATAGATAACGTAACGCTGTGTAGACCCTCCCCCCGGGGTGTTTAGCACTCGTCAGAAATAGTTCTAGTCTTCCTAATTAGATAAATATAAAAAAGGTGAGAACCTCAGAACAGCCTATGCCTCTGGAGGAAGCAAGCCGATTGCTAAATAACCGACGTTTAGGCTGTCTCAGTTTCTGCAAGGAGAGAATTAAGCTAGCTGGTATATTATTCGTATTGAGTTACGGAAAGTAGTTTAATTGGCAATAATTAGATCGGGGATAGCCCATGAAATTCTTAAACAATATGTGTGTTGTCGTTGCGCTCGAAGAGACGGGCAGGTCGTTCATTGGAAGCTGAAGTGAGGACTCTGTGATGCGAAAGACTATTCTCATTACGGGTGCAACCGATGGTATCGGACTACTAACCGCCCAAAAACTGGTTGCCAGTGGACATCAAGTTCTCTTGCATGGTCGACATCCAGATAAATTGGCTCGGATCTCAGCATCATTGGAGGGAGCGACGACTTACTGTGCTGATTTAAGTGTCCTCGGTGAGGTGAACGTGTTATCCCAAGCTATTTTGGCTGACCTTCAGCAATTGGATGTGCTTATCAATAACGCTGGCGTTTTAAAAACAACTGATACAAAAACCCAAACGGGTCGTGATGTTCGTTTTGAAGTCAACACCCTAGCACCGTATATTCTGACCCAAAATTTACTCAAGATTATTCCAGAGAACGGCCGGATCATTAATTTGTCATCGGCAGCACAAAAACCAGTCGACATTGAGGCAATGATGGAATACAAGGTGATGGACGACATGGCCGCTTACGCTCAAAGCAAATTAGCGATAACCATATGGTCAGCTCAATTAGCAGCAACGATGCCTAATGGCCCCCTCTGTGTTTCAGTGAATCCAGGTTCTTTGTTGGCGTCAAAAATGGTCAAGGAAGGCTTTGGAATAGAGGGTAAGGATCTGCATATAGGGGCTGACATTTTAGTGAAAGCTGCTCTTTCAGATGATTTCTCTAACGCATCCGGAATGCACTTTGATAATGATAGTGGTGAATTTGCAGCACCTCATCAAGCAGCAAATGATGCTCAGCATGTGGATGCCGTGATGGCGGCTATTAGCGATATCACTCAAAAATTTATCAAATAGATTGCTAACTGCCTGAGGTTCCCTAGGAAGAAGGGAGGAGTGGTTAGATTAACTACGTGATGTGGTTGTAGAAGGGCAGTGGTGTAACAATTGAGTGGCTTACATAATGAGGATTATCTGCGACAAACTCTTATTTCATGTCAGCCTTAGCCTCTCTTGTGTTGAGAGATTGTTTTCACTGATTTATCGTGAACATCAAAAACTTTAGCTCCGGATTCTTCAATTATGGTCAAAGGCGCTAACATCAACTTTAAGATGACTTTCGATGTCTATAACCATTGGGGTATTCTTTGCCGAGCTTACAATCTGCAGCATTCACGTTATTAACGACAGTTAGGATGTCCCCCACATTTGTATTCGAAGAATGCATCAAAAACCCCAGAACGATAGAAAAATTGCGGCGAGAAACTTACCATGTCAGCAAGCGCAGCGGTTGAATTTGACCAGAACAACTGAATACGGTGCCTAGGTTTATAACCTTGTTTCACTATCACCATCGGTGACGGGTTTTTAATGATAGCTACGATGCGTGCTACATCACCAAAGCCATCGTTAACCGTGCCAGTGACCAATCTCCCAGCAGCATCGACTAAAAAAGCGGTAATCGTGTGGCCTTGAGAGCCTGTGAAAGTTTCCTGTGTACCGCCTGCTCCGCCAAGCAAGTTCACGTTAACAGTCATCTCTCCGAGGGTGGTGACGGCTGCGCCACAGCTTGTCGTGTTAGGAGTGCCAGCAGTCCCTGTAAACATCGTTGACGTTTTAGTCCAGCATTTCACACCGCTTGTAGTATCCGTCGAAGTAACTGAGGCATCGAAATCGGATTGTGCTTGTAAAATAATTTTAGGATCCATTTGGATTACTGCGTGAGTATAAGTGCCGGCAGCCGGAATAACGGTGTTTACGGGCGCTGAAACAGCATTCGTTGAACCTGTTTGAATGGTAACCGTCTTTCCAGCTTTACCTGAAAAAATAGTATTTGAGCAGTTCCTCCCTGAGAATGCTTTTGTTCTCGAAGGAGGAGTAGGTGCGCCTTTACACAGAACGACACGGCGCAGCGTGATACGTTGTGTGTCTGGCGCAATCCCACATGCTGAGACGCGAGCGGGAAAAGCAGCCGCACCACTTACTGCTCCAGCCCCATCAATCGGACAAGCAGGATTAGCTGCACGTCCAGTAGTCGCATAAGTGGTTAAAAAACTAAAACCAACAATTAATAACGTATTACTAATTTTCCGTCGCATGAACGCCATCTCCTAAAAACCTACGATGGCAAAGCCAGCTGTAGTCTCTTCTTTAATAATCCTATTTTCGCGTCTGACTTTATCAAATCGATGTGCTGCCATTGAATGTAATTGATAAGCTGTGTCCTGTATTAAATTTTGTGATTTTGATTGATCTCTGACTCCAGTTAAAAAGTTGTAGGTCACGGTAAGTGTTTTGACGTCGTCTCCTTCCTCACGATCACTGACTATCGCTTCAACAGTCCAGTTTGCTGAGAATGGAGGATTAAGTCTAAGCGAGTACTCGTTTCCATCGAAGTCGTCATTTGACTCGCCATGCCATCTGAATGTTTTAGCGTAAACTTTGGCCCAGTTGATGAATGGAAGCGGAACGCCTAGTTCCAAATCCCAGCCGTCGAGTGCCTGTTCAAATAGTGTTGCATTGATGGTTTTGAGATCACTTAAAGCCCAATAATAATTAGCGTTCAGCTCGGCTATGCTCGTACGAAACTCTCCCCCGAAACTAGTACGCTTATGATCTGTATCAAGCTCGTGGTCATAAAACATGTTTGCACCCAAAAGGGCTAGTTGATTAAAAGCTAGCCGCCGAAATCCGAGTCCTAAATTCACCGTTGTGTCACCATCTTGATGAAAAATGCTGGACTGATTAAAGAACGTGTTAGTTAAATCTTCAGATTCGAATATTGGTGCGACAAACAAAATTCCAGTTAAAGGCTTGTCCCCACCCGCGATGGAATAATTCACTTCAACCGTTGGAAAAAAATCAGATAGATAGTTCGTAGTTGCGTCGTCTGCCATATTCAGCAATTGCTGCTCAGATAACGCTTTACCTGTCTCTACCGCTTGAGCAATCTCATCTTCAGCCAAGGGGCTGGTGGAAAATAAGAATGCTGCGGCGACGGTCGTGATACGTTGAATTAGTTCCATTGTGATGTTTCGGTTAACTATAAATTTTTTTATTTTAGAATATTCTTGTGATGTGTGACAAGATTCATTTGTCACCATTGAGGTCATTTTTTGTATCTCCCACGCTACCTATAGATCACGTAACCCTGTGTTGACCCTCCCCTGGGGTGTTTAGGGGTGGAATAAAGGGTACTAAATTGGTTACACAGACATGTTACACAAGCCAAAATCATGACTTTGTAACTTATTGATTTATATAGATTAAATCAACTGAAAATAGGGTGGCGGAGAGTGAGGGATTCTTTGATGTGTATTACGATGTTTGCTGGTTTGTTAAATCGTAGGATATGTTTCAGTTCTGAACGAATTTATCAAAAACTGACATATTTATATTTGTTTTAGTCATTCCTGAGTTATTTCACGCGAAAAGATATCGATATTCGTCAAACCTAGTTATCTTTTGTGTCTATGTTTGATAGAAATGCTATCAATTACTCAACTGTGTCATTTCAATTGTTTCTAAATTTTTATAAATTAAAAAATCTATTATTATTTAGAGAGATATAAGAAAAAATAATTCGAGGTGTAGAACACGACTCACCAGACTGAAGGGGTATAAGCATGACGGTAGAAATAGAAAAGACAGACGATGTTTGGACCATAATTCATAATCGGCCTGAGGCCAGAAACGCAATGGATCCTGCCTCAGCGGACGCATTAGCAGACGCGTTTAGCGATTTCAATACAAGCGATGCAAAAGTTGGCGTTCTGTATGGAGAGGGAGGTGCATTTTGTGCGGGATGGGATTTGAAATATGCTCAAAATTTAGGTGAAGGCAGTAGTGAGGAGCTACATAAGCTTGATTTTCCTATAGGCTCGTCTGAGCCCCCAAGAGGTCCTCTAGGACCAACCCGACTGGAGCTTAGTAAACCCGTGATCGGGGCAATAGAGGGACCTGCGGTTGCTGGCGGAATGGAACTTGCCCTTTGGTGCGACATAAGAATTATGGCTGAAGATTCTTATTTTGGCGTTTATTGCCGTCGTTGGGGTATACCGCTTCTTGATGGGGGAACAGTTCGCCTTCCTCGTCTTATTGGTCAAGGGAAGGCGCTTGAGATCGCTATGACCGGCCGTAAAGTCACGGCTCAAGAGTCACATCAAATAGGTTTATGCGAGAAAGTAGTTAAGTCCGGTACGACTCGAAAAGAGGCGGAGGCGATGGCGCGTGAAATAGCTCGGTTTCCCCAGGAGGCTGTATTAGCTGACCGCAGATCTATCATTGAAAGTAGGGGGCTAACTGTTCGCGATGCCATGAAGCTTGAATGGAAAAACGGAGTGGATGCTCATCCAAAAGAAGGCGCAGATGGCGCAGCTCGTTTTGCAGCTGGGGCAGGTCGGCACGGGAATTTTAAGAATATTTAATCTAGACTTAAGTGACCTAAGCTAAGGATAATTACAAGGTTTTTTGCGAGCATAAGAATATGAAGATTATTTATATTCGTGACGAGAGTAAGTTCGTTCGATTGAGTCATGTCGATTTTCTTGATCCTGAACCTGGGGAGACAGAGAGGGTCTTACTAAGATAAAAAAACTTAATAGGAAAAATAGAAAGTGAATAAATCATCCATAAAACTATCGAATTGGATCATGGTCCCTTGTGGCTAAGTCAGTCATGAAGCTCCTAACTTTCATTATCCTTTTATTGAAAGGAGTGTGGAGGATGATTTACAAAGCACGTTTAGTTGTCTGCTTCTTACTAATTCTGTCTGGATGCTCTGGAGCCATGACGTACCCTGACTCTCCAAACTTCAACAAGAAAACGGCTCGTTTTCAGCATCCAATAGGCGACTACCATGAAAAGAGTTTCGTTGACTTTTTCAAATTTTTTGCTGCTTACATTACTCAAGAAAGCGATGAAAAAGAAACTGCAGGCTTTCCTGTCTCAATAAGTACAAAAAATGACATGGCAAATTTCAAAGAAAACGTGATGTGGGTTGGTCACTCTACATTGCTTTTAAATCATTTAGACGTAACAATCATGACCGACCCCCACTTCTCAGACAGAGCATCTCCATTTTCATTTATGGGGCCAAAACGGATCACTCCCTCACCCGTCGAGATAGCAGACCTGCCTCGGATTGATGTCGTTGTAATCAGTCACAACCACTATGACCATCTAGATGAGGCCAGTATTCGTGAGATCGCTAGAACACAGCCAAGGGTAGAGTTTTTTGTCCCGCTCGGCCTCAAGTCATTATTAGAGGAGTGGGGAGCCGAACGCGTCACTGAACTTGATTGGTGGCAACAGGTGCAGCGTAAAGGCGTAATTATCCAGCCTACACCCGTACAACATTGGTCAAAGAGAACATTGTTCGACAGAAATAAAACTCTTTGGTCGGGCTGGATGCTTCAATGGAATGACTTCTCTTTCTATTTCGCCGGAGATGCCGGTTACTCAGATGATTTCAAAGAAACTGCAAAGAGACTGGGTAGCCCGGATTTGGCAGCAATTCCGATAGGCGCCTATGAGCCTAGGGAGTTTATGGAGTCTGCGCACATAAATCCTGAGGAGGCTGTGAAGGCCTTTGGTGCTTTGGGAGCAAAAAGGGCAATTGGCATTCATTGGGGGACATTCAAGCTCACTTTAGAGCCAATGAAAGAGCCTCCCCTAAAGCTTCAAAAAGCGCTCAAGAATGGCGGTGTACCTGCGGAGAGATTTCGAGCTCTTAGACACGGCGAAAAATGGCCGGATGCTGTGACCGACTGAATTGTCGCTGCACAGTCAGGCATCTTAGTTGACACCTTTTTTGTATCTGCCAAGGTATATCTATTTCACTTTGAGCTGATTTAACCCTCCCCGGGGGTGTTTAGCTCACACAGAAGTACTTCTAGTCTTCCTATTTAAAAGGTTAAAAAAGGGTGAGAACCTCAGAACAGTCTATGCCTTTGGGAAGCGCATCGATTGCTGCATAACCGACACTTAGACTGCCTGAGGTTCCCTAGGAAGAAGGGAAGAGTATTTAGATTAACTAGGTGATGTGGTTGTAAGAGGGCAGTGGTGTGGCAATTGAGTGATTTAAATGATGAGGTGTTCAAACCACGAAATAGCGATGAACATCCAGTTAATAACAATATGTTTTATTTTATGATAAGTTGACGTGATTAATATCCACAAATAGATGCGAGGTGTTTAGATATGATCATTTTTAAACGAATTTTATTGTTATTAGGATTGATATCAATGGTTAGTCTAGCCGCTTGCGGCTCTTCTCAGAGCGATTTGAGTCAACAAGATAAGATTGAGCGATTACTTGAGGGGACATATGAATTGTCCGGTTGGAATGACGGGGACGATCAGTATGCTCCGCCGACCGTTAAGGGCCGAATTACTTTCTATGACGGAACAGTAGTTTTCATACTTCACAATAATATCGATGCAGAAAAGCAGACCACCCTTGCTTGGATGGGAGAATATCAATTGGAGGGTGATACGTTCGGACTTCGATATATTAACGCCTCAACTTTTAAACTTGAAAATGGAACCATTAATGAGACGAATCAAGTTCCTTGGACAGAATTCAGGAAGTACGAAGTCGCGGTACTAACGGATAACATGCTTAAATTGGAGACTAACGGTGGAACGCAGGTTCTTGAGTTTAGTACAGATCAGTTGATTTATACCGATTTTTCACCAGCCAATCTTGGCTCTGGCAGTGGTTTTGCGAATCGTATTTGGAATCGTATTTCGGATAAGCCTCAATCGGTCTTTTAAAGACGTCTTAATTGACGCCTTTTTTGTATCTCCCAAGCTACTTATAGATAAAGTAACCCTGTGTAGCCCCTCCCCCGGGGTGTTTAGGGGCGGAATAAAGGGTACAAATTGGTACAAAGGTGTGGTACAAAGCCTAAATTCTTATCTTTATAACCTATTGATTTATATAATTTAAATTAGATAAAAATAGGGTGGCGGAGAGTGAGGGATTCTCCGCCTACGTGGGTGCAGACGGAGCTTCCTCCTGCTTGTCATCATTTACTTACTCTCTGTAACCGCAGGTTCTACCCCACATTCTTTTTTCACTTCAAGGGTCATGTTGGTTTCTTTCACAAACAGATCGGGAGGCGTGCCGCTTTGGTTTTTACCTAAATCTTGTGACACTGATGTTTGGTCACACGCGGTTAGGGCTATTAAAATCAGAAAAAGTGCAAGTAACTTCATAGTAGTTCTCCTGTTTTTGAAATAGATGAGGCCGATTGTTCGTTTAAGACCATGGGTTTGCGGACAAACCCTAATGTTTTAGGTACGCGTTGTGCGACAACGACATATAGCATCCGCTCCGTTGGGTCTTTTGAATCAAAAGGGAATTTGGTGACGAGAGTCACGCGTTCACCATTGGTGCTGAATCCTGACTGAGCCTCGTTGATCGGAACCACATCGGTTTCCACCACTTGGTAGCGTTTAAACTCACCGGACTCGAATTTCAAATCGAGAACGTCGCCAATATTTAAGAAAAAACAAACTAGTTTTTCCATAAGACTTCCTTTCACAATGGGTTAATGGTGCTCACGAGTAAATATGTTTCTTATGGTTTGTAAAACCATCCCACCCACCCTCCACAGATCTGTTCGTGTGCATCGTTTAGATCTTCAGATACTGCGCAGATATGATTTTGGCTACCACGACGTACCGCATAGGGCCGCCAGGTATCAGTGCGTCAAAGGGGTAGCAGGTGATGAGGGTAATACGATCGTCTCCCGCATCCATGGCGACTGCAACGTCATTTTGATGGACAACCTCGGCACCAAACACTTCGTAGACCTTTGTGTTGCCATCGCTCGCTTGCAGATTAATTTTGTCACCAATGCCTAGGCTTTTGAGAAATGCAAAATGTGTGTCTCGATGCCCACTCAATACGACGTTACCGAAGTGTCCGGGTTCTGCCGTACCTGCCATGTGCCCGGGACCAAAAGCTAATGTTTTACCCGAGGTGCCAGAGAGCACGACTAAATCTATGGTGCCGTCTTGTGCTGTTAGTCTTGCGACGGCCTGGGTATCGGCCCAGGGCCATGGTTGTTGGGCCTTCGTGCTCGTCACCGTATCCATCCACGCCACTTGGATCATCTGTTGCGCGATCCAGGCTTTAGCCTGGATATAGCCTGCTTCAAAGAGTTGCCAAATCGACAGCGATATGAGACTGACAAAGAGCACATGTCGGATTCTAAGTCTCATACTTGTCTCGCTTGAACTCTGTTTCGTGATGATGCAAAACACAAAGACGCCAAGAATGAGAACAATGCGGCCAGTATCAGGTGCATTTGAGACGGTGTTGCCGTTTGCGGCAATGTTCCAAAAACCTTAGCCTGGCTCCAACGGTTGGGAAGGTTTAATGGAATGAGTTGTTGGTACATAAAATGTGCAGTTCTGCTGGGGGTGACGTCAACGGCGACTAGACTCGAGTACTTGGTGATGAGTGAATGTTCAAGGGCTAGTTCCAACACCGCTTGTCGCACGACTTCCTTCGGGGCGCCACCGCGAAGTGAGCCCATATGTTCGGAGATCTTTCTGCGCGCCCAAATCTGACCGATTCCTTTTTCACTTTGTTGGTTCTCAAGATTGATTGTTTGACTCCATTTTTTCCCTTCGAACATGCCATCAATGTGGACTGAGGCAGATGCAGTCTCGCCTGTCGCGGCTACTATTACGATTGGTTCACCTTGGTATAAATCAGGAATTATTGAAGGGGTTGTATCAACGATAAATCCGTCGGGCCACCTCGTTTTAATATCGGTAACCACTGGGTTTTCGAGTCGATTAAAAAACTCTCCCATTTTGGAGCTGACTTCTGAAATGTCACCAATGTAGGTGAAGGTGCCACGACCGTATTCGGCAATCTTGGTCATGAGGTGGCTATTGGGTACGGAACCAATTCCAATAGGAAATAATCGGTTTTTGCCGAGACGCTTTTTGATTAACGAAAAAATATGATCCTCGTTTCCTACGCTGCCATCGGTAATGAATACCACCTGGCGAATTCGTCCGGGTTTGGCATCGTCATTCAGCGCGCTACTTAGCGCCGGTAAAATGTTGGTGCCGCCATTCGCTTCGAGCGCATTGATGTAACGACATGCGACTTTGAGATTGTCTTCCGAGGCAGCTCGCTCTGTGCCGAAGAGCGCACTTGTCTTGTCATTAAATTGGATGATGTTGAACCGGTCGTTCTTACCCAATCGGCGAACAGCTATTTTTAATGCACTTTTAGCTTGATCGATCGACGCACCATCCATCGATCCAGAGGTGTCCACCACAAAGACTACGTCTCTTGGTGTGCGGACACTTTTGGTCACGTGAGCCGTTGGTGGGAATAGGGTGATGAGCGCAAAATGTTTGTCGCCTTTGTGTTCCGTATAGACTGCGCTTCTTGGCATTGAGTCGGGTATCGAGCGCCAAGTGATTTCGAAGTCCCGATCGGCGGGCACATCATCGGAGGCTAATCGAATCATGTATTGCTGATCGGTTATCTTGTTTTTTTTGATTGTATGGTTCGCACTTTGAATAGTCGCAATGGAAAACCCGGCATCAAGCGCGATTGACAGGCTGACGTTATTTCGTTTTGGTTCTGATTCATCAAGTACCAGCGGTGATATTCTTTGTGCGTCTTTAACTGGTAGTGCTTGGGCGATGCTGCTGGTGGAGTCCGCATCGCTGTCGCCTGAAATATGTCTAGGTGCTACAACCAGTGGAAATCTAAGGCTCACTAGCCCTTCACGGTAGTCGAGGGTATTCTGAAATTCAATCTCAACGGTAATGGATTCCCCTGGCGCAATATTGGTGAGACTTGTTGTGAAGAGGTTAGGACGTTCTTGTTCGATTAGAGCTGCACGCTTTCCAGTTTGAGCAGCAGCTTGAAATTGCTTTTTAGCTTGCTTACGTTCTTTGATTTGACCTTCAATAATACGATCGCCAATACGCATCCTCAGGTGGTCGACTGCCGCATTCTCAGGTAGAGGAAAAACATAAATACCCTCGACCCAATCCTTAGAATTGTTTTGAAATTTCTGACTGACTTTGGTTCTTGAGAGGATGCCAGAGACAGATATGGTGACATCTGTGGCTAAAATCGGTGTGGGCATGTACTCGCCCGTTTGAATATTTTTAACGAGTAGACTGCCGCTCTTTGCACTCGACAACGCATTGGAACTAGCGGCATTCGCACTGGTTGATGTCACTGCGAGTATGAATAACGACAAGAAGCTGGCGATGGTTAGGCCCGTGCCAATGGTTGCCAGTAGACCTTTAACACTGTCTTTCAGTACTTGACTTTTGGGAGATTGGATATGGGCCCAATGACCGGTCACGGGTGTGTTCATGGTTATAAACTCCTCAGTAAGTTGAAACGGAAGAAATTAATGCTTCGTGAGAGTATTTAAACGTTCCGATATGAAGATGAAGGGGTTAAAAAAGGGGAGATTTGATGACAATCGTGGCAATTTTGTGGCGTTTGTGATGAGGGGGTGAGTTTCGATGCTGGTGGGGTTATAGTTTCATTAAGAAGTTTTCTAGAGCATTAAGGGAGAGAAGTTCATGCGCATTGCATTGGTCGAAGATGATGTGAGTTTGGCTCAGAACTACAGTGATATTTTCTCGAGGGCCGATTGGCGCGTATCGCATTACCTCAGTCGTGCCGCCGCACTTGTTGGTATCGAGGAGTCACTCCCTGACGTAGCAATTATTGACGTGGGGTTAGGAGCTGAAGATGAGGGCGGCTTTCAGTTATGCCGGCAGTTAAGAGCAACGCCTGCGACCGAACACCTACCTATTATTCTTTTGACTGCCCGAGGCGAGCAAAGCGATAAAATTTACGGCTTAAATTTAGGTGCCGATGAATACTGCACTAAGGATCATTCAACAGATTATCTAATTGCGGTAATCAATAGTTTGATAAGACGTATTGAAATGGACCGTCAAGCGCCCAGCCTGAATCGGAGTAAGAAAATTATAGGTTCTCTCGAGATTTTCCCCGATGAGAGTCGAGCCTTTTGGAAAGGGGATCTCATCGATGTCACGGTTGGTGAGTATTGGATCATTGAACGTCTCGTGGAGCTGGTAGGATCAATTAAGACTCATCGTCAGTTAATGATTAATGGTATTGAGGTAAGTCAAAACACGGTGACTTCCAATATCAAAAGGATTCGTAAGAAATTTAAAACCATGGATCCAACTTTTAAGGCGATTGAGACTGATTTTGGTCGAGGGTATCTTTGGCGGAAAGACACGTAACTGATGTGATCAAACTGGGCCATGCGTCTTAAAACAAAATTTATTCTTGTTCTGTCAATACTGTTCTTGGTGCCACTACTAAGTGTGTACTACGCCCAGGCGCTGATGGAGAAAATGCTAGAGGCTCAAGAAGAGAGTGTGTTAGCCACTGCTCGAGCGGTAAGCACGGCGATTAGTGATCGACCAATCATTTTTACGAGTAATGTTGTCACACCTTTCGCGCTCGATGCGGGCCGCCATATTGAAATTAGCCAGTTACCAGGAAAACCAGAGGTCGATGGGAAAATTGACGATTGGCAAGATTTGATGGTGCCGTGGTCACCTATTCAATATGGTTTTGGTGGGAATGCAGATCGATCTTTTTCGGCAAGATATCGCATTGGTAGTTTTGACCAGGTTATTTATATTGCGATCGAGGTGGAAGATCAATCGGACTGGAAGCGCTTTCCTGATCAAGTGACGAACGAGCCTGTTGATCAGGTCTTACTTTCGACGGTTGATGTGGATGGCCAGTTTCATCAGTTTCAGATAAAGCCACACAATAATGGACAGTTAGTCACTTATGTTCTCGATGAAAATGGGAAACTCCTTAGAGACGGATCTGGTTACGTGCGCCAACGTGATATCTCTGGTGAGGTGCGTGTAAGGCCTGGCGGTTATGATTTAGAGATCAGAATGTATCGGTCTAAGGTTGGCCCAAGCTTAGGCTTGGGCGTGATGAATGTCACGGCGATATCTGGTCAGCCTACGGTTGCTGTGATCCGTAGTTGTGAGAGTTTGAGGGGGCCTGAGCTTCTTGGATCTGTATTCGCTCAGTCCCCAGAGGTGAAGAATGTGATCAAACAGCTCGCGCGATCAGACTCGAGAATCTGGGTTGTCGATGCGCGAAGCCAGATCATCGCACATGCGGAAAATTTGAAGTTGAATACGAACTTCGTGGAAGCCCCTGATGCAAGTCTTGATGATCAATCTGATGACAATTTGATTGATGCATTTGTATCAGTTATCGCGCGAGTGGTAAGGCCGATATTAAATTTATGGATCGAGCCGGGTACGTATATTTTTGAGGATTTACCTGAGGGTACTTGGCAGCTTAATAATCCAGAAATCGCGATGGCGTTGGATGGTCATGAGGAGGCGAGAAAATTTAGAAATCCAAGCGGTGGAGGTGGTGTGATCAGTGCGGCCCATCCTGTCTGGGTTGATAAAAAGGTAGTAGGCGCAGTGTTCGTGGAGGAGACCACGAATAAAGTACTGGCGATGCGGTACCAAAATCTTGAATTGTCGATTGCTTTTATTCTGGTCATTCTAGTGGGTTATGCTGTTTTGCAATTTGCCGTCCTAGGCAATGCTGTAAAGCGCTTGGGAAATCTTGCACGACAAACTGAGAACGCTTTTGATGAAGAGGGGAAAGTCATAGGTCGTATTGAGCCACAAGAATCGAGAGATGAGATTGGCATGTTGTCGAGGAGTCTGTCGCGCATCAGTATTCGACTTAAAAACTATACGCAGTACCTCGAAAATTTATCCAGACGTCTGTCACATGAGTTAAATACACCTATTGCAGTGGTGCGCTCTTCATTGGAGTTGTTGAGTAATGCGTCTAGCCCAGAGCAGAGAGAAGTTTACTTGCAGCGAGCCGAGGGTGGTATACGCCGATTGAACAAGCTCGTAAAAAGAATGAGTGAGGCATCAGACTTGGAGGCCTCTCTCACGTCAGAGGAACTTGAGGAAATTGATCTGTGCGAATTGGTCACTGTCAGTGTTGAAGAATATCGTGGCGCATATGAGAGTCATCCGTTCAAAGTAGTGTTTGCGGAATCTCCCTTGCGGGTTCAGGGTTCGCCGGACGCATTTCGGCAAATGTTAGATAAGCTCATTGAAAATGCGAATGAGTTTTCTAATCCAAGCTCGTCGATTGATATTGCGTTGTCTTTGATTGGTGCCGACGTGTTGTTGCAAGTTACGAACCAAGGTCCTACCATTCCGGTTGAGAATCAATTTCAAATTTTTGAGTCCATGGTGTCGGACCGCAGACAAACAAGTCAATCTTCTGATGAGGGGCATCTTGGTTTAGGGCTGTATATTGTTCGGTTAGTCGCGCAGTTCCATGGCGGTAAGGTGTCAGTGCGTAATCGGCCAGGTCAGGATGGTGTTACTTTTGAAGTAACGATTCCACACCAGTCTTAAAGGCCGGAGATTGTTTGAGGCTAACGAAGGTTTGGGTTAAATTGCGAAAAAAGTATAATTTTTTAGGTACAAATTGATGGCGACATTTATCGTATGGAACTGGATGATCCCATTGTTGTATGTGTTCCCAGCAATTCTTGGTATATTCGTGTTCAGGCAGCGACCTGTAAGGTTAAGAAACACAGCGGGTGGCGTCGTGAAAGTAGGTCGTTTGGGCTGGTCATGGACTTATTTCTACTTTGGTTTTTGGGTTCCATTATTTCGTTCCGAAATCGGTATTGCCGCGCTTCACTTATTGTTCACAATAGTGACTTTTGGTTTGTTTCAGCTGGTGTGGTCTTTCTTATATAACAAGCAGCACATGACAAGACTGCTAACCAGTGGTTGGGAAATTGATGACAGTGATGAGGTGGAACAATTTGTACGTAGGAAACTTATGCCGAATGGCTAAGAGTCGATGAGTCATGCAGTGAATAGTCGCGATTTGATGTGGCTAGCGCGTTCCGATTGGAAGTGATGGAAAGGAGTTTTTTGTGACAATTGAGAGAGATAATTCACCGAGCTATTACTTTTCTTGGGGTTGCGTGTTACTCGGGATGGCTGTAATACTTTTGGGGACCTACAAAGCAGGAACGGCAACTGGGTTTACTGCTTTGTTTTTTTTATTTGGCAGTGTTGCACTTGGTTTAGGCGGTTTGTTTTTTCTCTGGTCAGGCTATAAAGGAAAGATTTCATCCGACTCAGATGCAAGAGGGCGATAACGGGTCCAACTTTTTTGGCTCACTCTGTGGATATGACGATAAGCTTTAAGACGGTTTTATATTTTTCACTACTTTGTGTGGTTCTGTCGACCCGTGCTGCAGACAATCCTCAATGTGTGGGTGATGATCATTCAACGTGGACGAATTGTCGGGGGACTCTTGAGACGGAGAATCTTTACTTCATTGGTGGTTTTGTTGACGGGGCACCAGATGGCGAAGGCGTGCTTCGAGATGCATTCGGAACCAATTATCAAGGCGAGTTTAGAGAAGGAAAGAAAGAAGGTCGTGGTGAGATGACGTTTGGTTCTGAGCATCCTTTGTCAGGATCCACGTATGTCGGGCAATTCAAAAATGACATGCCACATGGTCATGGTCTGATGAATTACTCCAATGGTGCAACTTATACAGGGGGTTATCAGCTTGGTCAGTTTCATGGGCATGGTTCTATGTTGTTTTCCAATGGCGATCATTATCGAGGAAGTTACAAGGATGGACTGAAAGAAGGCTTTGGGGTCTATACTTATGTGGATGGTGCACGTTACGAGGGGCGATGGCGGAACGACCAGGAGCATGGGCGTGGTCGGCAAATTTATGCGAGTGGAGGTAAATACGTAGGGATTTTTCAAAATGGCGCCCCAAACGGTGAAGGCGTTTATACATTTTCTAACGGCACCTCGTATAAAGCAATGTGGGTTGACGGAGAGCCCCTCGAAGAAACCATCGAGAATCTTCCTTCGACCCGTTAAGAAACCCTATAAGTCGAGCTTGTGATGGTTCCACCATGGCAGTGCTGAGTGCGGTCTTAAATCTAATTCGTGTGTCCATGCCGATGGATGTTGATGTGCGAGGTGAAAGTAACTATCGGCGATTTGATCTGGAATTAATAAGCCATTTTTCTCGTAGCCTTTTCGTTGTTTGAGATCCTCAAACGCAGCGAGCCCCATCATTTTTCCGAGTGTGTCCGGCGCATCTATCAATCCATCAATAACAATGTGCGCGATATGAATGCCTTTGGGAGCGAACTCTGCATTTAAGGATTGGCACAGCATACGACCTGTCTCTTATACACATCTCCGAGCCCACGAGACAGGCAGAAATCTCG
>CAJXOL010000016.1 GCA_913057675.1 uncultured Pseudomonadota bacterium | reverse complement strand
TCACTCTCCGCCACCCTATTTTCAGTTGATTTAATCTATATAAATCAATAAGTTAAAAAGTCATTATTTCCGGCTTTGTACCACACCTTTGTACCAATTTTTACCCTTTATTCCACCCCCAAACACCCCGGGGGGAGGCTGCACAGGGTTACGTTATCTAAAGGTAGCTTGGGAGATACAAAAAATAGTGAAGATGCCTTACTATCCAACAAATCTCTCATCCGATTGTTCTTTCAGGCTCATAAATTAATCAGCTCTAGATAACTTAATTGGTGTGATTTGCGACTGGACTTCCAGCACATACTTTGCCTTGTTTGCAATACGTTCTTTGTAAATATCTGAATTTATTGATTCTTCCTTACCCCAGTCATTCTCTTCGATTAGATCAAAAAACTCTCCCAGTTCATCTTTAAACATTAGTTTTGCCGTGAACAATGCGTTTACCACTTTCTCCCGTTCAACCTCTCTCTGTGCCTTAGCAATGAGTTCTTTTATTTCATTGTCAATTTCCGATTTGAGTTCCATGTAGCTTTTGTCTTGTTCAGCATCTTTTTGAGGTCTACAGTTTTTTACGATATCGACCATTAACGGATACCCCACAAGGTGTTGATACTCTGAACCAATTTTTAGTTCAAGGAAATCAACAGCACAGGATTGTGCGAGCGTATCTTCCATACCGTCGATATAATAAGATTTTGCCTTTGCTGGTGAAACACTTGCTTGAACTGCTTTTATGGCAATAGTTGCTATGGTTTGCTTTCCTGGGTGTAGGCCTATTTTTTCAAATTCCAACTCTAGTCGTGTTGCAACTGCCGTTGTTTTTTGATTAAATTTTGCTCGTTCGTTAGCAAGTCTTGCTCTTTCTCGTTCTCGTTCTTTAGCAAGCCTTACTCTTTTTCGTTCTTCTTCTCTAGCAAACCTTACTCTTTCTCGTTCTTCTTCTCTAAGAACTCTATCTATTGCTGCTTTTTCTGCTTTCTTTGATTTTTGTTGGGATGCTATGCAATTGTTTAAAAAAACTCCAGCTAGATCGTTTTGATTTGATTTTGAAAAGTAACTTCTTCTGCGTGCCATCTTAGATTTCTCCCAATACTAAAATATCCATACGATAAGTTTGTAAAAGCCGTATCCAACTGCTCCTAATAACCCGATTCCAACCATCCAGTCACGAAAATTTAGTTGGAAGCTGGAAGCTTTTGAAAATGTAGAAATAAGTTCCTTTTCCTTGTCAGAAATTGTTCCGTCTGCCTCAGCAATATCGGTTAATGCTTGTTTTAGTTTGTTAGAATAAGTAACCCGGTCTTGCTTATCTGGTATGTCGTTATTAAAGTCTGCTTCAATTGATGCAGTTATTTCTTTGAAAAACTCGAAGATATCGTCTTCGGTGAAGTGTTCGGAATTAGTAAAACTGGATCGTATGAGGTTTAAGGCCCATGCAACTTTTTCCTCTAAACAAAGCTCCTCATCTGTCGGATCCCGATGAATTAATGAGCTTGGGGTAAATTCTAACTCTTCGATAATTTCTCTAAACGTTACGATTTCACTTTCGGAGAATTCGCCATCTCCATATAAGGCAAGTAGACCTACCAAAAGCACGAATTTTTCTTCCCAACCGAGTTGAGAGAGTAACGGTTCAAAGTTTTGAATGTTCTCTGGGATGTCCACCGAGGATGCCATATTTTTATTATTATCCATGCCTTAAATATACTCCTAGTTATTCATTTTCCTGATTTATATGGCTTTGCCAGTTCTGGCCCCATTTATAAGAACCTTAAGGACCCATCCAAAAATTCCAAATAAAATGAAAAATATTGCGACATGCCCAAGCTTCCGTTTGTCTCTGAACAAATACCGCACAAGCGCTATCGCACAGAAAGAAATGATGATTGCTATCAGTAGCTTCGCAGTCCCAACGAAAATCCCAAGGGTGAGACCGTTATCCTCTATAGACATGCGGTAGGTTGATATAGTCGACCATCCCATAGTTATGGCAGTAAAAAACAGAATGACTTGCCCTACCAAAACCTCTGTCGCAAAGACCCAAGGGTCGGCTTGATCATTGGCAATAAAGATGACTAAAAAGGTACTAATGAATGGGGTAAAAATAAGTGAGAGTGACCAACTAAGGTCTATGTAATCTCGGTAGACGGTAACTTTGTCAGTTAATGCGCCTATAAAGAGAAGGACTAGACTTGCTCCTCCAAGTACAAACCATAAATTTACTAGTTGCTCTTCCGTCATATTATTCTAACCATATCATTCGACACACCATAATCGGGGAACTATTTCAAGTTATTGACCTAAGTTACTAACTGATTATGCTGACTTCAATGCAGCTACACGTGATCGGGTTTTCAAGCTGAAGACAATTTGTAATAGATTTTGCAGCTTGGTTGCAGGAACCAGTAGTACTGGGACTCGAATAAATTCCTCTACCTCTCCAGATACTAAACACTTTTCTTTAACTTGCAAAACAATAAACCTGATCTAGTCAGCCACACAATCGCCCCACCACTGCCCTTCTACAACCACACCACGTCGTTAATCTAACCACTCCTCCCTTCTTCATAGAGGACCTCAGGCAGTCTAAATGTCGGTTATGTAGCGATTGCCTCACTCCTCCAGAGGCATAGGCTGTTCTGAGGTTCTCACTTTTTTTTGATTATCTAATTAGGAAGACTAGAACTATTTCTATGCAAGCTAAACACCCCGGGGGAGGGTCTACACGGGTTACGTGGTCTATAGGTAGCTTGGCAGACACTTAATAAGTGGAATTAAAGCAACTCGCGCATTACAAAGTTGTACAAAGGAAGGACAAATCGACTAATGCGTTTTTTTGCATCTACTTGTGAGTCGCTTGCTAGTCGAATGTTGCTCGATTGCACTTTTGGTTCAGCTGCGCGCAGGCTTTCTTGCGATACGACCAAACAACACACTTGCAAGTAGTCCGAGAAAAGCGAAACAAGCCATCAGAAGATAAAAGTCTTGATGACCTTGCAAACCCGGAGAGCGGTCCAAAATCCATCCGGACATAGGGCCCATAAAAATATCCGGCGTAAAACCAATGACAGAAACCAGCCCTGTCGCGGTGCCCGTTTCGAGGGCTGGCACGTGACCCTCCTCGAACATCGCAAAATAGATGCCGCGCAACCCAAATACGGCGGCACTAGTGACAATCACATTGGCGAACAGAATCCAAATCAGGGACACATTTGGGGTATCTAAAGAGAGAAACCCAAAACAAAATATCATAAGTGCAAAGCATAAGGCTGTTGCCCTAGAAGGCAAAATACGGTCCGCCAGAAGACCAGCACCAACGGCAGCAAGAGGGCGTATCCAAACGCTATAGGCAGTCAACTCAGCGGCTTCAACTTCATTCAACGCATAAGCGGTATAGGCAAACAGAGAATAATTGTCGATACCCTTGTACCCGACGTAGGCCGCTACAATGATGAGTGATTGTAACCAAACGGTTGGTAATCTCATGACATCGATCGTACGCCGCAACAGGCCTGGCCTGTTGGCGAATAAATTCGCGTTTACTAGACCCACTGCCGGTTCGGGCACGCACAGCCAAACTAAAGGCACTGCCAAAAAAGTGAAAAACGTATAACAATAAATCACATACTGAAGCGCCAAAATACGCTCAACATCAGTGGCCATTGCCACATCGTCGGGAAAAAAGCTACGTAAGACAAAAACCGCGATCACGCCAATCAATGCCGCGAATAACCCGCGGCCACCATCTAATATGCCGAAGGCGCGCCCTTGGGCCGAGTCTGCGCCCCACTCGCGAGTGGCACGAATCAGCGCGCCCCAAAATAACAGGATGGTGGTAAACCCCCAAAAGCAAAAGAGTAAGTGCAGGCCTTGGTAGGTTGGAATCTGCGCGAAGTAGAGTCCGCCAAGCCCTGTCGCGATCAGCGACGCTGCTAAGAGTTTGCGCGCAGAAAACATATCGGCGAGCTGCCCACCCGGAAAATACGCCAACATTGCAATCACGCCATAGGAAGCTTGGACAAGCCCCAACTGCATGTTACTGAACTCAAAAACTTCCAAGAATGTGGGACGAAAGAATCGGGTTACGTGAAACGGTAGGGAGAATATAGCCTCTCCTGCGATAATGAGCGCGATCATAGTCATTAGACGTGGTGAATCCGCATGACTAAAACCGAATGTTTGTTTTTCAGACTGACTCATAAAGACCTATCCAAAACATTCTCATTTGCGTCTCTAGGAACTCTACTAACTCTGTGTACTTGCTATTCATACTTTCAGAATAACCTATATCAGAGCCGTTTTATTCCACCCCCAAACACCCCGGGGGAGGGGCTACACAGGGTTGCGTGATCTATAGGTGGCTTGGGAGATACAAAAAAGAGCGATTAGACACTGACTAACGAAGCGTCTTTTAAGGGCTTAAGAATCCAACGTAGCGCAACGTCTATGCTTTATATCAAGGAGATTCATCATAATGAAACTACTCCTGTCACACATGACTCTCCCCGCAACATTCTAATTTTCCACCAGTGCCTTGCGGTCTCCACCACTATGATCCATAGTAATTAGTCTTAGTCAATTACCGAATTATTACCCACATAATTTGATTAAACTAATCCCGTCTAAGCGCGCTTATCTCGAAATCGATATTTAATAAAGACTGAGTAAAATGGATGAATCAACGGATTTCAAAATTGATAAATTAGATGAAACCGTAATTGCTGGATCGATTGTTCGGTCCACAATTGATCAGCAAAAACTTTGGATTTTATTGAATAAACATGTCGGTTCCAAAGGAGTAAGAAACTTCATCAATTCCAGGATCAGAAATAGGCAATTCTTGCCATTGCATAACTTCGGGAGGGCCAAACTTATGGATTACTTGAGCTTTACTCATATAATGTAAGAGGAATAGGGTTTAGCATAAAAGTATTTTTTAAAATTTCAATCTTAATTACAATAAAAAATAACATGAGACCTTATATTTTAATTTAATGGGAGACATCTATGAACATACTTTTAACTAGAATACCCGCATCAGTTTTTATATTTATTTTATTCGTTTTTAGTCAGCATGCCCACTCGCATTGTCAGATTCCCTGTGGTATTTATGATGATCATGCCCGTTATATATCTATGCTTGAAGATGCTTCAACTGTAGAGAAAGCTACAAACCAAATTATTACTTTGAGTAATGATATTGATTCAAAACAAAAATCCATGCCTATTAGTCAAAATTATAATCAGCTTGTACGTTGGGTAAATAACAAAGAAAGTCATGCTGAAAAAATAATAAACACCATTGCCAACTATTTTTTGACACAACGTATAAAACCTGAACAAAAGGATTACCTAGATAGATTAAGTAAACATCACGCAGTAATTTTGGCGGCAATGAAAGCTAAACAAAATGCATCGATAACAGAAAGCAATGCTTTAAAGGTGGCTATTCAAAATTTGGCCATCTATTATCCGAAGCATGAGCATTAACCCCTAAACACCCCGGGGGGAGGGTCTACACAGGGTTACGTTATTTATATATACCCGAGCAAATACAAAAAAGGCGCCAATTAAGACGCCTTTTCAGTTTCCACATTAATCGCTGTATCAGAAATCGAACCTAACTCTCATGGATAGTTCAGTAGCCTCTACATCCATTGTTAATGTCGTCTGACTTGCACCCGTACCAATTTTCGATTCAGCGGTGCCGTAATTTGTATACTGAAGCATCGTTAAGAGGGTAGCTGTCTTCGATAATTTATAACCTACCCCCGCACCAATACGCATTGATGTATCCGAATTGTCAGAAGATTCACCTACTATAGCTATCGTACCGTTAGCCCGCGGAATATTGATACCGTTGGCATCAAAATCAAACGTTGTTCGACCGATTCCCGCTAGCACATTCCAATCAAAAGCTTCATTGATTTGTCCGGTATAGTCAATCTCCAACATGAATGTATCAACATCAAAGTCACTTTCAGTCCCTGGAAGCTGAACCGCACCATTTGCTTGAACGCTACCCGACAAATCATAAGTGACACCCATCGACTCATACGCAAGGCTCACACCCATATTATCAAAACGCTTACCAACCGAAAATCCGAACCCACTGCTTCCTTCAATACCGTCTCCGTTAAACGTGACTATTTCTGAGTCATCGCCGATATCCTGGTCGGTTCCTCCCACATCTGACGTGATTGCATAATTCAACCTTATATCTGCTGTCCAATTTGCAGATGCCAGCATGGGTGCGCCCATAAATAACGTAGAACTTAAAACTATTGCAACTACTCTTCTCATACACATTCTCCAATTAAATCAATTCAGCTGTCATCGTATGATCAGCCAACCAAAAAATAAAGTTTTTTTAGCCTTACTGATATCGCTTCGTAATCGCAATAAAATTGCGTCAGAAATATTATACAAAATTCCAATCAAGTTTAATTTTTTACGTGATCAATAACGTTTCTTTGAGTCTGCAAAAGAAACTAACGACCTAATCAATTGACACACCATGTTTATACGATGGGTTCGAGGAGCCAGTCAACCTAGCCACCGTACGGTGTACGCTATGGAGTCCCTATTCACATTTAGTTCAATAACTATCCTCATATGACTTCATGTTATCGCTCCACACAAAGCTGATCTCTCCCTACTGATAGCAATACTCGACGAAAATCCAAATCAAACTTATCAATATTGAAACAGACGCCAGATGCAACATCATAGAACTCAACTACTTCACCAGCATAGGTAATTTTACTGTCATACCGGAATGCTCCGCCCTCCTCGAAGTAATGCGTCACACCGCGAACGATAACCCCATCAGCTAGAAACTCTAGATCACCATCTGACAGCGCTTTACATTTATAGAGAATTAAAGTTAGGATTGATTAATATAAAACAATATGAGTTTTATATTCATTTTAATTTAAGAAAAACGATAATAGGAGGAATTATGTTGGAAGTAATTAAACGTTTAGGAGTTCTCGTAGTTTTTATAACACTCACTTCTGCCGCTAACGGTCAAGAAGTTGCTCCGCCATCCTTGAAATACGTGATGACCCTAACTGCGAATCTGGATCAGCCTTATCTGGTCGGCGATCGGCTTATTATGAACGTTCCATCAGGGGTCGTCACAATGGCCGATGGTTCGCAGGGTGAGATCATTGAGCCAGCTGGGGAGTGGGCTACGATGTACCCGAATGGCGTCATTAAATTGGATGTTCGATTAACGATAAAAATGGAAGACCAATCCCTACTCCTCCTCACTTATTCAGGAAAATTTCTTTTAAATGAGGCTGGACTTTTAAAGTGGCAAGCAGGTGAGTTAATCACGTCTGAAGATTGCTACTTTATTACGAACCCATTAATTAGAACTCAATCGGAGAGTTATGGATGGTTAAACAGTAGTGTTTTGATCGGAAAAATGGTCTCGGTCCAGCCTGTTAATGAGAACGGCAAACCTTTGTACGTTACTTACGACGTGTATCAGGTTGAGCCTTAAGATTGCTAGTTCGATCTGAGTGTCTATAGAGACCTCATTGCCGGTTGAGGATGTTTTGTCTTATCCGGCATACTCTTTTTCATAGAAAACCTCAGGCAGTCTAAATGTTGCTTATGTAGCGATTGCCTCTCTCCCTAGAGACATAGACTGTTCTGAGGTTCTCACCTTTTTTTGATTTTCTATATAAGAAGACTAAAAGTATTTCTATGAGAGCTAAACACCCCCGAGGGAGGGTCGACACACGGTAACGTGATCTATAGGTAGCTTGGGGGGGACAAAAAAAGCATCAATTAAGGCTCCTCCGGAGAGTCCCTTAATTTCTACCACCCTATTTTGAATTAATTTAATCTATATAAATCAATTGGTTGAATATATTTTCTAAGAATAATTGGTTTCCGTCTTGACAACACTTTGTCGCTAGCGAAATACTGGTAAAAAAGGGGGTCATAATGCGAACCGTAAAGCAAATAGTGCATGCAAAGGCACATAGGATTTTATCAATCCAACCAGAAAATACAGTTTACGATGCACTCCTCCAAATGGCTGAACACGACGTTGGTGCGCTGATCGTCCTACAAGGAGAACAATTAGTTGGCATTTTTTCCGAACGAGATTACGCGCGAAAAATTATTCTCAATGGAAAAACATCAAAGCTTACTCTCGTCTCCGAGGTCATGACCCGCCACGTCATTTGTGTCAACCCTGACAGATCTGCGGACGAATGTATGGCACTCATGACAGAAAAGCATGTAAGACATCTTCCAGTTATCGAGAATAAAACAATCATCGCTGTAATCTCCATCGGAGACGTTGTTCGTGAAATGATTTCGGATCAACAACACACAATTGCTCAACTAGAGCAGTACATCATGAGCTAAGTTCTATAACAGCTCGCTACTGTTTCATTTCCAAGCATCCCAGCAGGAGAGCTACGCAAGAACACAAGAAATACGAACAAAACACATATTAGTGGACACCCAAAGGTCATGTTTTGGCGAAAGAAGTATCAATAAAAAATTACTTGGCCTGCACATACATAATCGGTAGGAGACTATGCTGATTTATCGAACAATTTGAATAAATTGGAAGCGTCAGTTAAAAGTCGGCACTTATAACTGGCTAGTAATATAGCTATGGATGAAAAATCCTAAGATGAGAAGCAAAATCCCAACTCCAAAACTCATCCAGAATCCATACCCATATTTGTCAGCAAAGAAAAATGGAAGAAAGAAAAGCCACGAGACTGGCACGCCAATCATAATACTTTTGGCAAAGGTAATACTGGAGGTTGTATCGCGATGTTCCATGTAAGAAAAGGCAAGCGCTAATACCGAAGCTAGTGGCAGGGCAATAATAAATCCTGCCAATTCAGGCTTCTTTCCCGCCAACCAAGAGCTAAGTGCAATGGCGATCGCCGCAATTCCTATTTTAAGTCCGAATAACCACATTATCTTTTAATGATGAGACAGCTCGTTCCCACTGGATAAATTAAAACCGCCAACATGCCCCCTTTCAATTGGAATATATGCAACCGTTGCAGATGAACAATAAATGCAACAATCTCCTGCTTGAGGTTTCAGCAATACTTGACCTCTCTCCCGGTTTTAAACGTATTATCATTGATCGATATGCATTATTTTGATTTTTGAATAATCACATTTAAGGCAGGTAATCATCGTTTTCATTTCTTTTATTATTTCCAAGAACATACTCACAACGCAATCTTGGAATCATTTTTAAATTAAAAGTTCAGTATTCACAATCATCACAGACTTAGCACTTATCGTTAATCATCGTTTTTATATAACTAACGGCCCTACTATCAACTAACAGTCGACGATATATGAAATCGGCAACTAGTAATCACTAAAGCTACCATGCCTTACCCCTTGCTGACACTGGCCAGAGGGCCTCAACTTTTCCGTCCCGAACACAAACATACCAATCATGCAAATTACAGGTTGGATCACAATGCCCAGGAACCAGGCGCAACTTATCATTAATTTTCAGCTTGTTATCTTTATCTCGAATAACGCCATGTTCATCTGAGCAAGTAATATAGGTTATGTCATCGTGGTCGAAAATGACTGGCAGCCCGCTGTCCACTGATTGGACTTTGAGACCTGCATCGCAAACAGCATGTCCATCTAATGCCGTACTCATCACGCTGGTCAGCAGGAAAAGAGCATTTGCCCACTCGGATTGATCCAGACGAGCCCCCTCTCGGTTGTGAACCCGACCATAGTCAGCGTCCATAAAGGCATATGATCCACACTGGACTTCAGTGAAGACACCCGATGCGGCTTCAAATAAAAAAGTGCCTGTCCCACCGCCACTAACAACACGACAACTTAGCTCAGCTGCGGCGAGTGTATCGCGACAGTCTTTAACCTTCGCAATCACGTCTTTCATAACCTTTTGTCGCAGCCCATAATCAGTCTCATGCTGAATTCTGCCTTGATAGGCCTGAAGGCCCTCGAAAACTAGGCAATGTGCTGCATCTATGGCCGAGGCAAGTTCTACAACTTGCGCTACATTTAAAACGCCGCACCGCCCGGCGCCACAGTCCAACTCAACTAAACAATGAATTTGTGTGTTCTGTTTACGCGCCTCCTCTGAGAGCATGGCAACATTTCTCATGTCATCAACACAAACCGATATACGGCAGCCAGAGGCGGCAAGACCCGCCAATCGAGATATTTTCCGTGCATCGCACACTTGATTAGTAATCAAAATATCAGTGATTCCTGCCCTGAAGAACACTTCAGCCTCTGACACTTTCTGACAACAGATGCCGCTTGCTTGCCCAATGGTCAGCTGCAAGAGCGCGACATCAACTGATTTATGCATCTTCGCATGCGCTCTCAGAGACACATTGAAAGGTGCGATCAAATCAGCCATTTTTTTCAGATTATATTCAAGTCGATCTAGGTCGACGATAAGGCAAGGGGTCTGAACTTCGCTTTCTGTCATACCAGGCACAGCGGGAACATCAAATCCGATTTCCGCTTGTGGATTAATTTTGTTGATCATCATCCCCTCACTTCTCACGATTTAATTTGAATATCATAAGGCACCCTATTCAGCGGCAGACCGTTGAGTGTTACTTTTTTTAAATCATTTTTTTAATAACCGAGATCTCTCTTTAATCTTGCATAGTCGTCGCAGCCCCATTCACTTTTCAAAGCACAAGCTAAACCAAAAAATTTCAGTGCTTGATTATTACTCTGCTTAACACCAATACCTCTTTCATAAGCATTGCCTATTTTCATACAGGAATTTGCTCTACCCAGATCACACGATTTTACGTAGTAATCAGAACCATCCCCGTAGTAGTAAGCAAAACCAAGTGCATCACAGGCAGTTGAATTGCCGCCATTACATCCTTTTTCATAATACTCAACCGCTCGGACGTAGTCTCGCCTAACACTCCCACCCTTGTAGTAAGCATGCCCTAGAGCGTTACAGGCATTTGCAATACCGTCATCACATCCTTTTTCGTAGACCTTAATCGCTTCGACATAATCATGCCTAACTCCACCACCGTTGTAGTATTCATAACCTAAGGCTTCACACGCATTCTCATTACCGCCATCGCACCCTTTTCCGTAATACTCAATTACTTTGACAAAGTCATACTCAACACTTTTACCCTCAGCGTACAAAACCCCTAGGTTGTAACAGGCCGTTCCATCACCGGCATCACAAGCACGTCTTGCACCATCTACCTCGTCAAATCCTGCAAGACCCGTACTGCTGCAGAACAACAGCAACACTGCACCTAACCTATTCATTAAAATTTCCTCACGGTTTAACAAATCCAGTCCAACTGGAAATGTTACGTGTAACTATAAGTTTCTGAGTGTTGCACACATCCGTACATAATCTGTAAGTATTGTAGTAAATACAAAAAAGGCGTCACTAGGACGCCTTTTTTCTTTATTGTAACCAATGTATTACAACGAATAATTGCAGTCTTGCATGGTTACACTTCGATTTGCATCAATATATTTAATGGTGTACGCACACGAACCGCTAATACCTGACAATTTCCCCGTACCACCGACAATCTTGCCAAGACCGTCTCCTTTTGCGCCGGATGTTGCAATATCACCTGATTTCCTATCGAAGCTCATAAATAGCTTTGACTCGAGATCTACATAATGCATCGAGCACGTTGCCGAGATGTCCTTACCAGAGGAATGTGTCACAACCTGAACGATACAATCTCCAGTTCCAACCATCCCTGTTTTCAAAATACCTGAGCCTTCAGAAACTGTAGATACGGTCGTCATATGACCAGACGCCAGAGAACCATCATTCGTTTCAATCGACTTAAAGTCGATCGCAGACATAGCCACGACTTTATATGAGCCGCTTTCTGCAAAACTAGAAGCCGAGGCTAACAAACCGAAACCCAACACAAACCAATTTAATACACTGCGCATAATAACCTCCGAATGAATGTATAAATAAATAAATCAATGACACGCATAAAAAGTAACACACATTATGTTACTTATAAAAAACTTAAAAAATATTTACGTACGTTCACATATGTCCTGACAAGATAAAGTTATTCTGTTTTAACATTCATTTTCATACCGAGTTAGATAGTATTTCATTCAAAAATATATTTTATAATTCTCGCGAAGCTACCAGTACGCAACTCGATCAGGCATTCATTGAAAGCAAAAGTTACTATTTGATTATTTTTTCTCTTCGGCCATGTTCAGCACAGGCGCTAAAAGTAACCGGCATAAATCCAAGCGCTCTACCAAGTAAAAGTATCACCTTATTTCTTTGCATCCACTATTTCACACTCTAATTGAGTAGTTTGTGCATGGCAAAATACTGCCACATAAAAAGTGTGGTTTTTAAATACCAACAGCTCTTTAGTGCTGATTCAGAGCGTACAAAAATTTCATCCAAAACCTAATCTCCACCTTAATATTGCAAGATTTTCATACATCAAACTAATATGCTGACGATATACGGCCTATGATTCCATTAACATCAAATAAGAAACGACTTGTGTTTTTTATACATTTGATAGATTATGAAATCGTTCGTAAATATTTAGCGACCTGAATTTAGGAAGTAGAATGTCACGAGCGCTCAGGTGTCATCAAAACAAAAAATGACAAGCGATGTACACCATAGATACATGACCTAAAATTATATATACGGAGGATTAAGTGATGAAAGCTTTATTAATAGCAATTACTTCATTGGTATTTATTTCGGGGACAGCACTTGCAGATATCCCAAAGTCAGGCGTTATTGAATTCCATACTGGTTGGGGGTGCGACTACTACACAACGGCCGGCTCAAATGAAGCCATGGTGGGTGGAGTTAATTGTCAGGGCTTTACATTTTCTTCAGATGGTTCAGCAATGCTGCATGAGGGAGTAGCAGGTTGCTACGGAGCATTTGATGTTAATGGTGATATCGCCGGCAAATGTTCTTGGAGCGATGCCGATGGAGATAATGTTTACACCAATTTTGATGGTAACGCCGGAGTCAATCAAGGCAATAATTATATTACTGGTGGTACAGGTAAATATGCTGGAATAACTGGTCAAGGACCTTGGACGTGTAAAGGTACGGCAGGGATTGAGTCAATGTGCAATCAGAGTTTGACTTATGAAATCAGATAGTTAGTCAAATTTTACCGAGCTAATTATTAGCATGGTCTTGACTGGGCGCCCACGGGCGCCTTTTTTGATTAAGATAGCATTAAGCAAAGAGATACCTATTCGATATTTACTTAAATTCCGCTCGACGTGCGAACTGATCATATAAGTATTTGTCGTAGTGATTGTTGTATTTATCGCCTTTAATTTATAGAGTTTAGTGATAACTAGGGTAGCAAAGACCTATGAAAAAAGAGTTTTCCCAGACCGAAATTAGCGAAATTATCGAAATGGCGCTCTCTGATCACGCAAGCTTCAAAAATATAAGGGAAGTGCATGGGATTAGGGAGACAGAAGTAAAAGCTCTCATGCGAAAAAATCTAAAAATTGGATCATATAAAGCTTGGCGAAAGCGAGTGCGTTTATTTTCCGATAGGAGGGCAACCTACAAGTAGCACTAAACGTCGCTCAATTACGAGTGCGAACCAGTGAACATCCACATATCTATCTTCTTCAAGCAATTAGGTCGGCCGTTCCGTCACGTGGAACCATAGTTCATTGAGTCTTATTGAGACTTAGACTCCATCTTCTTTCACGATTCTTTTTTTGGCAAATATACTCAATTTTGTTATTTACTGTGCTTTTCTGTCGATATTCAGAATTTTCTCTTGATTACTCTTGATCAGCGCTAACCAACCTAGTCATGTCCGCCAAATATACACGCTCAAGTTATTGATTTACATAAATAACATAAGTTTTTAGAATCAAAGATTAGAAGCATCCAGCTTCATTCAACCGATGTTAACCGCGTAACGCAGAACCACAAGATCAAAGCAGCTTACAACTTATAATTTGATTAAGTATAGTGCACGTTAGTTTGATCAATTGTTAAGATCGACAACTGAGACAACGAAAAATAAGCTGATGTCTAACTGTAAGAGAAACGAGGATATATGGCATTTAATCATAAAATCGAGAAATTGTTGTTCGCGAGTCGTTGGTTATTAGCTCCCTTTTACATCGGACTGGTATTCGCTTTGGCGATATTACTAGCTAAATTCACGCAAGAGATATTTCATTTTATTCCAGGAGTACTCGCTTCTTCCGAGAGTGATGTTCTACTATTCGTGTTAACGCTGATTGATTTGTCGTTAACTGGAAATCTTTTGTTGATGGTTATCTTTGCTGGTTATGAGAATTTCGTTTCTCATATTGACGTTGGAGACGACGCCCATCGTCCTAGCTGGATGGGGACAGTGGATTTTAGTGGTTTAAAAATAAAACTTATTGGCTCAATTGTCGCAATCTCAGGTATCCATTTATTAAAGCAATTTATGAATATGGAAGCGGTCAACAAGGAAGATCTGAAATGGATGCTACTCACTCATGCCGCTTTTGTCATTTCAGGGGTATTGTTAGCTGTGATGGATTATTTTGCATCCAAAACAAAAGTGAAATGAGTGATGTGTCATTAATCGAAATTAATATTTAATCTATTTCTCACTCATAAGATCTCAGCAAGCTACTAACTTCAATTTATACGTATTAGCTTTTCTGCCCGGCAGCATATCGTTGCCCATCGAAGAATAAATAAAAATAAAAATTCAATTTATTTCACCTCTACACGTACCACCGAATGAGGGATACCTCATGTTGTCACATTTAGTTCTAACACCGTCAGTAATGGGTCTTAATAATGAAATGCAATATTAGACCCAGCGAGTCAGTTTCTCAGTCGATATCCAGTAGAAAATATCCAGGATACAATTCCAAGCAGTAGCGCGCTAAACAAGCCAATGGCTACCAAGGATAGAGTGACAGGTACATCTGAGACATCGAAAAATGCCCACCTAAAACCAGAAATAAGATATACCGCGGGGTTAAAAAGCGTTATCGTTTGCCAGACTTGCGGTAATATTTTTATGGAATAGAAACTCCCTCCCAAGAAGACAAGCGGGGTCAAAATCAGAGTCGGCACTATATTAAGTTGTTCAAAATTGCGGGAACAAATCCCGATAATAAATCCGAGCAAGCTGAAAGCCACAGAGGTAATGAACAAGAAAAACAACATCACCAACGGATGCGCTATTGTGATCGGGACAAAGAGGTATGACACGGCGAGAATAATCAATCCCAATGCGATGGATTTTGTCGTCGCCGCACCGACGTAACCGATAACCATTTCCCATGGAGAAATAGGTGCAGACAATGGCTCGTAGATGGTGCCGAGATACTTAGGGAAATAAATACCAAAAGAAGCATTCGCCACTGACTGAATAATCACAGTAAGCATAATGAGTCCAGGAACTATAAACACACCGTAAGGGACACCATCAATCATAGTCATTCGACTACCTATAGCTGATCCAAAGACAACAAAATAAAGGATGGTTGAGATTACGGGCGAAGCAATCGATTGCAGCGGAGCGCGAAAGGAACGGGCCATTTCGAAATGATAGATAGCCCTCATTGCATAGATATTCATTAATTCTTCTCCTTAGCTACCAAATCGACAAAAATATCCTCCAAAGAACTCTCATAGGTCTGCAAGTCTTTTATAACGATATTCTCCGTCGCCAAAGCGGCTAATACCGAGTGAACATCAGTACTCTTCATGCTGGCGTCATATCGATAGAGAAGTCGAGAGCCACTATTTTCAATCTGAATGTCAAACCGTATCAAGCTTTTAGGAATGTCTGTCATGGGCTTCTCCAACTCGACACATAACTGTTTTGTGCCTAATCGCTTCATCAATTCATTTTTTTCTTCGATCAAAATGATCTTCCCCCCATTGATTACAGCCACTCGGTCAGCAATCTCTTCAGCCTCTTCAATATAGTGCGTGGTCAGCACGATCGTGACACCGCGTCGTTTTAAATCCTTAATGACCGTCCATGTATCACGACGCATATCAACATCCACTCCCGCCGTTGGCTCGTCCAAAAAAAGAATTTTGGGTTCATGACTGAGCGCTTTCGCAATCAAAACCCGGCGTTTCATACCCCCTGAAAGTTCTCGAATTTGAGTATTTCGCCTATCCCACAAAGAAAGCTGGCGTAATATATTTTCGATATGAGCTCTATCTTGTTTCTTACCAAAAAGGCCTCGCGACAAGTTGACCGTTCCTAAAACCGTCTCAAATGGCTCTAGCGTCATTTCCTGAGGAACAAGTCCGATAAGTGAGCGCGTCTTACGGTAGTCTCTTACGACATCAAAACCAGCGATCGTTACAGAACCATTAGTAAGCGTCGTCAAGCCGCAAATTATGGAAATTAATGTTGTTTTACCTGCGCCGTTCGGTCCAAGAAGCGATATGATCTCACCTTCATTGATTTGAACAGAGATATCATCAAGCGCACGATAGCCATCCGCATATTGCTTCGTCAATTTTTTTATCTCAATAATCGCACTCATAAATGGTGTTTTTTCCTAAAATAATATTGTTTTATTTGTTACCTGTATCGACAATTTCAAACCGGTAACGTTCCGACCAGTAATTGATTAGAGCCAAGTTAAGGATCGAACATCAGACTTACCTGATTGCGCCAACGGTCAGGATGTTCTGCATCATTAAACACTGGACGGTCACGATGAATTTGAAAACCGACCGCATCACATATTAAAGTAAAAAACATAACAGGAGTGCTCACTCCATGAACATGCAGGCGGAGTATCGAGCCGAACATACATGATCGATAGATATCCTCATAAACACACTATAAATTGAGATTAATGATAGTTTATGACTCGTATCTATCTGAAGTTAATGTATTTTTATCATCACGAGAGTAAGAAAGGCATACAGATATGAAAGCCATTGGTTATACACAAATGGGGTCGATAGAGAATGCTGGTTTTACCGAATTTTCAACTGACACACCTGAGATTGGCGTGCATGATCTACTTGTCGAAGTGCATGGCGTTTCATTGAACCCTGTTGATACGAAGCTTCGCAAACGTGCCGAACCTGAGGGAACTCCAAAAGTCCTCGGTTATGATGCAGCAGGCATCGTTAAACAAGTTGGTAGTGCTGTATCAAAATTCAGCATCGGCGACGAAGTCTTTTACGCTGGCGACATAACCCGCCCCGGCACAAATTCAGAACTCCATGCTGTTGATGAACGCATCGTTGGTAAAAAACCATCTTCACTTGGCATGGCTGAAGCAGCCGGTATTCCTTTAACTGCCATAACAGCATGGGAACTCCTCTTTGACAGTCTCTGCGTTACAAATAACGCGAATGACGAACTTCTTGTCATTGGTGGTGCTGGGGGTGTTGGTTCTATTCTCATCCAACTTGCAAAAAAACTGACCAATCTTTCTGTTATCGCAACGGCGTCCCGCCAAGAGAGCATTGATTGGGTCAAAAAAATGGGAGCAGATCACGTCATTAATCATAATGAGCCTATTGATGTGCAGATGAAAACCTTGGGCATTCAACCAAAATATGTTGCTGCTTTGACAGGCACTGAGGGTCATTTTGATGCCATCATTTCACTGATAAAGCCTCGTGGCGCAGTTGCCTTTATTGATGACCCGGAAGTGCTGAACATTAAATCAGGTAAGCAAAAGGCAATTCGTTTTGCTTGGGAATTCATGTTCACTCGCCCAATGTTCAACACTACCGATATTGATGAGCAACACAAATTGCTCAACCGTGTTTCTGAAATGCTGGACGATGGGACACTTATCTCAACAGTGACAAAAAATCTAGGTAAGATCAGCGCTCAGACCCTTACTGAAGCTCATACGCAACAAGAAAGCGGACGAGTGATCGGTAAAAACGTTCTCGAAGGCTTTTATTAATAAAGGCGCCTAAAAACCTTCGGATCCCATTTTTGAGAAACGTTAACAATGTTATTAAATACGCCAATTTGCAAGTATGGCTGGACTGCATCCGACTTCACACTGAAAGATGCACATGGTCAAAACTTCACTATGAGTGATCACATTAGCGAGCATGGTCTTCTGATTACTTTCATATGCAATCACTGCCCTTACGTTCAAGGCATTGCAGAACGTTTGGCGAGCGATAGCAAGCAATTGACAGCGGAAGGCATCAATGTGATTGCCATCATGTCAAATGACTATGAAAATTATTCGGCAGACTCCCCAGAAAATATGAAAGTGTTTGCCAAAAAATATGACTTTGTATTTCCCTATCTCATTGATGAAGACCAATCAGTCGGTAAGGCGTATGGGGCGATATGCACTCCAGAATTTTTTGGTTTCAATTCAGATGGAAAATTGCAATATCGAGGTCGCATTGATGACGCCACAATGGGGACTACAAACAGCAGGAATCCAGAACTCTTAAATGCTATGCGTCTGATCGCTAAAACTGGAAGAGGCCCTGCCCAACAAACCCCCTCGATAGGTTGTTCCATTAAGTGGCGAAATTAGTATAAAAGTCGAAATCCTCGAAACTCGCCAGTATCATAGCTAATGCTGATAGCCAGAGGCGACCTTGAACCGAAACTAAAACATGGTAGATGATTTTTCCATTATTATAGAATCGAAAAATGTCGATCCATGCGTAATTAGTGCCTTATGGCCATTGTTGATAACACTGAAGTACCATAAGGTCGCCTTGGGCAATAGCCCGTTTGAAATAAACCTTCTTTCCGGGATACCCGCCCTGCATTCGCTCAAAATATTCGATGGAAGGCGCCTTCCCATCAGCCACCTCAGGATTGTGTTGTATGCATACGTCACCAACACACTGTTCGATTGCGTCACGCGACTCACATTGATTGAACATCAAGTCATAAAATGCCTGCGCAGTAGTTTAATTCACTCAATATTTTGTTGCAGTCCAATATCATGCCTAACTAAATATACTGTTTGTTGAAATCATTATGGATCATGCAATTTAAGGAGCGACTGCACATGCTGAGATAATTTATAGAGTCTTTCTCAATGATGTAAAAAAAGGAAACTAGGATTTAAATGTATTTTTTTTTGTTTCGTAGTAAAGTTTTGATATGCATATTCTATTTATTATTCCTCTATTCTTAATATCGCTTGTCCCGCTGGTCAGCTGGAGCGAGTCTATGGATGACTTGGTATTACAAGACGGTCTTTTTTACATGCGAGCCTCTGACACGCCCTTCACGGGTGAACTTGATGACAGACGTACTAAAGGGTCAATTAAAAATGGTAAGCAAGAAGGGGCTTGGGTTGCTTATTGGCCAAATGGAGCATTATCGTCGAAGGGTAATTACAGTAAGGGGAAGCAAGAGGGAGCCTGGGTTTATCACTTCGACAATGGGCGTTTATGGAGCGAGGAGAATTGGAAGAACGGGAAGCAAGAAGGGGTCTGGCATACATATTGGGACAATGGAAAATTACGCTCTAAGGGTAATTACATTAATGGCAAACAAGATGGTGCTTGGGTTAGTTACTGGAAAGATGGCGAAGTCTCTGAATGGGAAACTGGAATATTTAAAGATGGAGTGAGAATAGGTGACTAAAGATCGAAAACAATTTTTTTGCATTCAGAAATTAAGTACCACTCCAATCAAAACTGAGTGGTGGGAACTTTAAGCCTACGAACGCTTACTGGCTTAACAATAAGCCTGCGCTAGAACCCTACGTAACGGACAAAGTCTGCAGGCTCTTCTCGATCGGCACGCACGCCATTAGCAGCAAATGAATCATCAGGATATCCCATGGCAATACAGGTCATGATAATTTGATCCTCGGGGATGTTGGCCACTTCCCTGACAATATCTGAACGCATAATGCCTTGACCGTTAATAACTGTGCCAAGCCCCCTGTCCCAAGCTGCCAGTACAATGCCGTAGCAAAGGGCACCCAAGTCAAAATGCACAACTGCCCCAGGATCCAGGTTTCGATCGTAAGTTAACACAAGGGATACTGGCGCATCGAACTGTCGAAATCCTCGCATCACCCAATCCTGCCTCTTGTCTTTGTCTTCACGAGCAATTCCCATGGCCGCAAACAATTTCTTGGCGATAGCCACTTGGCGAAAACGATGCACACCTTCATATTCCTTGTGACTATTAATATCACGCTTTGGCTCAGCGCCCGCCAGCATTTCCTCCATGTTTCGCGTACGCACCTCATCAAGAGCTACTCCAGTCACCACATGCACATGCCACGGTTGAGTATTCATTGAGGAAGGGGCCCTTCTCGCTGAATTAATAATGTCTTCAATCAGTTCACGTGGCACTACATCCTTTTTGTACCCTCTCACGCTCTGTCGACTGCTAACAACCTGTTCGAAATTCATTCTACTTTTCATCAATTATCTCTTCTCGTATCAGTCAGAAAAAAATTTATGTTATTGGTTTCTCACCAAATCTATTTGGCTCAGCATCACCGGCTTTTATTAGCCAATAAAGAAGCAAAAAAATACCTATGATGGTAACAGCGGCTAACAACCACCAGCCAGATCTATTGACATCATGGAGGCGACGCACCCCTACAGCAAGATAAGGAACACCCACCCCAACCCCGATCATAATAATCAGCGTATCTACCGATATCAATCCTTCACCAAAGTTGGACGATCCTTGAATGATACTCATCAGATTAAAGACAAAGATATCAAACAGATAAAAAAACCAATAATCGGCTCTCGAGGATCTTCCCGAAAAATTCTTATAATTAACAAAACAACGTTTCACTGATTGTACAAAAGACATATTCGAGTTTTCCATATTAATTTTTTTTACCGAACAAGATACGACAACACAAACTATACCGATGGAACTGATCAAAACCATTATCAATCTTTAAATAATAGATTTAATAAATTTAAGTTGAATATCTATTGCCTCATAAAACAAAGGCGTATCAGGATAGAGAGCACCAAAATGACCTCCGTCAATTTCATAAATTTGCTTTTTACTTTTCACCCTTCTAAACACCTCCGACTGAACATCAGTACTAATTTGCGGCATTTCATCTTGCTTACCAATCATCATTAGCACTGGTGCTTTTATGAATGGTGCTGTAACTAAAGGAGAGAAAGGAACGTCGGTTTCCGGAATGACGCGCGTAACTCTATTCTCCCAACCGCTATTCCATTGGCCGCCCTGCTCTATAAACCAGCGGAACGCTTGTATTGGTTTAAGTAAAGATGGGTTAGCCTCTTGGTCGGACGAAACAACTGGCATTGGCCCTTCTCGCACTGAATCTCCCAATTGATCAAATTCGCCAGCATAAAATATGGTTTTTAAAGCTGTTAAGCTTTCTTTTGGATTTTTAAACTCTAAAACATTTACTCCACACGATGCGGCAAATGAAATTGTGCCAGACAAGCCATCAACCAAGCCAGCCACCACTAGAACCAACATACCCGAAAAACTGTCGCCCCAAAGTATAATTTTTCCGTTATGCGATGCCACTTGCGACCTTACAAACTCAACGGCATCTGCCACACCTTTGCCTTGCACCCAAGGATTTATTGTTTGCCTGTCTTTACCTTCACTTCTTCCGAACCCAACGTGATCAAATAAAAAAACATTAAAACCATTTTTCTGAAACTCATCAGCATAACTAGACAGTGCCATCGAAACAGTTGCAGAGGTTCCATTGCACATGACAATACAAGGAGAGATTGTTGGTTCTTTTGTTGAATACCAGCGTCCTCTTAAAATTGCACCTTCGGAAATAAACTCCTGTTCAGCGAACATATAAATTACTCTATATTTTCGTTAGCATTGAACGATAAACCAACAAATTTTTTGCGACCAAACATATTTACTTTCGTGGCCGGCCGCCAGCGTAACTATCAATCGACTCATTGATATTCGCACACCGAACTTTATCTTTCGTGTAAATTTCAGCGCTAGGTTCTAGCCACGACATATCGTCAAAGCCTCCTGCTTTAATGTGCAACATTTCCGGTGCCACATGGACCTCAGAGAAAATTGGGGACCCACAGTTACTACAGAACGTACGTTTGACTGGCATACCCGAATCACCAACTGACTCATAGGTTTTTAAAAATCCCGGCTTCTGAATAGAAACTTGCTCCTTCGCATAACTAGCCACTATTGAATAGGGAGCGCTCGTCTGCTTTTTGCAATCATTGCAATGGCAATAGATTACTCTAACCGGATCACCCACTATCTCATATCGCGTTTCCCCACACAAACAGCCTCCAACACGTTCCATAATCTTCCCCTTTTGTTGTCCATCAACAGTTAAAATCAAAATTTTGCCTTTTTATCGTCGTATGCAAGCTCTTAAACGGCCGCTCGTTAACGTCCCACCTTATCACTGAGCTCTTCCCTAGTTACCTATGCCCAGCATCTGCTGATGATGCCTCAGCCATTTTCTGCATATTTTCCAATCAGGTGCATATTGTTCGACGTGTCTCCAATATCTAGCTGAGTGGTTGTGCTCGAGTAGGTGACATAACTCGTGTACAACGACATAATCAATGACACGATGAGGTGCAAGTACAATGCGCCAGTTGTACGTGATTTCTCCGCTTATGGAGCAGGAACCCCATCTTGACTTGTAATTTTTAACTTTTACAGACTTTGGCGTAACCCCTATTATTTTTGTAAAACTCTCTGTCCTCTCTTTAAGCTTCAGAAATGCCTGTCCTTGATACCAGCCCTCTAGAAGAAGTCTGACTCTTTGTTCTTCATCCTTCTCGCAATGCAGGACAGTCACGACAAGATATCTATCGACTATTTGGATTGAAGCTTGATCCCCAGCAACAACCTGAAGACAGTAGTCCTCTCCTAAATAATGAACGGTTTCACCATTGACATATTTCTTTGGTTTAAAGGTGGGTCTTAAGGACTGCTCTCTAAGTTTCTTCTTAATCCAAGGTGAGCGTTTGATTATTAAATCTCTGATGAGACTATCTGTCAAACCCTTGGGAACGGAAATTTTAACGAGAGTCCCCACAAGAGCAATCGACGCTGATTTCTTACGATCCGTCCGTTTCACCTCTACTTGAAACCCAAAACCTTCCATTACCCACCCTAAAACCTTACTCGTTCTGTACGATTTTCTCTATCAATCTTCAACAGGAAACATTCAACATTCACTACAACGGTCGGTTACTTCATGAGCCTGCATTCGAGAGTAACCAATCATCTGTAGCACCTAGGCGAGCTGTGCCAATCCATTCCCAAAAGACCAGTTTTCTTTACATACTTCGACCAAATTCACTATTACATCTTCGGAGCGAACATTAACAACAGACTGAATGTCCTGCACTAAAGTTTTATAAAAAATTTTCTTTAGTTCAGGGCCACGTCCCTCATTCAAAGTAATCTGAATTAATAGAATTTGATTTGAGTACTCCATTCCATGAAATGAAGAGGCAATATTTAAGTCGCACAAGGCGTGGCGACCTATCACCTGAAACTTGTCCCCATCGGGCACGCTGAATACTTCTTGTAGAGTTTTAAAAACAGCATCACCGATCAACCTGACTTCGAAATCGGCCCATTCATCGCTAGTATCAATTCGTACTAATGGCATAAACACCTTCTCTTTATAAATTTAAATCCGTGAGATAAATGATAGCTGAACACGCTATAACAGTCCCTGCAGACTGTATGACCGAGTATATCGATATCCAGCATATTAATAAATCAACTCATGACAACATTGATTTCATCAAAACTAATACTGAGTAGACTACGATTTAGCTGGAAACAAGTGGTCTTTTTTTGATTTGATCTGCCTACATACGTTTATTTGTGAATGTCAGCAAGTAAACAGGCCATCCAACACAAACTGCGTTGCGGCTTAACTAAAGCGCCTTACTGAACGAACACAGGCCAAACCTCACCTCGACTTACTCGCACCTGGTGCAATTTAATATAGTCGTGACTTTAGATGAAAAATTGCACGAAAAGAACGATGTGTTATATATTAAGTTTGTATGTATTTCACATACGCAGTTTCATATCTACTAATAAATAACATTGGAGGATGAATATGAAAGCTTTTATCACGAGTTTAAGTTTATTTTTGGGGCTCTTAGCTACACCTGCGGTTGCGGGCCATCATGCGGCCACCATGACCTATGGTGGAGATTGGGTTGATGTTGTTGCGGTTGCACATGGTGACTTCATGCGCATGTCTGGCGTATTTCGTGGGACCAATATAACGACATTGGAATCGGGTGATGTTATTCATACAAATTTTGTATGCCCTGGCTGGTGGGATGCCTCGACCGGCGGAAATGGTGCATGCAACATGACAGAACCGACTACTGGAGACCTTTGGGTCCTATCCTGGGACTGTGATGCTACGGGAAATTGCACAGGTGATGTCAAAGGTGGAACAGGTCGATTCGAAGGCGCCTCTGGATCTCTTAAGTGGGTCAACAACAATGGTTGGGGAGAAGGTGCAGGTACATTTTTGTTGAAGTAAGAAGTTTTACATTCATGCACAGTTAACTCGCCGAGTTAGTTGTGCATGAATGGTATGATCAGCTTATTGAGGGAAATCAATAAATTCCGCACCCGTTCCAACAGACACTCTTCAGTCTACTGCACTCGATACCAAGTCTGCGTGCGACCTAATAACGAGATGCCACTATAACCGCGAACACGCATAGATTGATCATCGGTTTCCACGGTCAATTTACATCGATATGTCTTGCCATTATTTGGATCCATAATGTAGCCGTCTTTCCAAGACGCACCACCTCCGTAGAGCCCCCACATAATCTTCATACCAATAACTGGCTGGTCTTTAAGCGAGCCCTCACAATCACGACACAACTGCTCAGGATCATCACCGGGAAGAGAAATGATGTCCTCAATAGTGCCTTCAATCGTATCCCCCGCAACAATAATTCGTATGAATGAACGTTCACGGCCTGTCTCGTCATCAATCGTTTTCCACAGACCAACGGGGCTAGCCGCCAAAGCCACAGATGTGGCATAAACGCATGCAAGTGCGAACATTGAAGAAAGTGTAGTTTTCATTATTAATCTCTAGCCACAATCTGAAACTGTTAATTTAGTAAGACAGCAAACCGTCTCGAGATCGCGCAAATCGACGTTACAATTCATGAGGACGCACAGCTACCGAAATATCCAAACAAGCATCCTGATTCTGTATTAGCCCCCGCGAACGGGATACCCTAAAAGAGTGCTCCTCTTTATGCGGACTCAGTTTCTCCACCAGCATCGCGCCAATCAGGGAACCCACCCACATTCCTTATTTTTTTATAACCCATCTCTATTAGTGTTTTTCCAGCAAGTGCAGCCTGTCCGCCGGCGCCACAAACAAGAATGATCGTAGCTTCTTTAGTTAACGCTGAGTTATGAAAAGGGCTATCAGGGTCTGCTGCAAATTCAATAAATCCACGAGGTATTCTGAGTGCACCAGAAATAGTTCCGGAGTCTGCTATTGCAGCAGAATCACGAACATCAACAAAGAGTGCTTCCTTTGTTTTATGCAGGGCAATACCTTCAGTAACTGTTACACGCTCAACTACACTATTGGCTTCACTCAGATAGTCCTTCGAATTTTTCATATTTCATCCTTCTAGTTAAAAGAAAAAACACTCTAAATAAAAATCATTCTAGAGCCCCGTTGATCTGTGAGCAGACTATATATCGGACCCGCTAATAACGAGGCAATCGTATGCAGTATACGGTCTACTATTAATGCTTATCCTTGTCCATTTCCATAATGACAAATTCACCATTAATAGACTCAACGTAAAACAACACGTGGTCATCTGGCTTTAGCATATCAAGCTTTCTAGGGTCTTCTACGTTAAACACCATAGTCATTGGCGGCATCTCAATAGAAGCGATTTCCCCATGCCTTAGGGTTATCTTATTTAGCTCTCTGTTAATATTAATAACGATACCGTGGGCCCTTGGACACGAAATGGCATCAACGCACGCAACGCTGTTTGGCCGGTCGTGCATTGAATCATGCTCTTTGCTGTTCGCCTCATGGTGCCCCGCATGCGGAGTGGCGACAAAGCTGAATAGCGCCATCAGTCCTATTAAAATTTTGCCTTTACATTGACTCATATTTCATCCTTATCTTAAGAGTGGTCGTGTTTTCCTGGTTTTCTAATTTGAACCTCAATAGCCTCGTTGAGATCTTGGGAGCCTGACATGAGAGACTTGCCGGCGCGGTCAGTTCGTATCGCTTCAGGGCTTGGCTCATCAACTGGACTTGCTTGACTGCCTAGCGGCTGCTGATACCAACCAGGGTCCGAATAATCATTAGGAGCCTGATCTTCTCTGACCTTCAGCACACTGAACATACCGCCCATTTCAACGGAGCCGTAAGGTCCTTGACCAGTCATCATTGGAATTGTATTTTCCGGCAGAGGCATTTCCATCTCACTCATGTCCGCCATGCCTCGTTCTCCCATCACCATGTAGTCCGGAATCAAGTCACTGATTTGCTCTGCCACACCTCGATGATCAACACCAATCAAGGTTGGCACATCATGTCCCATCGCATTCATTGTGTGATGGCTTTTATGACAATGAAAAGCCCAATCGCCTGGCTCACTCGCAGTAAATTCAATTTGGCGCATCTGGCCAACCGCAATATCTGCCGTCACCTCAGGCCATCTGGCTTGAGGCGGCGTTGCCCCCCCATCTGTCCCAGTAACCTCGAATTCATGTCCGTGCAAATGTATTGGATGATTCGTCATAGTTAAATTACCAATACGAATACGAATTCGGTCATTCAACCGCACATTCAGTGAGTCTATTCCGGGGAATACCCTACTGTTCCACGTCCATATATTGAAATCCGTCATAGTCATAATTCTGGGAGTATAGCTACCCGGCTCAATATCATAAGCATTCAATAAGAAGCAGAAATCACGATCTACGGGACCTATGGCTGGACTTGTTTGCTTCGGATGCGTCACCCAACACCCCATCATTCCCATAGCCATCTGCGTCATTTCATCCGAGTGAGGATGATACATAAAAGTACCTGCACGCCTAGCCGTAAATTCGTACACGAATGTTTTTCCTGGCTCTATAGCTTTTTGATTCAAGCCGCTAACACCATCCATACCATTGGGCAAACGTTGCCCATGCCAGTGGACGCTCGTCCGCTCGGGCAATCGATTAGTCACAAAAATTCGAACACTATCCCCTTCAATCACCTCAATGGTTGGCCCTGGACTTTGCCCGTTATACCCCCATAAATGACCTATAAAACCAGGCGCCAACTCTCTAATTACAGGCTCCGCTACCAGATGGAATTCTTTAACGCCTTCGTTTAATCTCCATGGCAAAGTCCACCCGTTCAGCGTAGTGACTGGGGTATAGCGGCCCTCGTGCTCTATCGGTGAAACTATCGTGTCGGATCTATCCTGAGTAACAATCTCAGGCAATGCGGCAAGAGCGCTTCGAGCAACAGTGCTCGCAGCGGCAATCCCTCCCGCGGCAGTCAAAAATTTCCGTCGAAATCTATCCATTTTTAATGCGCTTGTTTATCGCTCGTTTGGTTGTTTTGTATTTCGCTCAAGACCATACTCATCGGGTTTCCGATCAAAGATGCATCAAGAGCCACATGAGAAACCCAAAACTGTCTCTTACTTTCTATCGCACCCAGCACCGCGGATATCTGTTCACGCGAGTCCGCCAAAAGTTCAAACACCCCAATGATCATGCCGTTATACCTCAACAAGTTTTCCTCGGAAATGACCTTTTGAAGAGGTACGACCTCATCGCGGTAATGTTTTGCGATTTCGTAGGAGACTAGATACGTTTCATATGATTGTCGTAGCTCAATGACGGCAATTTGAACCACATGTTGATATCGATAAACGGCGGATTGAGTACGTTGACTCATAGCCTCTCGCCTTTGATCGCCCCAATCGAAAACAGGTAGTACGATCTCTAATTCAAAACCATCTGAAGAGGAACGCTCGTCACCGAACTTGGTTTCATCAATCAAAGACATTTCAACATCAGTGAAACTGGTTAAAAACTCTAGTCCTTGAGCCTCACCCAACATCAACACTTCATTTTTAGCAAGCCTGACGTCAATTCGATCTTGATTAGCAGCCTGCTCGATCGCCTCTACTGTGACAATTTGACCCGGTAGTTCAGGCAACTTCAGAGGCAATTTTAAATTACGCTGCTGAGTACTATTTAGGCCCAATAAACGAACTAAATTTTCTCGGGCCATAGATGCCTCATGTCTGGCCAACGCATTCTTAGTAGCGAAGCCCGCATAATAGGCTTGCTCCCGCGCACGCTCTAACTTGTTGAAGTTACCCACCTGCTCCATTCGCCTTGATAACTCTGCGCTTGCTGCTGCGCTTTTCATCGCTTTATTTGAAAACTCTCTGGACTCTTCAGCTGCGATCGCACGCACCCACGCCAGCTTCGTTTCTGTCAAATGCTTAATAATAGAAGAAGTTATATTTAATTGAATTAAATCAACTTGAGAGCTTGCGAGAGATTGTCTCTTTGGAAGCGTTAGCAAATCAAAGATTCCTAACGTCAGCACTCTGGTTATCTCTAACTCATTGGGAGATGAGAGTCGTTCAAATGCCAACTTAGGATCTGTCTCTTATACACATCTGACGCTGCCGACGATATGCAGTGTGTAG